>CAZPUD010000382.1:0-3290 GCA_964589115.1 uncultured candidatus Brocadiaceae bacterium | reverse complement strand
CATCGGGCATATCCTTCTTTTTTCTAAAAAAAACCATTGAGTAATACCCCATTTGTTAGAAGACTCTTTTTTTAGAAAGAACAATATTTGTACCGATAAATAATCCCTCTCATCATCGCAATAATAGTTTAAGGATAAGCGGTTATTTTGTACAAAGTTCTTAACGAATATTTTCTGAAAGAATATTTATCGAAATTTTGCCACCGTTACAACTTTTAAATAGTTTATAAACTTTTCACTAAAAAACAAGTTATTTTTTACTTTTCTATTTTCTGTTCTATTCCTTCATTTCCTTCAAAAGGAGAGGATAAGAGGGTGGTAATTCGATTATAATTCTTTTTATTATCATGTTTCTTTTTAGAAGCCTGCTCTGCTATTTGTTTAAGAATTTTAGCTGCACTATAAGGGTCATTTGCTTTAAAAATTGCAGATGCAGCAACCACTACATTCGCCCCTTGTTGGACAACTTCAGCAACATTTTCTGCGGTAATACCGCCATCTACTTCTATGTCTACTTCGTAAGGGACAATGCTTCGCAATTTTTGAATTTTTGGTAGAGCGCCTGGTATAAACTTTTGACCGGCAAAACCGGGATATACGGACATTACAAGTACCATATCGATAGTATCAAGTAGATTTTCAACCGTCCCGGTCGAAGTATTTGGATTAAGCGACACGCCGGCCTTTAAGCCGGTATTTTTGATCAACGAGACAACTTCTTTGGGGTTTTTTGCAGTTTCTATGTGAAAGGTTATTATGTCACCTTCTCCTGCTGCTTTTGCGAATGCATTTATATAGCGTTCCGGATTCTCAATCATCAGATGGATATCTAACGGTACCTTTGTAATGCGTTTTATTCCTTCTACAATGAAGGGGCCCATTGTTATGTTCGGGACAAAATGGCCGTCCATAACGTCTATATGGATCAGGTCAATACCGGCCTTTTCTACTTTTTTTATCTCATCCTCAAGGCGTACGGGATTAGCGGCAAGGATGGATGCTGAAATTTTTATTTTTGGCTGCATATGGTTCTTATTTTTCGCTTTCTATTAAGATGGTGAAGGTTAGGTATGTACTGTATTTCTCTTTCCGCCAGACAGGGATGCAACGCCCGGAAGTTCACCGCCTTCTAATAATTTGAGAAACGCCCCGCCACCTGTAGATATAAATGATACCTCGTGTGTTTTTCCTGACTTGTGAAATGCCATATCGGTGTCTCCGCCCCCTACAATTGTTGAGGCATGCGAACTGGTTACTGTATCTACCATTGCATATGTTCCCCGGCTAAACGCATCAAACTCGAATGCCCCCATGGGGCCGTTCCATAATATTGTTTTGGCATCCTGAAGCGCTTCGGTAAATAGCTTTGTTGTAGCTGGACCGATATCCAGAGCCATCCATTTTTCCGGGATTTCCTGAAAAGGTACAACCTTTGTTTCCGCCCGGCTATCAAAGTTTTCAGCAACGACAAAATCAACCGGCAAATACAACTTTGTACCATTTTTTTTTGAAATGTCCATTAAATTTTTTACCATATTGAGCATACTATCCTCAACCAATGACCTTCCGACACCAAAACCCTGTGATTTGAGGAATGTAAATGCCATAGCACCTCCAATGAGGATCTTATCCATCCTTTTGGCCAGGTTTTCGAGTATCTTTATTTTATCAGAAACCTTTGCACCACCTAGCAGCGCAACGACGGGACGCATGGGGTTATTGACCGCCTTTTCAAAATAATCTATCTCTTTTTTAAGCAAAAATCCGGCCGCCGATGGTACGAGGCTGTCAATACCAACCATTGAGGCATGTTTCCTGTGACAGTTGCCGAAGGCATCCTGAATGAATACATCACACAAGCTTGCTAATTCTTTTGCAAAGGATGGATCGTTCTTTTCTTCTCCGGCATAAAACCTCAAATTTTCTAAGATTAATACGTCCCCGTACTGCATTTCATCTATCTGTTGTTTTACCTTTGGACCAATACAGTCATCGGCCATTATTACCCTTACTCTTTCATTAAGGAATCGCTGCAGCCTTCTTGCTGCCGGCTTCAGACTGTACTTTGGGTTTGCTTTACCCTCGGGTCTGCCCAAATGAGAAGCGATAATTACCTTTGCCTTTTCATCCAGTAAATAGTTGATTGTTGGCAAGGTTGCCCTTATCCTGGTATCATCGGTAATATTTCCATCCTCATCTAATGGCACATTGTAATCAGTCCGAACCATAACCCTTTTTTTTCGCACGTCTATGTCTTTTATAAACAGTTTATCCATGGTGAATTATAAATAAAAAGGTTTATAAAAATTTAAGTAAATAAGGCTGGTTTCTATAAGAGAAATATTATCTTGCTAGAGAGAAGCGAGTAATACGATAAGATCTACCATGCGATTGGAAAAGCCCCATTCGTTATCATACCAGGAGACTACTTTTACCATACGTTTGTCAATTACGTATGTTAATGCAGAATCAAAAATACTTGAATGAGTGTTTCCAACAATATCAGAGGATACAATAGGGTCCTCGCAGTATTCTAAAATGCCTTTTAATTCCCCTTCAGCAGCCCTCTTCATAGCTGTGTTAACATCTTCTATGGTGATATCTTTTGATACTGTTGCAACCAGATCCGTTACAGAACCATTCGGGACGGGTACACGCATAGCCAGCCCGTCTAACTTGCCTTTCAGTGCCGGAATTACTTCTCCAATGGCCTTGGCTGCTCCCGTAGTTGTTGGAATGATATTCATCGCAGCAGCCCTTGCCCTTCTTGGATCTTTATGCATAAAATCAATGATCCGCTGGTCATTCGTATATGCATGGATTGTTGTCATGAGTCCCTTTTCTATCCCGAAGTTATCATGGATAACTTTTGCTAAAGGCGCCAAGCAGTTTGTTGTACATGAGGCGTTAGATATGATCTTGTGTTCTGGCTTAAGTTCCTTATTATTTACACCCACGACGATAGTAGCATCTACTTTGTCTTTAGCCGGTGCAGAGAGTATGACTTTTTTAGCCCCTGCATCAAGATGCTTGGCACATTCTGCCCGTGAGGTGAATATACCGGTTGATTCAACTACTACGTCTACACCAAGAGATTTCCATGGTAATCTAGAAGGATCTTTCTCCGTAAGCAGGGCAACTTCTTTGCCATTTACGATCAAAGATTTTTCTTTCGCCTCGATAGTTCCTTGAAATTTACCGTGTACTGAATCATATTTTAGTAACATTGCCAGCGATTTTGAATCGGCAAGGTCGTTAATGGCCAAAACATCAATGCCACCTCGCTTGAT
>CAZPUD010000381.1:0-3294 GCA_964589115.1 uncultured candidatus Brocadiaceae bacterium | reverse complement strand
GGATACGACCGGGATAAAAAAATCTTCTTTCCTCTTTCTTCGAAAGGCGTAGGTAATGTAGATGGTATAACTCTGCAGTTACCTGATGAGGCAATAAAAGAAATCGTTAAGTATAACAGACCGTTTGATATAGAGAGCAATAATCCAATTGTATCGGTTCTGGGGCCTGTAAGGGCAGAATTGGAGAAGTTTCATGTCAGGGTAATTGCTTTTCTGATCGTTAGCGATGAACTACTTGGTTTCATATCGATAAACGGTAAATATTCCGGAGAAGAATATACAGAGTATGATTTTCAGCTCCTCTCAATTATGGCGCAGCATATATCTTTTAGTTTACGCAGCCGTTCACTTTTGATAAAACTCATGCATAAATACAGGGAGAATAAGAGTCTTTGTGAAAACTTAGTATGCACGTACTACGATACCATACATGCCTTTGCGGCAGCAATAGATGCAAAAGATGCTTATACGAGAGGGCACTCCTATCGGGTTTCAGCGTACAGTACTGCGCTGGCAAAAGAAATAGGGTTACTTAATGAAGAGATAGAAGGGATAAGAATAGCAGGGCTGCTTCATGATATAGGCAAGGTAGCTGTGGACAAGTCAATAATAAACAAAGCAAGTTCTCTTACAAAACATGAATGGTCGGAATTGTATTCCCATCCGGTAGTAGGTTATGAGATACTGTCAAAGATAAAGTTTCCTTGGAAAGGTATCTCTATCATGACACGTAATCATCATGAAAGGGTAGATGGGATGGGCTACCCTGACAGACTAAAAAAATCAAATATACCGGTAGGTGCAAGGATTATGGCGCTGGTGGACGCCTTTGACGCCATGACAACTGACAGGCCTTATCGGAGGAAGCTTACCTTTACGGAGGCCATGGACCAGATAAAAGAAAACCTCAACAAGCAGTTTGATCCTGATATCGTATATACGTTTATCTCTGTGATCCGGAAAGAGGTACGGAGAGAAGTCGACAGCCCTTCTATTATTAATCTTCTGCATGAACAGTTGGAGCCTGTTTCTTTAGAGAAACTTTTTGAAAGTTTCCCGAAGGTGTATTAAGCATGAGTATTTATTGTAGGGGCAGGTTTGAAACCTGCCCCTACGCTGTATATAACACATTGTTATTGTTGTAATTTTTCAAAAAAATAAACTGTTACAAAATTTATTTAGTATGTTATCGGTTTATGGACTTTCCTGTTTGCCATTGTTGTTCTCTTCTTTTTTTAGCACTTCATCCAGAATATTTCCTAATTCTTCAATACCTTTCTTAATCTCCGACAACTGTTGTTGTACTGCTTCTTCCATTTTTCTTGATGCCTCCACGCCTAATTTTCTCAGTTTTTCCTCATATTCAGGGATTTTCTGTCTGACTTCCTCCAGGGCTTCATCCATATGATCTGATAATTTTTTACCAAGTTTTTGTAAGTCTTTCGCAATATCAGAAACGGTATCTGGATGCACGATACTTTCCCTTGTTTTCTGGTAATCCACTTTCCACTCTCCATCCTCTTGTTTTAATATCGTTTGCAGCGGGATGACAGTGGTTTCTGCATCGTTTTTATACACTTGCAGGTTAGTTTCAATAGCAGTTGTATTATTATAGATTGTAACCTTGTCAAATGTGACGGTTGCGCTGCGGAATTGTGCTGTGGATGGAACATCTACCAGGCCACGTGTTGCTTTCGTTGTGTATTTACGGGCATTTTCAATATCCTGAACTACGATAGCCCGCCAGAATTTCTGTGTCACTTCCTGTGGGGTCCTTTCAGCGTAACAACCTGATATGGATATAATGAATAAAGCAGATAAAAAAATCCAACTCCAGTAAAATCGCCTTGTGATCATTTTCATTCCTCCTTAAATTCTTACAATAGATTTTCTATCAACTACTGTGGTTTAATGTACATAATAACATGATAATACCTTAAGGACAATAAGGCCTTATATTTTATAATGAATATCAACCCTATATTAATTACATGCGTTCAGCCCAGTTTTTTGTATTCCAGCGCTAAAACAATCTTTTCCCCACACGGCAGGAAAAACTAGTAAATAAATCGAATTGAAAAAACTATTTTCAAATTCTTACATTGTTTCTTGACATATACATATTTTTTAATTAAAATGTGAATACATATTCACAAATAAAAGAAAAAAATATGAGTATAGAGAAACTTAATACAGAAATCAGGCAGGACCAAATAGCACAAGCAGCACTAAGCTTGATTGCCAGCCATGGATTGAAGGGGTTAAATATGGCTAAGCTGGCCCGTAGAGTGGGTCTTGTGCCGTCTGCGATATACCGCCATTTTAAAAACAAGGAAGAGGTGCTTGATTCGGTCCTTAATCATATTCAGAAAAGGCTGCTGGATAATGTTGATATGGTATTACATGAAACATCTGAACCAATAGACCGCCTAAGGCAACTAATCATGTATCATGTGAAACTTATCAGGGAGAACCAAGGAATCCTCCGTATCATCTTCTCAGAGGATATATATAATGGACATCCGGAACGAAAGACAAGGATATATAATATCATAACAACATATCTCAGCAGAGTGGGCAAAATTGTTAGTCAGGGACAACGGGAGGGCAAAATACGCCGCGATACAGACCCAACAACTATCTCTTTTATGTTTTTAGGTATGGTTCAATCGGCAGCCATCTTATGGCACATGAGTGATGATGGGTTCGATGTTACAAAACGGGTAGAAAATGCATGGAAGATCTTCAATGAATACATTAAAGTAAAATAATTTTTTTATTTATAATGTGAATATATATTCACATATAGATCGGGAATAAACCAGTGAAGAAAAATATCCATATTGTTTTGATATTGACTGTATTAGTTATGATGGTGTTGGTTTTTATTTATCTCAAAACCAGGCCCGGCAATAGTTCAAACAGTATCCACGTGTCTGGTAACATTGAGGTTACCGATGCCGAGGTTAGCTTTAAGATTGCAGGTCATGTAGACAAACGTTTCGTAGATGAGGGAGAGTTTATACGGAAAGGGGATGTGGTGGCCTTACTTGACTATTCAGATCTCGTCAACGAGGTAAATATGCAGCGTGCCGTACTGGAAATGGCACGGGCAGAGCTGGCAGAACTTGAGGCAGGTTCACGCCCGCAGGAAATTGCAGAGGCAGAGGCAAAACTAGCTGCGGCAAGAGCTGATAAAATACACTTAGAGAGTGATTTTTCCAGGGCTGAAGAGCTTTTCAAGAAGAAGGCAATTTCAGAAGAGGAATACATACACTCGAAAGCAGGTTATGA
>CAZPUD010000380.1:0-3320 GCA_964589115.1 uncultured candidatus Brocadiaceae bacterium | reverse complement strand
CGTACAGGCCCATGCTAAACGCATGGTTCAATCTACAAGATTGAACCAACCATAGAAGTTACTTCCCGGAAGGGAAATCCACCCCCTACCCCTCCCAGGAGGGGACTTCTAATATTCCCCTCCTGGGAGGGGTAGGGGGTGGGTAAAAAGAAAAGCCATAAGAGTTTTGCTTTTTAAAACTCAATCTAATTTTACGTTAAACAATTATAGTATTGTCCCGTATTCAGTCTTTTGTCAACATATCGATTGCAATTAAAGCCATTATTTTTGCAAAATCAACAAGCTCCTTAATGGAGATAGACTCATGTGTGGCGTGTGCCTCAGCCTCGTCGCCCGGGCCAAACCCTACGGCGATAACACCCTTTTGTACGAGCTGCTTTGTTACCGTAGCGCCCGATAATCCTCTTGGCTGTGGAGTTTTTCCCAGGATGGAAACTGTATGCTTTGAAATGATCTCCACCAGCGGGTTATCAACAGGTACAATGGTCGGAGGCTGATCGGATATGATCTTCAGATCGAACCGCGCAGGGTATTCTCTTTCAACCTCTCTGATAATATTTTTAATATCGCCAATAATAGCGTCTGTGGAATCTCCTGGCAAATAACGGATGTCTAACTGTATTTTACAGAGAGCCGGTACGATATTCGGGGCCGTTCCACTGTGTATGGAACCGAGATTTATTGTAGGCGGGGTATGAAGTGGATGGGAGGTGTGTCTGAACTTTAATTGTTTTATGCGTTCCAATAAGGAAATCATGTTCCATATGGCATTAATTCCCATTTCTGGTCTTGAGCCGTGTGCCTGTTTACCGTGCGAAGTTATTTCAAGGAACAGGGTGCCTTTTTCAGTTACATCGATTATCTGCATATTATGGGCGACATCGGGAATGATGGCAAAGTCCGCACTAATCCCGCATTCGTTAAGTAAATATTCTAATCCGAGGGCAGATCCCCGTTCCTCATCTGCGACCCCTGCCAGGAGAAACTGACCTTTTAACTTATGCTCATGCTCTTTAAGAAACCTTGCAACGGCCATTAATGAGGCCATTTGTCCCTTGTTATCTGAAGCGCCTCTTCCGTAAATGCGTTCGTTTTCTGTCCATGCCTCAAATGGGTTCCTGTTCCAGTCATCACCTGCGGGCACCACATCCAAATGACATGCAACCAGCAGGGCAGGAGCAGTACGCGTGTGGTCTTTCCGGCCTATGTATCCGATAATATTTGATCTTCCCTTTATTTTTTCAAAAATTGCATAAGGAATTTGCAAAGATTGGAAGAAGTTTTCAACGGTTTGTACGGCGAGGATTTCGTTTCCGGGAGGATTTTCGGTTTTTGCAGCGATTAATTTACATGCAAGATCAATGATTTCCTTTTCCTCATTTTGCATGTATTTTTTTATATAATTTATAATATTATCTGAAGGGAAGTCTTTCGTTGTTTCCATAGATTGCCTTTTTTAGAAGAAATTACCGGAACCGCAGATTTCACAGACTACACAGATGAAAAGCATTTTTAACACCACGAAGAACACGAAGGACACGAAGAGAAAAATTATAAAACAAATAGTAAAAGTTCACCGCAAAGGTGCAAAGGGTGCAAAGGTATTATTTTACACCACGAAGGATACGAAGAAAGACATAAATTAGTAGACGAGTAAATGAGTGGAGTGGGTAAATGGGTATTTAACCCATCACTCATCTACTCATCCACCCATCTGCTCATCTACCAAAATCTGTGTCATCTGTGCAATCTGCGGTTTCTCTTTTTTGAAATTTGGTCATTTGAATTTGTTTCGTATTTCGAATTTAGACACTTCGGCATATCGACAAAATTTTATCGATATTGAAGCGCCAAGCGCCTATATAATCTCGTTATTTAACTCCCGCGTATAAAAGAGGATCAAGCTGCATTGCCTTATTATAAATCCTCATCGACTCCTCATATTTGCCCAAATTGTAGAGAGAGTTTGCCTTATTATGCCATGCCCTTGCACTCTTAGGATTAATCTCTATAGCCTTATCAAATGCCTTCACTGCCTCTTCATACATGCCTAACTTATTTAAGGTAATACCCAGATTATTCCAGGCCCATCCCCTATCGGGGTTTTCCTGTACTGCTTTAGTAAAGAGTTGGAGGGCTTCATTATACTTCTCAAACAGGATTAAAATATAACCCTTCCCATGCCACGGCAGGTCGTCCTCTGAATTAATTTCTATCGCTTTTTCAAACATCTTCAAGGCTTCATGGTATCTGCTTAACGCAATGAGGGCCACACCCTTATTATACCACGTGGTCACAACCTCTGGATTCAGATCAAGTGCCCTGTCATACAATTTTAATGCCTCTTCATAATGGCCTTTCTTATAGACGGCTATACCCTTGTTTACCAATGTGGTATCCCGGTTCGGGTCAATGGTAAGAGCCTTATCATAGGCTTGAATGGCCATATCGTAATTTCCTAATTGGAACAATGAGTTCCCAAGGCCATCCCATGCATCGAAGTAATCCGGATGTGAGGCAATGGATTTATTAAATGCCTCTACGGCCCGTTCATACTTTGCCCGCTTGTATTTCGACTGCCCGTTTTTAATCCACTTTTTCGCACTGTATTTTTTAGACGAAGTCTTATAGACATTTCCCTCCATACCGACAGCCCATATGGCTTGTGTCTGGAAGGAAAGTAAAACTATTAGAAACAATATACCGAAAAGGTGTCTGCACATAAGATTAGAATCTTATAAAAATTACCCTCTAAAATCAAATTAAATATTAGCGACGAAATATTTTCGCATCTTTTTATTCAAAAAACCAATTTTCGAAAATTTTTCATAAAAAAATCGGATCCGTAGACACCGCCTCTCCTATAGCACAACCATCTCAAAATTTTTTTCTCTCTTAAGTAACTAAATTACGAACTCATATATTCATTACAGCATTTTTAAATATTAAACGGTATTGCAATTGTAATATTGTATATGTAATGACACAAGATTTGAAGAAAGTAAAACAACCGTGAACCTCGAACCCAACAACCCGGACAGCTAAAAAAATCGTAACAATTTGTTTTTTGAAAAAACCTGAAAAGCTCCGTTAGGAGCAGTATATTAATAGAACAAAATCTACACCATGTTAAGCTCCAGAAGAGCGGTATAGTATTTAAGCGTCTATATACCGCTCCTCTGGAGCTTTATTCTCATGTTTTGTTTTAGCTATTTATATTTCACCCCTACGGGGTTATTTTTCAAAAAACTAAATTGTTAAAAAAATCTTAAAAATATACTAAATTTTTTTCAAAATCTTCCGATGTTATTAGGCAGATA
>CAZPUD010000379.1:0-3326 GCA_964589115.1 uncultured candidatus Brocadiaceae bacterium | reverse complement strand
AACGCAAAGTATATCCCTGAAATCCTTCCTAATATACCTGCAATAACCCCTAATTGTGCAGAACACGGAATGGCTAATGCCAGAAGCAGCGTGGCAATAACCCGTTCCTTTCTCGTATTAAGTATACGGGTTGTCAGAGTAGCCATGGTATCACACCCCAGACCCAGCACCATCGGTAAAATTGCCTTCCCGTTAAGCCCGATGCGTTTAAATACTTTGTCAACCATAACAGCAAGGCGTGGTAAATAGCCGCTGTCTTCCATAATACCAAACGCAAGGAAGAAAAATCCTACAATAGGAAAAACAATGGCTATTGCGTAGGTAAGTCCTACCTGTATCAATCCCGATTGTTCATTTAAAAACAATTCAAAAATAATATTATCTTTGCTTACAACCTTCTGTGCAAGCAAACCAAGATAATAATTAAATCCCTGAAAATTTACATGGGCAATAGTATATGTTTTCTGTAGTAATGGAATGTATATGGAAATATCAAAGCCATCTGACGGCACCAGGGAATTACCGAATATCTTATTCTCAAAAAAATCTACACACGTTCCTGCCCCAAATTCACCCACAAGCTTATAAACAATCCACAGAATAATAATCAGTATCGGAAAAGCCGCTACAGGGTGCATAGTAATACGCCCAAGTATTTCCGAGACCGGCGTCTTTGCCCTGTATTCTTTCAAATAGAGGTAGCATGAGAACCACAAAGACGATATTCCACCCGCAATAATTGGAATAATAAAATTAAACATACCATCTGGTTGAAACTTGAATGAGATTAAATACATAAGCAATGTTATAAGCTTGTATCCAATAAAAAAAGATGCCAGTGGCATAAGAAAATAAAAGAATAGGCCTTGTATAAATGGGTGCGTTTTCCTCTCTCTGGCAACGGTCATACCTACCTTTTCAATTAATGCATTAACATAGTTTGCCCTCTTGATATTAATCACATAGCTAAGCGGCTTGCTAAAATATTTCTGTATATCGTCCCGGATACGATGGATGTCGTTAAAAGAACTGTTGGTTAGTTTGTGCCGCAAATTTTCTTCAAGGGCTTCATCACCTGACAAAAGCATAATTGACAATGCTCGTTTATTTATAACCATATCTCCCTGTAATACATCTTGTATTGCAGAAATACCTTTCTCAATTATGCTTCCGTAATCAATACGGAGATCAGGTACTTTTGCATGAGGTACGAAGTTGAGTATTGTACTTATACCAACTCTATGAGTAGCAATAGTTTTAACAATGGGCACATTCAGTATTTTCTGCAATGCGTTTATATCAATGTTCATACCTCTGTCCAGAAGTTCATCCCACATATTCAAGACCAGCACAACAGGCAGTCCCATTTCCGCAAGTTGAGTAGTAATAAGCAGGCCACGACGGAGATTCTTCGCATCTGAAACCTGTACAACACGTTTTTTATACTCCTCCAAAAGCATATCTCTGGCAACACGCTCATCCTCTGATAGAGGTATTAAACTATTTGCTCCGGGTGTATCTACAATCTCTATTTTTCCATCTAGTCCCTTGCAAAAGCCCCTGGAAACCTCTACTGTCGTTCCTGGATAGTTCGATACCGTCACATATTTTCCAGTTAACAAGCCGAATATCACACTTTTTCCAACATTCGGATTTCCAACTAAGGCAATTTTATAGGTGTCTATCTCTTCTTTAGGCATGTATATATTTGAAAATTGGATGAAATTAATTGAAACTGAGTCTCACTCGAATTAAGTATAATATTTTTATGTATCAAGTCAATCATTTTCTCAATGGTCAGGGGTATGAGAATGCGTGAAGATTTGGCTTACTCTCATGGATGATTTTGATTTGAATTCGATAAGTTGATCAAGAAAAGGCATATATTTCCATTGAATGTTATACTTATGGCTTAGTTCTTTAACCATTTGGTAATATTTTTCATATAGGGCGTGAGAAACTTCCTTGAAATGTGGATTACAATAAAAAGTACGACACCCTATCGTTCGAAAGTCTCTAATACTACATTGATTATTCTTGAGAAAAGGGCAAATGTTTTTTGAGATATCAAATTCTGGTACATCAACATGTTGAGTAATAAAATCGACCTCTACATTACTTGCATAGAGGACATGATCAAATTCAGAAAATTTACAACAGGTTCCACACTGCCTGCAGGTGGGATTTAGCTCCATTAATTCATTTTCTAAACGTTGATACATATTTACCAGTTCCAGGCGGGAATTTACTTCCAGCGATCCTTTTATATTCATTCAGAAATACCTTATTTATATAAGAATTATAATAAGCTGTCAGCAATCAGCTATCTGCAATTGGCAAAAGCTGAAGGCTGACTGCTGATAGCTAAACTGTTTGCACAATCCTGATTATTTCTAAAACTTAACTCATTTTTAAAGATAAGCAGCATATAAATTATTTAATTAACCAAAACGCCCTTCATATATCCTTACATTTTCTTGTATATCCTTTAAGTCATGCAACTTTCCTTTATCTATTCCAGGACATGTCTTTTTTAATTTTTCCCATTCGGTTCTGCTCTCCAGGTTTGTCCCCCAAAAAGGGAATGCCCTGCATTGACAGGGTCTAACTGCATAAATTTTACAACCGTCATTATACATAATACAATCTCCATTACCATACTCTAATAAGCTAAACCTACCATTAACACTCCTTAAATAACTTTTAGCGAATATGGCTTGTGTGATACCTAGAAAAGACGATATCTTTTCTATCTCTTCCTTATTAACCCATACAACACCAGGCTCACCCCGACAACACCTGCCACATCGCTGGCATTCGAACCTCAAACCATCTTTGAACCAGGGAGGAATATCGCTTTGAATAATTTTATTTTTGTTCGGTCTTATGTTATCCATAACCTAAATCCTGTCATTTTTGTGTAATTCCTCAAAAATCTTTAATAATGCCAAACCATATTCTCTTATCGAATTCGTCGGTATTGTGTAATGGAATTTCTATACCTTGCATTACATAAAGTTCATGCGAGAGTTCCCATCGAATCCCCGGCAGGAGGTCTACCTGATCCCCTCCTTCTCCATCCAGACCAAACCCTTTATTACCATTTAACTCAATGAAAAGTGTGATACCCTCTAATACAGAGTACTCATTTATAGTGAAGGTTTTCGACAGTGCAATACCATAAAGAAAATCCAGATCTGCATCCTCTCTATGTTTTCCTCCCGTTGGAACGTCCACACCCAGAAAGCCATATAAGCCTATGCGATGTCCCAAATCCATCCACAGCGCAAGTTGTTGACCAATGGTTGTTACACCATTACCAAGAT
>CAZPUD010000378.1:0-3341 GCA_964589115.1 uncultured candidatus Brocadiaceae bacterium | reverse complement strand
AAACCAAAACGTACAGGCACAAGCTAAAGGAATGGTTCAATCTACAAGATTGAACTAACCATAGCCGCTGCCAAAGGCAGACTAGCTTGACGTTTAGGAATTTCAAAGTTTTTTCGTTATTTTGTTAACACACCCCTAACCCCTCTCAAGAGGGGAATTGTAGAAGTCCCCTCCTGGGAGGGGATAGGGGTGGGTAAAAAGTCGTTGGGTTTTGTCTTTTAAAACCCAACCTAATTTAACTTATCGTGAAAATAAACCAGATATAGAATATTTATATATGATTTGTATACCTGTTACTGCTAATACTGTTGAGGATGCCCTTAGGGATATGGCAGAAGCTTCGGAACAGGCGGATATTGTTGAACTCCGCCTTGATTATATAAAAAATCCGGATCTGGAACTGCTCCTGAAGAAAAGTACGAGGCCGGTGATCGTTACTAATCGTCCTGTTCGGGAAGGAGGTAAGTTCTGTGGTAGTGAGGAAGATCGGATTTCACTTCTAAAAATTGCCGTTAAATTGCAGGCTGACTTTATAGATATTGAACATGATTGTATTCACACTATAAGTAAGGATGATCTGTATTATAACTCCCGCTGTAAAACGAGACTTATTGTATCATATCACAATTTTCGTGAGACACCCGATGACGTTGCATCCGTTTACCAAAAACTAAGCCAGAGCGGTGCTGATATTGTAAAAATCGTTACTTATGCGGCTGATATTTCTGATAATATCAGGATATATCGTCTGCTGCGGAGTGCTCAGGTACCTCTTATTTCTTTTTGTATGGGTGAGTATGGTATTATTAGCCGTATCTTGTATAAAAGATTCGGCAGTTATTTAACTTTTGCCTCTCTTCGGAAAGGGAAGGAATCCGCTCCCGGACAAATAAGTATTCGTGAGTTTCTCAATATATACCAAGCCCGGAAGCAAGATAAGAATACAGCAATTTACGGATTAATCGGGAACCCCGTTTCTCACAGTATCGGCCCATACATCCACAATACGCTTTTTAAGGAGATGAATTTTAACAGTATTTATGTTCCTTTTAAAGTAGACAGGATAAGCGATTTTATCAAGGACTTTAGAGAGTTGGATGTAAAGGGTTACAGTGTAACGATTCCTCATAAAGAGGCGGTAATGCACTGTCTGGACGTGATTGATCCCACAGCAAAAAAAATTGGGGCGGTTAATACAGTTGTAAACAGGAATGGATGCTTAATCGGTTATAATACAGACTGTGAGGCGGCCATCGAAGCGTTAAAGAGTGTATACCGAGCACACCCCCGTGTAGTACGTAATGGGGCAAGGACGACAGTCGTAAACGACGATTATTTAAAAGGAAAAAAGGTGATTCTCCTCGGTGCGGGAGGTGCTGCACGTGCGATTGCCTTTGGATTAAAGGAACAGGGCGCACAGATAACGATCGTTAATAGAGATTACAAACGGGCACGATCGCTTGCCCTTGAGGTTGGATGCCGTGACATGAATCTTGATGACCTGCAGGCAATCGAAGGGGATATATTGATTAATGCTACTCCTGTAGGTATGTTTCCGGAAATTGACAAAACTCCGGTTGTAAAAAGTAAACTAAGGCCAGATATGATCGTTTTCGATACTATTTATAACCCTGTAGAAACAAAATTGCTCCGTGAAGCTAAAGCTATAGGATGTAAGGTTATAGGTGGTTTACCAATGTTTGTATACCAGGCGGCTGCACAATTTAAATTATGGACAGGTGAAACACCTCCGCTTGAGCTGATTGAAAAAATTGCTTTTGAACATTTAACGTAAATATATAATTTGAGTCTTGTAACAATTTAGTTTTTTTGAAAAACGTATTATCTATAAGTTCCGTAGGAACGATCTGTTTGTAGCAAGATAAAGATGGAGAGGTATTATAGCATCCAATAGATGAAACCGAACAGAGTATGGCGAAAGTTGAGCTTTGGTTGTATGCAGGTGTATGGAACGTACAGAGTCCTTAAAACGTCATTGCTTTATAATGTCATTGCGAGGGTCTTTTCCGAAGCAATCTCTGCCTTTGGGATTGCTTCGGAAAAGACCCTCGCAATGACCGGTGGGCAGTCTTTCGTCAGTTGAAGATACGTTCGGTTTCATCCTTGCAATACTATAGCTCCGTTAGGAGCGGTCTGTTTATCTATGAATCATATACAGGCCGCTCCTGACGGAGCTATTTACCCTATTGAATTTTATTGAGCTATAAACAGACCACCCTTACCAGAAGGAAGGGCGGTGAGGATTACGAAGTTGATGCCATAATTGCCGGTAATGATAAAGTATTTGTGGTGGAGGTAAGGTCAACGCCAAAGGTTGATTATGTTAATGATATAGAGGAAAAGTGCAGGTGATTTTTTGAGTTTTTTCCTGAGTATGCTGATAAGGAGTTAATAATAATATTCGGAGGCATTAGTTTTGCCGAGAATATAATAAAATATGCAGGCAGGAAAAAGATATATATAATGGGTTGGAGGGAATAGGAGTACATGGATATCCTGAACTTTGATGACGTTAAATGATAATAGATACTAATATGAACATTATCTTGATAGGTTTTAGAGGTGCCGGAAAAACTACCGTGGGCAGTATGCTTTCGCAGCGGCTTGGTAAGGAATTTATTGATGCAGATGAGTACCTGGAACAAAAAGAGGGAAAGACAATTAAAGACATATTTGCAATAGGCGGGGAAAGATTATTTCGTGAAATTGAAGCGCAGATTATAGCAGAACTAAGTCTTCTTAATAATAAAATCATTGCTACAGGCGGAGGAGTTATTCTTAGAGAGGAAAATATAAAGAATCTCAAGCGAAATGGAATCTTTATTTTTTTAGATGCCGATGCAGGTACTCTCTACAGAAGGATCGGTGGTGATTTCCTAACGCACCGGAGAAGGCCAAACCTTACAAGTCAAGGGGGATACCAGGAGATTCAAGATCTCCTGGAATTTAGAAAACCACTTTATGACAAAGCGGCAGATTATGTAATAAATACGGCAGACACAACATTAAATGATATTGTAGATAAAATAGTAACCTTTGTTCACTGGTATGTAATGGATTTACGGCATTAGCTTAGTAGGATGGGTCAAGCGGAGCGGACCCATCATTTTATATGGCTATAGTGGTTATATGGTTAAATGGTTATAGGATTTTTTAGCCACTTAGCCATTAAACCATTCAACCATTGAGATTTTTTGATGGGTGCGCTGACGCCTGACCCATCCTGCATAATTACCATAAGTCGCCGAAGGCCTAATTTAATGCTTAGGAAATTCAAAGTTTCAGAGTTGGTTCAATCGTCCACGATTGAACCGAAACGT
>CAZPUD010000377.1:0-3346 GCA_964589115.1 uncultured candidatus Brocadiaceae bacterium | reverse complement strand
CGTCTCTACTGTTGGCGGGTTCTCTACGGAAGACTTGTAGAACGACATCTCCTCACCATACGATGTCCCCGCATTGTTCTGCGCTGCAATTCTGTAGTAATACGTCGTCCCTGCCGTTAATCCCGTTATGGTTATGCTTACCGTTGTGTCCGTCGAACCGCTCATGCTTTGAGTTGATGATTTATTCCCATACGAACCACTGAGTGTACCGTACTCAAACCATACGGTTGTTGACAGCCCGTTGGCATTCACTGTCCCGCTCAGGGTAGCAGAGTTTTTTGTTACATCTGTTGCTGAACCTGTCTTTACCGTAGGGGGTACAGAGCTTGCAGTATATGCTACCGTTATCGTATCCGTAGCGGTATTGCCTGCATTGTCTTTTGCCGTTACTGTTATCTTATTCTCTCCACTGACCAGGCTTATACTGGAAATACTCCAGTAAGTAGTGCCGCTGGCATCACCGCTTCCCCCCTTGTTATTACTCCATGACACACTGCTTACCCCGCTTAGACTATCCGATGCACTGCCACTGAGGCTTATCGTATTACCCGTAGCCGTATAGGTATCACCGGAGGTAGGGCTGGTTATGGTTACGATGGGAACGGTGGTATCGAGGATAATTGAGTCACTTGCTGCACTTGATACATTTCCCGCAGCGTCTTTAAACCATGAGTATATGGTCTTGTTCCCGTCTCCGCCTGGCAGAGGATAAGATGCACTTCCACCATAATTCGTTGTTGACGGCACCGAGTTCCACCCGGAGGCAGTTGCTACAGGTGTAGATGAACTGGTAGAGAGATAGTATCCTGTTACCCCTACGTTATCCGTAGCCGAGAAGGTGACAGTTACCGTGGTAGAGCTGGTATATGATGTCCCTTCATTAATAGTTATCGAACCGTTAGCTGGTGCTGTTGTATCAGCCGTAGATGGCGGTGGTGTGGGTGTAACGGTAATCGTACTTGTAGTAAATGATGCCTCACTACCATATGACGTACCTGCACTGTTCTGTGCTGCAATCCTGTAATAATAATTCGTCCCGGATGATAATCCACTGATACCAATACTTATCGCCGTATTGCCTGAACCCGTCATCGTCTGTGTGGTTGACGTACCGGTGTATGAACCGCTTGTTATACCGTAATTGAACCATGCCGTTGTCGTGCCGCCATTTGCATTGACCGTACCACTGAGTGTCGCTAAATTTGTCGACACATTCGATACTGACCCTGTAGATACAACAGGAACACTTACTGTACTACTTGTACCATAGGTTACCTGGAGTGTATCCGTCCCTGTATTGCCTGCATCATCTCTAGCCATTACGGTGATTACATTATCACCGCTTGATAGACTTATGCCCGATACTGACCAACTTGCCGTTCCTGTGGCAGTCCCGTTTCCACCCCTGTTGTTACTCCACGTTACACTGCTTATGCCGCTGGAACTGTCCGATGCGCTCCCGCCTAAACTTATCGTACTGGCAGTAGTGGTGTAGGTAGAACCGGATGTGGGACTTGATATCGTTACGGTAGGTACTGTTGTATCCAGGGTAATGGCAGCGCTTGCTGTGCTTGATACGTTTCCTGCCGCATCTTTGTACCAGACGTAGATTGTTTTACTGCCGTCACTGCCGATGAGAGAATATGAAACATTCCCTGAATAGCTTGTCGTAGAAGTTACGGAAGCCCATCCGGCATCAGATGTAGAAGGTGTGATTGAACTGTCTGAGAGATAATATCCTGTTACCCCTACATTATCCGTTGCTGATAGGGCCAAGGTAACTGTTGAGGAATTCGTGTACGAAGCGCCATTATTAATGCTGATTGTACCGCTTGGGGCAGTGGTGTCTGAAGGAGTTGGCGCTGGTGATGGAGAAGTTGTTTGTGTTGGAGTACCGAGTGAATTCTCATAAGCCCCCATATCAGGGATAGAACCCATTGGATTAGGCCGGATATTGCCTTTTATATCGGTTGATGGTGCACTTGTGGAGGTGCCAGCACCAATGCATGGTGAACTATTGGAAAGGCGGTAGTCGTCATTAATAGTATCTACAAAGAGAGGATCGGAATCAATATTGCCTATGCCAATATATCCCCCCTGAACATCAGAGTGATTGATAGTAATGGTGACTCTACCTTGACTTATTCCATAGAAATTTTGAGTCGAATTATCCCATATGATTGAATTACTTATATTAACTGTACCACCACCCCATCCGCCTACACCGTAACCAGCATTTTTTACTATAGTACAATTGATAATATTCAGTTTTCCATAATTCCCGTAGACTGTTCCTACAGAGGAAGAATTTCCGTTATCATAAAAAACACAATTTTCTGCATCAACGACGGTATTGCCATCGTCAGCAACGAGCGCAGAACCTTCAAAACCTATATTCTTAATAAAGATACAGTTAACGATTTTGAGTGGTGAAGAATTATTTCCACAAAATATTCCACCTCCACCATTTGATGCATTATTCGATTTTATAATAAGATTTTCTAGTTTAGGTGAAGCATTGTACGCAAGGATTGCACCTCCAATATTTCCCCCGAAATTTCCAGTATGAATATAGCCAGGTGATCCGTTTTGTATTGTAACCCCCCTTAATACACTATTACTTGTTTCATTACTGTTAAAAATAAATCCACGACCGGATGCTTCACAGTCTATAATACAGTTTGCTGCTCCATTCTTTGATTCTACAACGATTGACTTACCTTTAAAGCTGATGTCTTTATTTCCTGTACCTGTATACGTACCATCAGCAACTAAAACCACATCACCATCATTAGCAGAATCAATACCTTTCTGGATGGTTGCCCATGGGCTACTTGAAGAGCCATCTCCTGTTCCATCATTTCCAGTAGCGGATACATGTATGATTGCCGCACTTATTGACGTGGGCATTGCTAAAACAAATAATAAAAACAAAACTGCAATGCACCATAAAAAGCCAATTCTAACATATCCAAAACCAACGGATGCATTTTTCATAAACTTACTGCCTCCTTTTCTGATAAGAAATCATGAGGAACCACGAATAAACATAAATATTCATCTCCGCGGGTTCAAGTCTGCAACTTAAACCCACGTTTTATGTTGTTGACTCCACCATCAATTACGTATAGCACCAATGCCCACATAAACTAATACATTGTCAACATAATTTGTAATAGTATAGGGTTATCTAAAGGGGGTGGAGCTTGTCATTGCGAGGGTCTTTTCCGAAGCAATCTCTTGGATACTTCAAAAGGGATTGCTTCGGGGAAAAACGCCCCTCGCAATGACCTCATCCTTACCCACATCTTTTCAATCTTTATTTTATGTGTAACTTATCGTATCA
>CAZPUD010000376.1:0-3355 GCA_964589115.1 uncultured candidatus Brocadiaceae bacterium | reverse complement strand
CTATCAACGTCTGATACATATCTAAATAACGAGATGCTGCATTTAAGTACGTCTTTACTAAGCCTTGTTCTTCTGGAAAGAAGAATGCATATACATCGATATTATTGTGCCGAATGCTTGTTATCTTATACCTTCCTGCTACAAGGTGACACCCCTCAGATAAGTTCTTTTCTTCCCAGGTGGTATGTATATTATCGCCTATTAGTTTTTTTTCTAACAAAGTACCCTGCGTTACGGCCTCATATCCAACTGGAGTAATACTGGTTACTTTAAAAGTTGCAAGGGAGTAAGGTATATCCGGATACCATATGCATGCCGGACTTAAATAAATCCCTCTCTCGTCAATAATGCCAATTGTCTCACCAACATCTTCTTTTTCTAAGGAACCGGGTCCGGAAGAGAGCACTCCTTCATATTCAATATCCAGGGTTATTCTGTCCAATTCCCTTAAGTCAGGAGGTATTATAATCTCCAAATACTGCACACGTCCAAAATTCCCGGTACGAGAATCAGTTCGGGATACACTGCTTCCTGTCGAGAAATCTAATCTCCTTTCCATAGAACTAACTGATAAGATTTTGAATGATGTATTTATAAAACATAAGGCTTTTTCAGCATTTCCGCTGGCTATTAACATATGGTCAGTAGCCTTCAACTTATGTTCTTTCAAAAAAAACTCGATTTCTATTGTATGGCCAAGTATTTTACGAATCGTTTCTGCAGAGACAGTGGATATTAATGTTATGACGGATACAAAGATACAAATATAAGATAAAATATTCTTCATTAATCGTATAGAGAACATATTACAATCCTTATTATTCCTTTCCATACAGGACATTACACCTTATTTACACTTTTATTAATATCACAGAAATATTATCTATTCCCCCCTTATCATTTGCCTTTTTTATCAAGTTGTCTGCTGCCATGGGAAGCTCATCTTTGTGCTTCTGAATAATCGATTCTATTTCCTTATCAGAAAGCATATCGGTAAGGCCATCCGAGCAGAGAAGAATGATATCACCTGTCTTCAATTTTACCTGCTTTAATTCCGGAACAAGCGTTTCCGATTCACCTACAGCTTGAGTAAGGATATGTAGAGGTAGATATCTCCGTTTCGTTTTCTTATCCTTATGTTCGGCGAGATAATTATCAAAAGTATGATCTTTGGTAATCTGTTTTATCCCGTCTCTCAGCAAGTATACCCTGCTGTCGCCAACGTGGCAGATATGTGCTTTACTGTCTTTTACTAACATCTCTATTAGAGTTGTTCCCATACCAATAAGATTTATATCTGTCGTTGACTTTGCCCTTATTGCGTTATGGGCTTTCATTAGCGACTTGGTAAGGAGATTTGAAATGTCCTCTTCACTTTTAGCTTTGCCTAAATTTTTGTTCAGGTATGAGTAAGATTCTTTTACTGCCATATTGCTTGCCACTTCGCCTGCCTGATGACCTCCTAATCCATCAGCAATGAGAAAAATATCCTTTGATTCATCAACAATAATACTATCTTCATTAATAGTCCTCTTTTTACCTATATCTGTTTTATATGTCACTTTCATATTAAGCACTTTCCAAATTATCTATAAAGCAATGGGTTAAGCAAAGGGTATGTAGAATGCAGAGAAAATGTAGTAGTGTATTAAGCAGAGATGCGTTTGTTCCTCTTTTTATGGATATCCTTTTCCTGGTAGAGTTTGGAATTTATTTAAAATTAAAGAAAATACATGAAATCACCTTTCCAAACCATTAAAGAGAAATGACCTTACCTTCCTTGAGGAAAATAAGCTTAAATTCCGTGTTATCTGTTTTAAAACAATACCTGATAATGCCAGCATAAATATCTTTCCGTGATTTATATTCTGCTAACTTTGCCGGAAAATCAACCATAGAAACATCATTTGTCTCATAATTACCGATAATGAGTTTGTTACCGACTTTATAAAGTATATCGATTGCATCTCTCATAATCTGCTCATTCCATTTGAGTAAAACTGGTATGCCGCGCCTTAGAATTTGTGCGTTCTGCAGTTCTTTATATATTTCTGATTCAATAAAATTGAAAAGTACCCTTAATACTTCGTCTTTTATAGATTCTACATCCTGAATTTGTGAAGTATCACGGAATATCCCTTCAAGTTTTGTGACCATAACTTTATCCTCTCTTTCAGAGGGAAAAGACATGAAAGGTGTGAAACGATTTGTCATGTCTTTTAAACACCCATCATTTCCCTTTTGGGAATAAGGAGACATGGTTCGATTTTTACCTTGATATATGTACTCATCGGGTAAGTATTGAGCCATCGCCCTGCCTTTAACCTTTTCCATAGCAATAACCCATTTTACCGTTGATTCAACAATTCTTGAGAGTTCACTCGCACCCTCTTGAAAATTCCATTCCTCCAACACCCGCCGGCAAACAGATTTGACCAATTCAATATTGTTTAAATACACTTCAGAATATTCTTCATATTTATTTTGTATATTATGTAAACCCTGTACCGAAGTTTCTCTGCGAGCCACCATAGAGGAAGAAATAAAAGCAGGTGTTTGTGTTGTTTTAAGCATTGCATGCCTTCGTTTTTCCCATAACCGTACAAATGGTTCCCAATCGATATTCCATTCTTGTCTTTTAAAGGTTTTTGAAGGGTGATGTGTTCCATCAAGCTTGAAATATTCTACAAAGATCTGTGCATCTCCCAGGAAGATTTCTTTTACGTCTTCGTTATCAAACTGGATACCTGTAATATCTCTTATGGATCTGGTAATCAGTCCCATATAGGATTTATCATCATCTTTCAATGAACCCATAAGGATCAATCGTTCTTTTGCCCTCGTCATGGCTACATAAAGTACACGTTTTTCCTCCTCCCATGAGCGGTCATTCAGTTTTTTTTCAATTAGAATACTTTGAAGATTCCTCACCTGCTGATCAGACTTACCAATCACAATGCCTGTAGTAGCTGTTGACCAATCAAATATCGCCGTGTCGAGTATTTCATTATCGTTTTTTACCTCACCATGCAGGTTACCTAAAACCACAACCGGAAATTCCAATCCTTTTGATTTATGTACCGTTAAAATTTTTACAACATCTAATGTCTCATCCGAGAGCGGACTCTCCCCTTCTTCCCTCGCTTCTTTTATACATAGCTTGATGCGGTCAATAAAGGCCTTAAGGGAAATGCTTTGATGTTGTTCAATATCGTACGCTATTTGATGAAGTTTCCATATATTTGCTATTTTTTGTTCACCATGACGTGAATATGCTGCAATCTCAACTATATGTGCAGTATCCATAACTTCTGCAATTAGTTGTGAAACAGATAGTATACCCGCGCGTATATGG
>CAZPUD010000375.1:0-3372 GCA_964589115.1 uncultured candidatus Brocadiaceae bacterium | reverse complement strand
GCAGATTGCACAGATGACACAGATTTTGGTAGATGAGCAGATGGGTGGATGAGTATATGAGTGATGGGTTAAATACCCATTTACCCACTCCACCCATTTACTCGTCTACTAATTTATGTCTTTCTTCGTGCCCTTCGTACTACTATCCATCAACTTCTTGTTTTTTATGCTCGTTTTTTAAAACGACATAGCCATAAGGCATTGATTAGACGAGGCTTACGTAAGGTTTAGGGCATTGAGTTTTTTGTCATTTGGAATTGTTTCGTATTTCGATATTCGTATTTCGAATTTGGTTGCGGCCAAAGGCCGCGCCAGGTGCTTCGTGGTGTTAAAAATGCCTTTTGCCATCCGAAACGAGGTTTTTGTCATTGAGGTTTTGTATTTTCGAATTTGTTTCGAATTTCGGATTTCGAATTTCGTATTTTACATCTATGTCATCTGTGAAATCTGTGGTTTCATCTTTTGTTTGAATTTGTTTTGGATTTCGTACTTAGTATTTCGGATTTCCTTTTTGCAGCGCTGCCTGTAAGGATAAATTGATTTTAAAGTTTTTAATTTGAAAATAATTCTTATGAAAAATACTTTGTTTAAAACAATACCTATCGGTATCACTTTAAGCCTTTTAACCATGTTGAATTCACATTTGGCCATTGGGGCCTGGTCTGCTGATGAGAGAAAAAATACGGCTATCTGCACGGCACCGGGTCAGCAAAGTTTTCCGCAGGTAATTAGCGATGGTGCAGGCGGCGCCATTATGGTATGGGAAGATGCGAGAAACGTTCATTTCGATATCTATGCCCAGCGGATTGATGCAAAGGGAAATATTTCATGGATGGAGAATGGTGTGCCCGTTTGTACTATGCCGGAAAAACAAGACAAACCAAGGATTATTAGTGATGGTGCCGGTGGAGCTATTATCACCTGGCATGACGTAAGGAGCGGCAGCGGCAACTACGATATCTATGCACAACGTATCGGCGCAGATGGTACACCGCAGTGGGCAGATAACGGTATTCCTGTATGTACCGAAGTTAATGCGCAGGACAGCCCCTGTATTACGACCGATGGCGATGGCGGAGCTATTATTGTCTGGCAGGACTTTCGGACAAATTATGCAGACCTTTATGCCCAGCGTATTAATAAAGACGGGGAATTGTTATGGGCAGAAAACGGAGTGCTTGTCTGCGGGCATTCAGGGGCGCAAAGTGCACCGGTAGCAGTATATGATGGTGCCGGTGGTGCCATTGTGGTATGGCAGGATTTCAGGAAAAGTTACGCTGATATATATGCCCAGCGAATCGATGGCAGCGGAAAGATATTGTGGGAAAAGGGAGGTGTTGCCATTTGCACTGCGTTGGGACATGAGAGCCCCCCTGTTATTGTTGATACCGGAGCCGAAGGGGCGATTATTGCATGGGTCGATACCCGTAACGGTAATAATGATATTTTTGCTCAGCATGTGGATGGAAACGGGGTCGTTCATTGGACAGACAATGGTATTCCAATATGTACCGCACCTAACAATCAAAACTATCCGATGATTATCAGTGACGGTGCCGGAGGCGTCATTCTTGGCTGGTGGGATAAGCGGGGCAAAGACTTTGATATTTATATGCAGCGTGTTGACCTGAGCGGCAATATCCTTTGGAAAAAAGACGGTTTGGCTATCTGTGTTGAGTCTGGTATACAGAACTATGTCTGTCTTACGAGTGATGGTACAGGTGGTGCGGTTGCCGTATGGGATGACAGTCGCTCTTCCACATTTGATATCTATGCCCAGCGGGTCGATTCAAAGGGGATATCGAAATGGAAAGATAACGGCGTAGCCTGCAGCATTGCGCCAGATGCCCAATGCTTTCCGGTGATTGTTTATGATGGAACCGGAGGCGCTGTTATTGTTTGGCAGGATGGACGCAGCAAGGATAGGAACTACTGGGATATTTATGCCCAAAAGGTTAATGGACAGGGGTTATTGGGTGAATAGGCGCTTAGCGCCTCAACATCGACAGAATTTTGTCGATATATAGAAGCGTTTAAATTCTAAATTCTAATATCGAAATACGAAACAAATCCTAAACTCTAATGTTTGAATGACCAAAACATATAGAAACCACAGATTACACAGATTTCACAGATGACACGGATAGAAAATCCTTTCTGTCATTGAGGTTTTGTATTTTCGGATTTGTTTCGTATTTCTAATTTCGTATTTTCTATTTTATATCTGTGTCATCTGTGAAATCTGTGGTTTCAAGTTTTTATTTGAAGTTTGGTCATTTGAATTTGTTTCGTATTTCGTGCTTCGGATTTTGGCTTTTCCGACTCGTTTGAGTTAGGGGTTTAATTCATCTACCCATCCACTCATATACTCATCTACCCATATACCCATTTACCCATCCACCAATCTGTACCGGTAAAACAAATCCTGAAGTTTTTGAAAGATATCACGGATAATCGTTGTATTGTTAAGATATATATCCCATGAGGATTGTGTATCTTCAAAGGATTCTGTAAGTTTTGGGATCATTTCGCTTACCACATGGCTTACCTGATTGTGTCTTAACATTAATATTGGTATACGTTCTTCTATTCCATTTACTGATTCTGCAGGAATAATCCCATTCCATTCTTTTGAAAAACCTTCCACAATATAAGGCCTGCCGTACTTGTCGTATAACTGATACCATACGTGGGCAAAGGAAATTGAATTGTCCTTATTCGTAACCCAGCCCCAGACGATATCACCGTCGGTATTTAATTCAGGCAAAAGAAAGAAAAACAAAAAAACAGAATCTTCACAGTCACCCTGCTTATTTTGCATGGTTTCTGCCGGTGTTTGCCAATAATCTGTCTTCGGGGGTTCGGCACGGTAATCAATATCAAATGCTATTTCCCTGTATGCCTCATAGATTTGTTCACCATTATTGAAAGTGTCTATACACCACTCTCTATAAAGTGGATTATCAGGTAAGTTACTTTTCTCCTGGGGATATGCTATAAATAGTTTCCCGGACTGGGTGTTTTCGGCAGGTTTATAGCCCCTTCCACTCAGAAACATATCGGCATAGGAAACATCCGCAAATGCCTTTATGCAAGCTGTGCTTGATAAAATGGCAGAGATTATAATTATTAATAGGTATTTCATACTACTTGACATTATTTTACTGGATATTGCCTTTCGTGTCAAATATGTATATTAACACTACAAGCTGTCAGCAGTCAGCTATCAGCAATTGGGCAGAAATGTAGAGTAGGCATTACCCACACTAGTAATAGTCAACATGATTTGTAACGGTATGGGGATGTCCAAAGGGGTATAACTTGATTGTATAGGAATTTTCATTTTAACTAAGCGGGTTTACGGGGAGGTGT
>CAZPUD010000374.1:0-3386 GCA_964589115.1 uncultured candidatus Brocadiaceae bacterium | reverse complement strand
ATGAATCGATATCAGCTGTTATGAATCGATAGCCTCTAATCTATTCCTTTTAAATTGTGCCGAGCGCCAGCGAGGCACCGCCGCCGACGAGCGTAGCGAGGAGGCGGCGACGGCCTTAGTTTTTTTCAATGTCGAGACAAAAAATCCCCTGCCAGGTATCCAGCCTGACAGGGGTGGGGATTTAGTCGGGGAATATGACTCTTTCCTGTGCAAACTGACACAGGAAAAAACGGCACGACTGGCAAAAATATTGCGGACTGTATCCTGACCGGATCTGGCGGGTACAAACACCGCCGCGTCTGGTACAGAATAACCAATACGAGTACTCAGAAACTCCCGAATACTCGTATTTGACTTCCATAAATTCCGCCTTCATTTGCTCCCTCCTATTGGTGTGCCCAGTCACTCAGGTTTCTAACTCCCTGAGTGACCGGGCGATTACGTTAGATCGCCTCTTCTGTGCCGGATTTGATTACTCCGGTGCCCTTCCCCTCTCGAGGCTTGGGGGTTGACTTCCCCTTGGGCGCGGTAATTGTGGTTTCAACCAACGCCTGAATATATATGGCGTTGTAGAACCCATTGTTATACCTACAGGCAACTCGAAACCTCTGATCGTCCGTAAACTGCGCGAAAAATATCACAGTTTCGGCCAATCCGACTCCCTCGACGTTGCCTTTAATACTACCAGACCATTTAACAAAACAGCTGTCGTTAAGCGGGCTATCAACCCGCTTAATGACACTAAGGGACGGAAACCACTCAATCCCGCTCCTTCCTTTATAGGCGCCAATTGATTCAATCATTTTTACCTCCTCCTATTTGAGTTGTGGCCAGAAACCATTTCCGACCGTTGACTACATTATAGCAGGGAAAAGCCAATAATCAAGACAAAAACGAGGCAAGAAACAGGACTTTAAGAAAAGGTAATGATATCAAGAGGTTATGGCGAACTTACATCCTGTATGCTGCTTTGTTTATTGCTCGCTAGTCATTGTGGGAATATCCATAAGTGCCTGAAATAGCTATAAGTTCATGGAAACAGAGACAGACTCGTCAGTGCGGAGAAAAGAATGACTAATGCAGTCAATATTAGTTCGTGGAAGCGATATAAAAAGGCTATAATAACTACCTTTAAAGAGGCTATAATCATTACCTTCCCCGTAGGCCGAAGGCCGGAGGGCTGTCCCGCTAGACGGTTGTTTGTCTAGCGGGTTTATGGTTCGGAGATAGATCCTAACATCTGCTCAGCTTTGATTTGGAATGCGATCTATATAATATTACCTTCCCCGTAGGCCGAAGGCCGGAGGGCTGTCCCGCTAGACGGTTGTTTGTCTAGCGGGTTTATGGTTCGGAGATAGGTCTTAACATCTGCTCAGCTTTGATTTGGAATGCGATCTATATAATATTACCTTCACCGCAGGCCGAAGGCCGGAGGGCTATCCGAATTTTCGTAGAAAATTCGGGTGCCTGGAAAGCGGTCTTCGTCAGTGGGTGGGTGGGCGGAGAGAACGGGCTGGACCCTCGCCCGGCGTCCCTATGGGTGGATGGGTGGGAATAGATATTTTTTCTTAAAACGTTATGTTATTTTTTCTCATAGGATGCGTCCCCTTCCAGTTTTTTGTTTCATTCATAAAAATAGCCAAGCTAGTATGCTAAACTAACTTGGCTATTTTTATTGTTATATCATGCTGCAATCTCATCTTTGAGAATTGCAACTAGATATTCCTTCTCCTTAATGTTTTTAATTGGCTTTACGGTCTTGGTTCTTCCTCCAAGAGTGAAACTTCCACCGTGAATATATTTCCTTAATACAAATTTTGCCTGTTTCAAACTTCCTTTTTGCAGACATTGATTATACGTTTCAACTGCTTCAATTGTTTCCTGTTCTGCTCCGTTCTCTTCAATATCTTGGATAATCTTTTTGCGAATCAAGACTAACTCCTTGTCTCTTGCCTTGATTCTTTCCCAAAGCTCAGAATAAGCCGTTTTTGTCAAAAATCTTTCGACATGGAACTTGAAATATTTTTTGTTTCCATCATCATCTATAAAAGATTGCCATGATGGATTCATCAATTCTTTTTTAAGCTTATTTAATCTTACCTGATTAGATGATCTAATATACTGGACCATCGCATCAGGCAACGACCACTCTGGCATACCCAACTCTTTGCCGGTGAATGGGTTGCTGTCTACGTCCAAATCCTCATACTCTTCGGCTTCGAGTTCTGGATCGGCTTCCATCTCGTACTCATCAGCATAACTGTTGTCAATTAGTGCTGATTTATCCACGTTATTTAACTTTTCAACGATAGCTTCCGCCATCGCTATTGCTATATCACTTTTTCTGAACTTAAAAGTTTTTCTGACAATAATTGGATCAAAATCCACGTTGATCTCCTCATCATCATTATATATCAGTCCATATTGGTTTTTCTCTTGATCTTCAAACACCTGCATTTCTGCAACCAAATCCTCGAATTTCTCAATATATTTTTCGAGGTTTTTAACAGATTTTAACCCTGAGGTTATCGTTAGGTTATCTTTAATATAACCTTTAATAATCTTAACAACTTCTTCCTTCCCAAGTCTCAACTTCGTAAAAGCCTCGGAAAGCCTATATGCTTCCTTATATGTACAGTTTAGTTTTTTCATTAGAACTTCAATCCGTACATGCCACGGTCTTTCGTCTTTGTGCTTCATCTCTAGACGATACAGCCGCTTTCCATTCTCTACATATTGACAACGCTCTCTAAAATCAACGTTGTCCATTTTATTCCCAAATAATTCCAGGAACCCGATATTGTCCGAGTTCCCATTCTTAAACAATTCAATACTTGCCGGTATATCCCTGTTCTTTCTATATACCGGCGGAGTGTTCTTATATTGTTGCTGAATTGCCCTTCTCACTCCTTTTGAAACCATGTAATGCGGATTCTCGGATATTAATACTTCTTCTCCGATCTCTCTATCGTACATCCAAAGGCTAAACAAAAAGTTAAAAATGCTAAAATTTTCTTTTTTCATTTCTTTTCTCCTTTTTTATTTATTTGAACAACAAATGGACGGAGTAAACAACCTCCATCCGCCAATTTCGCCCCCATTAAGCATGGCCAAACAAGCCTGTCAAGGGGCATACGCTCCTGAAAACTCGCCATTCCATCTGGCGTATGGCTGGCGTGGACGTTGCCAAGGCACCGTGGGGGAGGAACGGAGGAACGGTGCCTGCAAGGTCCATGACAGCCATGTACAATGAGCTAAACCAAGCAAAGCGTGGGGGAGGAACGGAGGAACGCTTTGCTTGGTTTAGCTCATTGTACAGCCAGATGGAATGGCGAGTTTTCAGGGAAAGCGTATGCAGCGCCAGCGATCCCTTGACAGGATTGTTT
>CAZPUD010000373.1:0-3401 GCA_964589115.1 uncultured candidatus Brocadiaceae bacterium | reverse complement strand
TATTTGCATCTTCTTGCATTAGAGGCATAGGGGGAGGCTCTCTCTCTTTTTCCTTACCATTAAGTGTGACGAACTTTTCCAGTGCTCCAATATTTTTTAACAGTTCTCCTTCAGAATCTTTATCTGAAAAATCAAGTCTTTCAACTTGTTCCAAAAGTATTTTTTTAAAACTAATAATGGAAGAGGTTAATTCTCCGCCGGGTAATTTGATAATATATTCATCGATCTTCTGATCAAGTGCCTTTTCCGCACCGAGTCCTTTTGATATGGATAATATAAAGGCTAAAAGCGGAACAAGTGAAATAAGGGATACAAAGGTTAGGGCCGAAGCCTTTAAATAATACTGGCCTTCACTGTATCCTTTCGTAGCAAAATATAAAGCTTTTACCGATTTACAGAGAAATCGTCTTGAGAAAGAAGCCTTATGGTCTTCAGTACAAAAATCGACAACAAATTTTTTTATTTTTTCATAAAATGAGAACGGATTTATGAAAATCATTGTTTTGCTCAGCCCAAGAAAGGTAAGAGGCGGATTAATTTAAATATGGTTTTGAAAAGTACTATGAGTTGGCTATGTTTTTGTTTGTCTATATGCGAATATACAGCCTTTTTAATCTTTATGTCAATAGAAAAAGAGCAAATGAAAGACGGGGGGTACTAAATAAGACAGTGAAATAGAGGTTGAAAGTTTCTTAATAGTTATATTATTCTATACATAGCTCTCTCTTTTAAAATTCTGAAAAGTCAATTTTACCGTATACAGTGAATGAGATTATGCCTATAAAAAATAATAAACAACCTTTAGATCCGATATTTGAACTCAGAAATGTATCAAAGGTTTATAATTCCACAAAAGCCCTGCATTCTATAGATTTGGTAATTCCATCAAAACGGACTACTGTGATTATCGGGCCTAGTGGTTCCGGAAAATCCACTATCCTGAGATTAATGATTGGATTGATAAGACCTGATACCGGCAGTGTTTTGTTTCAAAGAACCGAAATCACACCAACAAATGTTCTTAATTTACGCAGACATATGGGCTATGTTATTCAGAGCAGCGGTCTTTTTCCACATTTGACATCACGTGAAAATATAATAATGATGGCAAACTATCTTAGATGGAAAAGATCATGCATAGAAAATCGTTTGCAGGAACTTGTCGAATTGACACAATTTCCGGAAGATGGGCTGTCACGTTTTCCCATGCAGCTCTCTGCCGGTCAACAGCAAAGGGTAGCTCTTATGCGGGCATTAATGTTAGATCCTGATGTATTATTACTAGATGAACCATTAGGAGCGCTTGATCCGATTATTCGCTCTGACCTTCAGTGTGATTTAAAGCAGATCTTTGAAAAATTAGGGAAAAGTGTTGTATTGGTTACGCACGATATCGGAGAGGCCGGTTTCCTTTGTGATTTGATTGTACTAATGAATGCCGGCAGTATTGTTCAACAGGGTACGATAAATGAATTAGTTGATACACCTGCCGATCCATTTGTGACACGCTTTATTAATGCACAGCGTGGTCCACTCGAGATATTGAGAGGAAAAGGTTCTTGAAAAGATTTGTATTTTTTTTCGTATTAATATTTTTATTAATGCCTGATGCAATTGCAGAAGAAAAGCAGGTTTCATCTGTGAAGATCGGGACAAAAAACTTTACTGAGAATGTAATTCTGGGAGAAATCGTTACGCTTTTGATAAGACAGGAGGAGATACCAGTTGTGCATCGGAAACAGCTTGGTGGTACCCGGGTACTATGGAGTGCTTTGTTAAATGGTAACATTGATATATATCCTGAATATACCGGCACGCTAACCCACGAAATCCTGGCAGAGAGGGGTTTCTTAGGAGAGGATGAAGCGCTTTCTGAACTGGGAATCCGGATAAGCAAACCACTCGGATTTAACAACACCTATGCGCTTGGAATGAAGGCAGAAATGGCGCAGCAATTAGGTGTTACCAAAATTTCAGATCTCCGCAAATTGCCCAACCTGAAATTTGGTTTTTCGACTGAATTCATGAACCGCCCTGACGGCTGGCCGGGTCTCCGTAGTTATTATAACCTTCCGCAACGTGATGTGCATGGACTTGAGCATGATATAGCATATCGCGGTATTGAGAGTGGTACTATACATGTAACTGATTTATACTCAACAGATGCAGAAATAGAACATTATGGTCTTCTTGTTCTGGAAGACGATTTACATTATTTTCCTGACTACCATGCCGTCCTGCTCTATCGTGCAGACCTGGAAGATCGTTGGCCCGATGCCGTAAAAATAATATCGAAACTAGAAGGACGTATCTCTGGGCAGGAGATGACAACAATGAATGCGCAGTCGAAGCTCCAAAAAATACCGGAGGCAAGGGTGGCAGCTAATTTCTTGGCTAAGGAATTTGGATCACGTCCGGTAGTATATGTTGAAACGATATCAAGGCGTCTTCTTTTAAGGACTATGGAGCATCTTTATCTCGTAGTGATTTCCCTGGCAGGGGCAGTGGCCTTGTCAATTCCACTTGGAGTATTTGCCGCCAAACGGGCAAAAATCGGTCAAATCATACTTAGTATTGTGGGAATTATTCAAACAATTCCGTCACTGGCCTTATTGGTATTTATGATTCCATTGTTTGGTATAGGCGGCCCGCCTGCAATTCTGGCCTTATTTCTTTACAGTTTGTTACCTATTGTACGGAATACGTATACCGGACTTCATAATATTCCTGCGGAGATTTATGAAACAGCACAAGCGCTAGGACTACCTTCTTTACCACGTCTTTGGCTTATTGAACTACCCCTTGCTTCCCGCTCAATTCTCGCCGGAATAAAGACTTCGGCAGTCATCAATGTTGGAACTGCAACGCTTGGTGCACTTATCGGTGCGGGTGGTTATGGACAGCCTATCCTCACTGGTATAAGGTTGGATAATATGGGACTCATTTTGCAGGGTGCAGTTCCTGCTGCGGTGTTGGCTTTATTGGTACAGCTGCTGTTTGATTTGTCAGAACGTTATTTTGTACCTGAAGGGTTACGTATTGGTCCGAATCGGCAGTAGTTTTGAAAATGGAGTAATGGAGTGGTGGAGTAATGGATAAAATAAAAGTGAATAGTGAATAGTAGTTAGTGAATAGTTAAATGGTTATATGGTTGGATGGTTAATATCCATCTATCTACTATTCACTATTAACTCGCCTTAAATGCACTCAGCCCCCTCTTTCTAGCTTACCTTACCCACATCTTTTTCATCCCTGTAAGGGATGTTGATATTAGGCAGGCAATTTATTGCCTGTTTTAGATTAAATTAATGATGTAAGCCCCGTAGGGACGATAGAAACAGGTACAGTTCAATCGTCCACGATTGAACCTAAACGTTTTGCATGTTTGATGTATTTGTAAC
>CAZPUD010000372.1:0-3402 GCA_964589115.1 uncultured candidatus Brocadiaceae bacterium | reverse complement strand
GCTAATAGTTTAAATCCTGCAGAGTTATCTGAATTTATAAATAAACATAATGAAAAATTTGTAGCTGATAAATTAGACTATGAGGGTGGTGTTGAGATATTACGAAGAGAGTATAGATATTGGGAAAGAATGGCACAAGCTCTTACTCCTGATGAAATTCGAGAAATAGGGAGAACAGGAGCAATTACTCCTGAAATGCGTAAAGCTTTAAATGAGTTAGAACTTGAACTTAGTAAAGCTTCAGAATATGGTTTTGAAAATGATGTAAAGGTTGAAGATTCGAAAAAAGAGCCCGTCCCTTCTTCTGCTATTGTACCAAAACTTATTCCAGAAGTTTATACTTTTTATACAACTTCTGGAAGAGAATCAAAAGGATTTGGAGAACATAGCAAGATTGAAGTTATAACTGAATCAAATTATCTTAAATCTAAGGGTTTCCCTGTAGAAGAAGCAGAACCTAAAAGAAGTGCTTATATTTCTGTTCCTAATCGTCAATTTATTAGAGTAGAAGTATTAGATAATATAGTTACTTCTTCTGGTCAACGGGATAAATTTGTTCTTGTCCGATTTGAAAACGGTAAAGAAGGTGTCATATCAAGAGATGTCCTTTCGGGAATACAAGAATTTAGTTCAATTTCATCTTCACGAGTTCTCCATGAGGAAATAATTACGGGGATGGCATATAAAATAGAGAGCATACCTTCAAATGATAGGACACGAATTAGAGATTTTAATTTTAGAGCGATAGAGGAATGGAACAGGGTAATGAGAGAAACAAGTGTTCCGTATAATAATATTTTTGATTATATGCTTAATCTTGAGAAGGAAAGTGAACCAAGAAAAATGCCTAAGAAACTTGCGGAGCGTAATCTTGAAGAAGGGAAAGAAGCAAGAAAAAAACTTAAAAGATTTACGGAGCATGAGATAACGACATTTTTAGAAGATCCTCGCCCTGAAAAAGTAAAGGAATTTTTAGATGGGACTATGAGTTTACCCGAAGCTGTGGAGAGACTTGAAAAAGCTGTAGAGAAACTATTGGCTGATCCTCGTATAGATGCCAAAGAGAAAGCTGCGGTTAAAGAATTAATGGAAAATAATAGCAAGATGTTGATTATTGGAAAGTATTTAGATACGGTAAGAGTAGGAAGAAAACCTGTGGATTCGGGCGAGTATGTGGGTGCTGTATATAGTCTAAATTGGACACTCAAGGCAAGAGCTTCAAAAGAAGCTGGTTACTATCCTGTATTTCTTGCTCTTAACGAATCGAAAACTCCTGCATCCTTTATTAGAGCATTGGCTCATGAGATAGGGCATACGATTTTTAATCAGCTTAGTCCTGGATTTAGAAAAGGTCAGCGGGTAGGGGGGCAGAATTTTTTATATAGTCAACCGTTTGAACATTCTTCATTATATGGACAAGTTCTTAAATTAAGAGAACATATTAAATTATTTTTTTCTTCAGAAGCCAATATTATAAAATCAAATGATCCACTTTTATACTATTGGTTACGATATATGACAGATCCTGGAAATAGCTATCAAGAAGTATTTACGGTTGGGCTTACCGAACCACGAGTTTCTGGTTGGCTGGCAACTATTCCAGCAAGTACACAAGCTAATCCTAAATATACCTTATTTCACCAGTTAATAGATTTCTTCAGAACTGCGATAGCAAGACATTTTGGAATAGGTAAAGCTTATAGAGAGCAAATTTTTGACAAGAAAATGTTCAGTGCTCTTGATGAAATATTAGATGTCACATCACAATTATTGCGAGAAAATGGGCTGGTTGATTATGGTGGTAACTTAATAAAAGGTGTAGCTTCCAGGTCTATTCTTAAAATATATGATGAGGCATTAGAAAGGGCTGGAGATCCTGATAATTATTTCAAATCTTTATTGAATGAAACTAAAGATATTTATGAACGGACACTTTCGGAGTTAGAGATTCTTGAACCTGTTGGCGGGTTTGAACGAATTTCAAATTTTGCAATAGGAACGCAAGAAACGGGCAACACGGCACGAATAGAGCGAGAGGGTAGTAATATATCGCCTCGTGAAAATTTATCCGTAGAGACAAAAACTTTCAATTTATTAGCACAAAATTTATTGAAGGAAACTGAAGTTCCAGGAAAATCAAAACTTAATATAGATACTTACGCACCAATTGAGGGAGCTTATTCCGAACCTAAGTTTGAAGGTAAAGTTAAAGAGGCGGTAAAAAAAGATTATCCTGAAGAATCGGCTTCAGTAAGAGTTCCTAAGCCACCTAAACAAATTGCAGAATTTGATAAAGTCAGAAATGAAAGAGCTGAGTTTGAAGTTAAAACTGTAAATAATACTCCATTTAAGGTTAAGGGAAAAGAAGTAAAGGTTTTACCCCCTGCTCGTGAATTAGCATATAAGATATACACCGACGGCAGACTTTATAGGGGTACACGAGCTTTGAAAAATTATTTATATCAATCAATAGTCCCCGTATATCGTAAAGATAATGCCCCAAGATTTCGTCGTGAAGTTTATGAGCCAGGTGAAGAGTTGATTAGATATGCACCTTATTATTTTAATACCATAGTGAAAAGAATAGACGGATGGCGAGGCGGTGAAGCTTGGCGTGAATTTGCAAAACCTGAGCGTGAATCAGGAATACCGACCACTCCAGATGGCAAAGCATTCTTAGAAGCTTTCAAAAATTATGAATATGGAAGATATACTAACAAGATAGAGCGAGAGCTTACTTGGGATGAGTTTGCTGAATGGGCTAAGTTTAATACTTCGCAAAAGAAAATGTTAGATATTTATCGTGGTACATTGAAAGCTGGTATTGATGTAATGAAAGATTTGAAGACAAGATTTCTTGTAGAACTTGAACCGAAATTTGCAAGTAAATATCTGAAAGAGAAATCCTTAGAAGAAATTTCTAAAAAGTATGGAGTAGATGCTGATAAATTAGATGAGTTTCTTGAGAGTAATCTTAAGGTTAAGGAAGAGTTGGCACGGCAGTTTATAGAGTCTAAATATAAAGATTGGGATAAAACTGTATATTATAATTCAGTTCGTCCGATAACTCCTTATACAATAGTACTTGAATTTAGTAAACCAACAGGACAAGTTGATAAAGATGGGAATCCTATTATGGACAGATTTAGAACTTATGCAGAATATCGTAGCGAAGCTGAAACTATAGTAAAGGATATGGTTGGGAAGGGTTGGGTAAAAGAAGAGATGTATGATGTTTCAAGCATCATCAAGCATCCTGACCAATGGGGTAAACTTAAAGCAGAGCAATTGTTAAAGTTAGCAGAAGAAGGACATATTCCTTATAATGACAGGGTCGTCCAAGCTTTGCTTGAGGTAACTAAAAAAGGTATAGATATTCATTCGATTAATAAAGAATATATT
>CAZPUD010000371.1:0-3410 GCA_964589115.1 uncultured candidatus Brocadiaceae bacterium | reverse complement strand
CCCATTGATCTTTCTCGGTTTTTAACGCTTCAATAAGTATCGCTACCGATCGGTTATTACCTAACCTTCTTAATGCAAGGACTGCCTCTCTCCTTACCTCTGCATTTTTGTCTTTCAGAACAGGATGTATATATGCCGCTATGTCTTTATCGTCACAAAATCCAAGTGCCCATGCAGCATTTTGTCTTGCGTGGGGGTGTTTATTTTTAAGAAGTCTTATGAGATGCGGTACAGTATATTTATTGGGTAATACCAGAATTGCCAGTGTAGCGGTTCTTGACTTATCATAATCTGCATCTTCTATTGTTTCTACCAGTGTTTTCACCCTTTCAAGGATATGGACGGGGTTACCGTCTTCTTCTTTCCGTAGGCGGTTACTTTTGTTATTTTCCTGTTTTTTCTGCGTAGTTATATGGTTTTTGATATTGAGAATGTCCATTGCAACGTATGGATAATCCGTTAGAATAACATCAATCCCCCTCTTAATTCGATCTTTTAATATCTTTCTGCTGTCGCTGCCAAGCACAATTGAAAATGCGTACTTTTTTTCTTCATGTATGCGGGCGATTTTTTCCTCTTTTATCTCTTCTGATGACAGAAAAGCAAGTTCTTTTATTAATGGATCTATTTCATCTATAGCTAAATTTCTCAATGTGCCCCATAGGTATACTTGTAAAGACATCTCAAATGCTTTAACGAGGTCCATGACTTGCTTTTCGAGGTGGGTTTGTTTGATATTCAGAAGGAGCCTGAGGTTATTTATTTTGCAAAACCGGAGTACATCGGAAAGTAGTGGTACCCGTTCACCAATAAATTCAGCACTGCGCCACGAGCCGGCGTCGTACTGCCTTATTTCAGCATATGTTAACTGGTCAACACGTCCCTTCCCGTCGGTTGTTCTGTCAATCGTCTCATCGCACATGAGGATGAGTTGATTATCTTTTGTTTGCCGGATATCAACTCCGATTCCATCAATACCCAGCTCAGCAACCCGTTTTAGTGCGGCAAAAGTGTTTTCAGGGACATCTTCCAATACCCCCTGATGTGCAATAATTTCAACCCTTTTTATATTTTCTGCCAGGGTATGTGTAGCCAGGAAGGGCAGACAAAATAGAATAAACGGGAAAAGTGGGATATATTTTGGATTTTTCAGATACTTTTGATAAAAAGACACAAAATACTCCAAATAAAGTGTGTTTCTGTTGATACTATAGCTTAAGTTATTTCTGGCTGCTCTGGATTTGCCAGTGGGGTCTGCCCTCCCATGTGACACGGTTTTCACCCATATTAAAATATACCTTATCAGAGAATGTCCTGGAGCCCTCTTTCCGCAGCTCCACTTTTGGACTGCCTGTCATTATGGCTATATCCTGAACCAGATCCCAGGTAAGGAATGAACCGAACCCCTCGCAGCCATTTAAGACCTTGCTGAAAAAATAAGTATTACCATCTGCTATGATTTTATTTATCTTTTGATTGTCATCCAGGTATGCATCTATTTGATCGCCGTTCAACTTCTGTCCGCCTCGTGTAGCCCGGACTTCCTCAAAGAAGCTTGTCTTTTTCAGGTCACCATTATAAATCATCCTTTTGGACCAATCGACTTTTACATCAGTTTCTTCATCATTCCCTTCTCCTTTTTCATGGAGGCTTCCTTTGCCTTCGCAGAGTATGCTGTTTCTATCTTCATAGAAGAGCACTTTGGGTGAGATAATTTGTCTTTTGTCTCCCTCCCGTAATATTGCAAAGGGATAGCCGCGTAAAACGGTAACTTTGTTTTTTGCATTCCAGGTAACCTGGTCTCCAACCGCTTCGTTGTATAAACTGCCTTTTTTATCTATAATATGAATTTTTTCTACAGCTTTCATGTTTTGTATCTTAAAATCGTTTTCGGTAAACGTTACGTGCAGGTTATCGCAAAAAAGGGTAGAGTTTCCCCTTCTAACCTCAATATTTTTTTCAAAGTCGGCCTCTCTCGTCTCATCCAGAAAATTCATTTTCCCTTCCCACTTTACGTTAATGTTTGTATCTGGTTTGTCTGCCGTGTCCGTGGTATCTCTTTCTTTTGCCTTTTCTCTAACCTTTGCTTTCAGGCTGCCCGCAGTTGGTATGTCCATCTTACCTGTATCTCTATAAAAGATCATTTTCAACGCATCAATGCTCAATTCATCGTTAACGAATTCTGCCTTTTGGGCATCTTCAAGGATTGCACTTTGAGTATTAACATCCCATGTTAAAAAACTTCCTTTGGCGATTTTTGTTCCCTGGGAAGCAAGTACATTCCCACTCGCTATGGCTTGCTTCGTTTTTTTCGTTTCCTGGTCAAGGAAGATAACTAATTTGTCAGAAAAGACGGTCGCACTGCCTTTTTTTGTCTGGACGTTATCGTTAAAGGTCATAACATTTACATCTGCATTTCTGTCGAATACCAGTTGTCCGCTCGATTGGATGTAGGTTTTTTCAAGGGTAACTTCTTTCGCATCCGTCTCTTCTAAAGAGGTTGAATTTTCCGTGGTATCACTGGAGAGGAAAAAGAGGTCATTTTTAACACCATCCATTTCCATTTCGGCATTTTTTTTAATCCACATTCTTTTATTAACAAGATCTATTTCACATCCCTGACCTGTAATTAGTATGCCCTGTCCGTTTATAGTGACAAGATCATCCGTAGAGACCAGCTTTTTTTCAGGTAAATATCTCATATAGTCTGTATTGAGTGTGGTTTCAGAGTCGAGATGGATAACTACATTATCAGAGAGGTAACCTTCATTCGTAGTCCTATTCATCTCACCATTGTCAGAAGTGATAAATACAGCTTGTGTACCGCCTTCAGCATTTGTAGTATCGCGAACCTCAATCTCCGGAGTAATAATCTTATACATATTATTATCCAGGAGGATGGTATCCTTGCCGCGCATAACTAAAAATTCCTCTCCTCTTTCATCATAATTTGGAATAGAGAGGTCTTGTACTGTTTGCATCACTTTACCCTGGTTATTTTTACCCTGTGCCGGATCGTGGAGAGGTGCCTGTTCTTTTACAGCATAGTTTTCCTTTTGATCTTTTGTTTTCTTTACCGGTTGAGATATAACAAGAGATACAATAATAGTGAGCATACAGGCTACGGGAATACCAATAAATACATATCTTCGTTTTGTCATAATAGTTTTGGGAAAGTTTTTGTCTTTATGAGATTATTCTACGCATTAAGCAACTATGATTTTAACAAGGTCTTTATCATCTTTTCAACTATAAGCATTATATTTTTCAAAAATTCATTTTTTTCTGTGTTTCTGTATATTAACCCATTCTTTCATGTTTGCTTCAAGTATTTGCAGTGGCAATGATCCATTACTGAGGAGTGAGTCATGAAAGGCACGGATATCGAATATATTTCCGAGTTCTTTTTT
>CAZPUD010000370.1:0-3437 GCA_964589115.1 uncultured candidatus Brocadiaceae bacterium | reverse complement strand
CTTTTATCCTTAATAAAGGACAGACAGACGAGAAGGTAGCGTTTTACACTGAAACGTTTACAGGTACCGTATACATAACAAGAAAAGGTGAGATTATTTACTCAATACCAGATACAAAGGGATTGGTACTGAAAGAGGAGTTTATAGACGGGAGAATTAGTAAGATTAAAGGAAAAGGGAAATCTATAACAAAAGTAAATTATTTTAAGGGAAATGACCTATCCGGATGGAAGAGTAATATTTCAACATATGAGATGGCTGATTTTGGAGAAGTGTATAGAGGAATAGAACTGAAGTTAAAAGCATATGGAAATAATATAGAAAAACTATTCTTTGTGAGACCGGGAATTGACCCGGAGAAAATTAAAATCAGGCTGGAAGGAGCAGAGGATATAAAAGTAACAAATACCGGAGAATTGGAAGTAAAAACGGAACTCGGCCTGGTAAAGTTTACAAAACCTGTAGCATACCAAGAAATCGACGGCGAAAGGACAGAGGTTGCAGTTGAATATAATATTCATAGTGCAAGGTGTGATAGGCAGGGAGTAATAGATTTGAACCCCGGTCAGGAAAACTTCAGAAAGAATTCTGGATCACAAAATTTGGAATACGAAAATATTTATGGTTTCAAAGTCGCTTCCTACGATAAAACAAAAGAGCTGATCATTGATCCCCTTATTGCCTCTACGTATTTGGGAGGATCGGAGGACGATCACTGCCATTCTCTTGAAATTGATTCTGAAGGAAATGTCTATATAGTAGGTCAAACGAGATCATCGGATTTTCCGAAGATTACCGGCGCTTATGATACTTCCTATAACCGTGGTGACGGTGATGTATTTATGGTTAAACTCAACGGGGATTTAACAAAGCTCCTTGCCGCTACATATTTGGGTGGATCATCCGGCGATGTTGGTTATTCTCTTGCCTTAGGTCCCAGCGGGGATGTGTATGTTACAGGTTGGACTTTTTCATTGGATTTTCCAACAAAAAATGATGTTTATGATGCTTCTTACAATGGTGGTAATGGTGATGGTTTTGTATCTAAATTGAATGGAGATTTAACGAGGCTCCTTGCCTCTACATATATGGGTGGATCAAAAGATGATTATTGTTACTCTATCGCTGTAGATACCGTCGGAGACATCTATGTCACTGGATCTACTCTTTCTCCGGATTTTCCAACAACGAATAACGCATATAATATTTTTTATAGTTACGGGGGAGATGCCTTTGTATCAAAAATAGATAAGGATTTAACAAATCTTCTTGCATCCACATATTTAGGGGGCTCAGAAAATGATGCTGGTTATTCCCTGATTATAGATTCCGATAAAAGCATTTATGTAGCTGGTGCAACATATTCACCTTATTTTCCTGTAACTCGGGATGCTTACGATACTTCATATGGTGGTGAAAATGATGTCTTTGTATCAAAATTCGATGAGGGTTTAACGAGGCTCTTTGCTTCTACTTATCTGGGAGGTTCAGATAAAGAAGGCGGCAATTCTATGGCTGTCGACCTAGAGGGAAATATCTTTGTAGCAGGTTATACGGAATCGTCAGATTTTCCGGCTACAGCAGGTTCTTATAATACCTCTATTAGCGGTTCTTATGACGGTTTTGTCTCTAAACTTAATGGCGGCTTAACAAATCTCCTTGCGTCTACATATTTAGGAGGATCAAAAGAAGAGGGTAGTAATTCTCTGGCTGTTGGTTTGGAGGGAAATATCTACGTAACAGGTTATACAGAATCATCTGATTTTCCAGTTACTTCTGGCTCTTATAATACTTCTATTGGCGGCTCATATGATGGATTTGTATCAAAGTTTGATGAGAACCTGACAACTTTAATTGCTTCTACTTTTTTAGGTGGGGCTTCTAAAGACTATGCCGAGTCTATCGCCATAGACACGACAGGAATTGTTTATGTTGCCGGTTATACCGAGTCGGCAAATTTTCCAGTCACTAAGGCCGTTCATGATAATTCTTACGGTGGCAGCAATGACGGTATTGTCTCAAAGTTTGATAGTGACCTTTCGGTTACGGTTATTAAAGTAGGCAATTTATCCGGCTATGTACTGGACAATAAAAAAAATTACCTTGAGTCTGTGAAATTGCAGCTTAAAGGGAAAATGACAGCGATTAATAAAACAGAAACCTCTGGTGCAAATGGATTTTTTGAATTTATAAACTTAGAGGCAGATACTTATACACTGACAGCAGCCAAAAATGGATATAAAAAATCCAAAAAGAAAGTGAAACTTGAAGAGGAAGAAGATAAAGAAATAGAATTAAAGATGAAGAAAAAATAATAAGAACAAAGCATAACAACTATGAGCATTAAAATAGAGTGCGAAAAGATAGATACCCTCATCGAGCTTGCCATACAGGAAGATATCGGGGAAAAGGATATCACAACAGAAAGCATCATTCCGGATGATTTGGTTATAAAAGGGATTTTTATCGCAAAAGAAAGTGGAATTGTTGCCGGGTTGCCCGTTGTTGAATACTTTTTCTCAAAATTAGATAAAGATGTTTCCTTAAAGCAAATGGCAAAGGAAGGGGTTTTTATTAATAAGGGCGATATCCTTGCAGTAATACACGGCAGTGCGAGAACAATACTTACTGGCGAACGGATTGCCTTAAACTTTCTTCAGAGACTTTCAGGGATTGCAACATTGACAGCAAGATTTGTTGAACATATAAAGCCTCTGAAAACGCCTGTTATGGATACAAGGAAAACCATACCCGGCTGGCGATATTTGGAAAAATATGCAGTTGCAGCGGGTGGTGGAGTAAATCACAGGATAGGACTCTATGACCAGGTGCTGATCAAAGATAATCACCTGGATATTATGAAACATGTATACCATGTGGAGGGTATTGATAAAGAGAAAGGTTCAGTCAGTTATACTTCTTTTATTAAAGAGAAAGAATCTCAGAAAATGAGAGATGATAATGGAGAATCGTCACGGAGTAGTTTTTCTCCTAATATAAGCACTATTGAAAACGTTGTATCTTTAGTAAAACAGAAGATAAAAAAAGGCGTTTTGATAGAGGTAGAAACAAGGACACTGGAGGAAGTAATGGATGCCCTTAAGGCAGGAGTGAACATCATATTATTTGATAATATGAGCGTCCAGCAAATAAAGGAGGCGGTTACGCTGGTTATGGACTGGAAATCTGTAAAGGGAACAGATTGGCCGCTTACAGAAGCATCAGGAAACATTACAATGGAAAATGTGCAATCTATAGCCCGGACAGGTGTAGACAGAATATCCATTGGAGCAATCACCCATTCAGCAAAAGCCCTGGATATTTCATTAGAAATAAATCCAAAATTTATAACATAAAAAAATATAACTACTACACTGTCAATATTATTTGTAACGGTATGGGAATATCCAAAAGAGGTATAGCATGTCATTGCGAGG
>CAZPUD010000369.1:0-3437 GCA_964589115.1 uncultured candidatus Brocadiaceae bacterium | reverse complement strand
GAGTTCAAACTCTAAACTCCAAACTCTAAACTCTAGGAGATTGCTTCGGAAAAGACCCTCGCAATGACATGCTATACCTCTTTTGGTTATTCACATACCGTTATAAATATGTTGACAGTGTACCAGTTTGTCCGTGCCACCCTTTTAATGTTAAAATCCAGTCCCAGTAATTACTCTTCAGGTTCCTTCTCCTTTGAGTTAAGTGGCTTTCTTCTTCCCGTCTTATCCTTATTCGTCTCCTGCTTGCTGGCTTCCCCTGACAGGAGCTTTAAAGGGATTCCCACAAGGATTTTATTGATATCCGACATATCACCTATAAATTTTTTTAAAGGCGGAGGCATCTGTTTGATAAGTGTAGGGGCAACTAATACCTGGTTCTTCCTGGTAAATTCCGGCTGCTGATAAATATCGATCACTTCAAGCTTGTAATGATCCTTAAGATACTTTTCACAGAAATTTTTTATATTCCTTACCGCCTCTGAAGACTTTTTTGATGCGCCGGCTATATAAAGATGAAAAACAAAATGCTCTTTCTGGAATCCCAGAAGGACTTTTTCGAAATCTTTTAATACATTCTCATATTTCTTTTTTGCCATTTTGTTAACTCAATTTTAAAGCCATGCCCCAAAGTAAATTCATTATTGTTATATAAAAATTAATTATTACAGAATGCCTGTCGAGAAGTCAAATTTATATTGAAGCAGCTACCATGCATTTAAGAACCGGGACGAAGGTCCAGTCCCACAAGCACACGTTCCGTATCTGATAAATCCCCGATTATTTTCTTAAGAGGAGGCGGTAGTCTTCTCACCAGCGTAGGAATGGCAAGTATCTGATCCCCTTTTGCAAGCTGCGGATTTCTTAAAAGGTCTATTACCTCAATATGGTATTTGCCCTTAAGGTGTTTTTCACAGATATCTTTTAAATTCATTAAAGCCGTAAGTGATTTTGGTGTTTGCCCTGCAACATAAAGCCGCAAGTTCCACGCTCCTCCGTTTGACTCTTTTTTCTTTTTAGCAATTCTGGCCGGTTTTTTTTGTGTTTTCTTTTTAGAAAAGGTCTTTTTCTCCATAGTTCCTTATCCTTTTATCTTTTTTTTATGCGAAGTTACTGTTTAACGTCTGCTTTTCGTATCTCTGATAACCGCCTGCGTTCTGCAAGTATGATATTCTCATGTGCTTCTGCCTGCTGGATATCCACCCTGATCTGTTCCTCATCCACCTCAAATTGGGCCCGAAGTGCGGAAACTTGTGATTCGAGAATTTGCCTCTTCTGCTCAACCTCCCGTTTTTTCCTTTCGATTTCCTGTTTCCGGATCATGGCACCGGTTTTATCCTTAGTTTCCTGAATTAGCCTTGCGGAACCCGTGAAGACCTGGCCCGCACCTATATAAACATCCCGGAGCTCTATTCCCTTCCCTGTAATCAGGAATTCCCGTACTTGATTAGAATGTTCCATACCTCGTGATTTTATAACAGACAAACAACGGTTGCGCTCTCCGCTCTGTATTATGTCCTGGACTATGATCCACGTGTCCATGATGGATGAAATCCCTATATCGGTCTGCTCAATCGTGTCCTGATGAGTAAGATTAGTAAACAACGTTGTTATTCTTTGCGCCTTGAGGAAATCCACTAAACGGATCAGCATCGATTTGGTCTCTCTGATATTCCCTGCCATGATAAGATTTGATATGGGATCAAATACTACAGCATCCGGACGAAAGTTATTTATTATATCGTGGATTTTCACAAGGTGCATCTCCAGCCCATACAGCGTTGGGCGGGTTGCGTGGAATTTCAGCAATCCCTTTTTGACCCACTGTTCAAGATCCAGCCCAATAGAATGCATATTTCTGATAATCTGCCTTTCCGATTCCTCAAATGCAAGGTACAGGCATTTCTGTTTGTTCTTACATACGGCATTTACGAAATGGGTTGCAATACTCGACTTTCCTGTCCCGGCCGTTCCGGATACAAGGATGCTGCTGCCAATGAAATACCCCTGATTGCCAAGCATTGTATCCAGACGCTCTATCCCCGTTGAAATCCGGTCAGTAACTACATCATGCCGCAGTTCAAGCGAGGTTATAGGAAGAATGGAAATCCCGGTTTTATCTATTAGGAAAGGATACTCATTCGTACCATGCAGCGAACCTCTGTATTTTACAATACGCAAACGCCTGGTTGCTATCTGTTCGGAAACCGTATGTTCCAGTAAGATAACGCAGTCGGAGATATATTCTTCAAGCCCATGCCGGGTAAGCGTTCCTCCACCTTTCTCCGCCGTTATTATCGCAGTAACACCTTTCTGCTTTAACCATCGAAATAGTCTCCGCAGTTCGGCACGCAGTATAGCCGCATTGGGCAGGCTTGCGAAAAGGGATTCAAGGGTGTCGATGACTACCCTTTTCGCACCAATTGAGTCTATCAAATAGCCAAGTCTTACAAATAAACCTTCCAGGTCATATTCACCAGTTACCTCGATTTCATTCCGTTCAATATAGATATAATCGGTTGCTATCTTCTTTTGAGCAGACAGCTCATCGAGGCGGAATCCCAGTGAGGCTGCATTCTTTGTTAGTTCCTCTTCCGTTTCTTCAAAGGCAACGAAAACACCGTGTTCGTTATACAGGGTTGCACCGCGTACGAGGAATTCCATTGAGAAAAGGGTCTTTCCGCATCCAGGCCCACCACAAACAAGGGTAGGACGCCCTTTGGGCAGTCCACCGCCACTGATCTCATCAAATCCCTGAATACCTGTACGGATTTTTTCGAGCTGCAGTTTAGAACGATTTTCTTTTACTTTTGCCAAAATTATTTCCTCCTTCATAATATAAGGCAGTAGATAGTAGATAGTGAATAGTGAATAGTGGATAGTGGATAGATGGCTTAATGGTTAAATGGCTATTAACCATATAATTATTTAACTATTCACTAACTACTATTCACTATTCACTTTTTACTCACCCCTATGGTTGGTTCAATCTTGTAGATTGAACCATGTGTTTAGCATTGGTCTGTACGTTTTTTTACTCCAGGCGCACGAAACACGCTAAACGTTTCGGTTCAATCGTGGACGATTGAACCAACTCTGAAACTTTGAATTTCCTAAGCATTAAATTAGGCCTGACGTTTGGTCATAAATGAAAACGAAATGCTCCTTTCAAATAGGACGCCTGACTGCGAAGGAAAGCAGATATTCCTTTGAGATGATATGAAGAGCGGAGCGAGGAATATTGAGATTCCTAAATACATTCGGGATAAAGATTTCCCCCGGAATCTATCCTGATCGAAAGACCTCTCTTAGCTTCACTGGGAATAGCAGAAAGCGAAGGAAGCAAAATTACAATTACGGATGAAAATTCTTGTACGGCTAATATACTGTCAACATTATTTGTAACGGTATGTGAATAACCAAAAGAGGTATAGCATGTC
>CAZPUD010000368.1:0-3445 GCA_964589115.1 uncultured candidatus Brocadiaceae bacterium | reverse complement strand
CATTTACTGTCATGAAAAAGTTCCTCGATAAATCTTATGATGACACAGATATAAAATACGAAAATCGAAATACGAAATTCGAAACAAATTCGAAAATACAAAATCTCAGTGTCTGAAACCCAGTTCGAACATTTGAAAATTAAGATTTTGGATTTGTTTCGAATTTCGATGTTCGGATTTCGAATTAGACGGTTTTGACATATCGGCAAATTTTGCCGATGTTGAGGTGCAAAGAGCCTATTTTTTTGTATGCAGTTTCATGTTTTCTTTATACCACTTTACTGTAAGTTCCAATCCTTCTTCTAAAGAAGTTTTTGATTTCCATCCAATAGCAGCATATGTCTCTACCGCATTTGCAACCCGTATCTGCTCCATCGGTCTATCCGGTAGGGCACCAAACAAAGGCTCGATTTCGGAGCCGGCTATTTCCGTTATCAGTTTCGCAATAGTTTGAATTGATACAAGTTTCCCGGAACCTAAATCTATTGTGCTGCCTTCTATATCAGCAGCCTGAGCAATTGCAAGGAGACCATCAACGACATCCTGAACATAAATCCAATCAACCTCCCGTTTTCCACTGCTGAGTTTAGGAACTTGTTTTCGGATAAGAGAAAGAATCATATAGGGAATAAGCTTGCTTAAATCCTTCTGCCCGCATCCATATACCATAAAAACCCGGGCAATAACTACCGGAGTTTTATAAAGCGCATGGAACATACGTGCATAAGCGCTGCTGGCCCATTTGGAAACGGCATAGGGGGAACTTGGTATCGCTTCCTCCGTACTGTTTGGTTCAGGTTCCTCCAGTGAACCAGTTAAAACTATTCTGCGACATCCGACTTCTGTAGCAGCCAGTAGTAAATTTACTGTAGAATGCAGATTACTGGAAAAGGTAGATAAAACAACGTCCAATTTTCTCGTACCCACTACATGACTGGCCAGATGGAAAATTACATCTGGTTTTACAGTGGTAAGAAGTTTCCGTACTTTTTCTGCATCTGATAAATCACCATACCACCAGTGAAGGTTATGCTCTTTGTTGGAATGCGATTCACGTGAGACACCATGTACTTCCGCACCTTTTTCCAGCAGAGAACGGCATAAATGAGATCCGATAAATCCACTAGCACCTGTAACTAAGATTTTTTGACCAGAAAATTGATAAGAAGCCATTATCCGTTTATTCCTATACAATTAAATTAGGTTGGGTTTTTAAAAGACAAAACCCAACAGTTTTTATTTTTTACCCACCCCTAAATCCCCTCCCAAGAGGGGACTTCTACAATTCCCCTCTTGAGAGGGGTTAGGGGTGTGTTAAGGGTATAATAACAAACTTTGAAATTCCTAAGCATTTAATTAGGCTGCCTTTGGCAGCAACTAAGGTTGGTTCAATCTTGTAGATTGAACCATATATTTAGCATTGGCCTGTAAGTTTTGGTTTACTCCAGGTGTATGAAACATGCTAAACGTTTCGGTTCAATCGGGGACGATTGAACCAACTCTGAGGAGTCATTATCGGTTTATTCCTATACAATTAGTTTATAATCAAGGAGACTATCTGCTGCATCTTTGATAAGATCAAATTTAAGACCAGACCTGTCCGAAATATCTAACAAAGTATTATTTCCATCCGATAAATTGAGAACCCAAAGCATAGCGAGTTCTTTTAATCTTCCATTATTTTGCCCGCCAACAGCCTGATAAAGCCCTCTCTTACCCAACTGCGGCTCACATTTCGGGTTTTGATTTATATATTTTCTATTGTTCTCAAGAACATCAAGAACCGATAAATAGATAGAAAAAGAACCCTCAAGTGATTCTGGTTGTACAAAATCCAGGTCATCCGCCGATGTATGATATTGTGCGTACCTGCCGTGCGGTGTTCTCATCAGGCAGCCAACAGGAAGGTTAAATCCGGGTGAGCAGTACTGCCTCTCATCGTACCCAAATGGAATGAAATCTGTAATCTCAAAATCATTTCCTGAATTTTTCAGGACATTAATAACTGTTTTATCTATCTCTGCATTACCTTTGCGGCTCTTCTTGTATGTAAACTTCCCCGAATCACCAACGCATGCAGCCACTAAACCATGTTTTATTCTCTCTATCCCGGATTCATTTAAAGCCAGCCAGGTTATAGAACCGATCGATCCCGGAATAAAAAGAAACCGGTAAGAATATTTCAGGGACGATTGTGTAAGATGCTTTGCAAGAAAAACTGCAAGGACAGTTCCAGAGAGGTTATCATTACAGAGCGAAGGATGGCAAACATGAGAGGATATTAATATCTCATCGTCACTCTTACCTTTTATATAATATTCACCATATGTTAAATGACCATGCTTTAGAGAAGAATCAATAACTACCTCATATTCATCTTCCTTAAGGTTTATCAGTTGATTATGGCTTATGCAAAATCCCCAGTTTTCTTTATAATATGAAGTTCTATAAGGAATCCATTCCGGATATTCCGGCAGGGTAAAGAGATGTTCATTTAATTCCTTTAATGAGACCTTCTTCCTTACAGGTATACTGTAATTTAAGAGGTGTAAATTATTTTTTTGAAAATCGATAATTTTTTCACCCTTAGAATTTTTGATATATGCATCTCTTATATTCCATTCCTTTGGAACGCTCCAGTCAAATACACGAGTGTCAGTGGGAATCTCATGGACTGTCAAAGGGATATGTTTTTTTATGATATTTAAGGTCTCCCGGACACCATTTCCTGTGATGCTGCGGCATATTGGGAACAGATCGGACATCAATCCGTACATTCCTTTACCAACTTCACTGATATTGATAGTCATTTTGTGATTAAGAATATTCTCTCTTTCCATAACAAATGGTATATCATAATTAAAAATCCGGATAATTCCGGTCCCTGTCAGAAATTACTGCAACTTTATACGGCCAATTAACTCCGAATGCCGGATCATTCCACCGGATACCCCTTGCATATCCAGCTACATAAAATTCAGATATCTGATAAAAAACCTCAGTGTTATCTGAAAGTGTCAAAAATCCGTGGGCAAAGCCTTCTGGAATATATATCATCTTCCTATTCTCATCTGTTAATTCTACAGAGATCCATTGTTTAAAGGTGCCTGACCCGGGGCGTAAATCAATTGCAACGTCATATACCGCCCCTTTAGTACATCTAATTAATTTTGCCTCATTGTAAGGGGTATCTTGATAATGCATTCCCCGCAGTGTCCCCTTCTTTCTGTTAAATGAAATACTACACTGTACCAATTTTAGATTAATTCCAGCTGCACTAAATTCCCGTTCACACCAGGTTCTTGCAAAAAATCCACGCTCGTCCTCCAATCTTTCAGGCTCAATAATGTACAAACCGTTGAGTCTTGTTTCTGTTATAATCATGAGTATACCTGTACATCAGGGATGAATACGACAAATTTGCCACCCCATTCACGTATGTATG
>CAZPUD010000367.1:0-3451 GCA_964589115.1 uncultured candidatus Brocadiaceae bacterium | reverse complement strand
GGAGAAGCTCTTCTTCGTTCCCGGGATAGAGATGCCCGTAACCTAAACGCCGTGCAAGTTCGGACATGATGAAAAAGTCATTTCTGGCCTCTCCTACCGGTTCAACCACCTTTTCCCTTATGCGAAAAATTGGCCCATATGTCATATATGACTCTATTTCATACATGGTCGTTCCCGGCAGTATAATATCTGCATAGACAGCATCGGCGGTGAACTGGCGGGCTATACAGACGAGAAAATCAAGAGAACTCAGGGGCTCCATCCATATCTTTGGCTGCGGCCATGCGGTTAGAATGGAAGCACCCAGGATGATAAGGGAGCGGACAGGATAAGGATTTCCATGTATAACTGCATCGGGCAAGGCCATGGGATGAGACTCAGCACGGTATAAGCTGTAAACAGGAAAGCGGTCTCTTCCTATTGTTTTACGGATATCGGGATTCTCAATATGGCCTTCCCGGTTAACGGGAAAATAGTTTTCACGCATACTGAAACACCGGCCTCCGGGGACATCAAGCTGCCCCGCAAGTGCCCATAAAACGAAAGTAGCGCGTATTGCCTGCACTCCGCTGTCGTTATATTCAAGACCACTATACATTACCGGTGATGCGCCGTTTGCTTCGGAAATACGTACAGCGAGTGATCTTATTTTCCCGGCAGGAACACCGGTTATCTTCTCTACGACATCGGGTCTGAAGTGTTGTACATATTGAGAAAACCCGTCAAATCCATGCGTCCAATCTCTTACAAATGCATCATCATAGAGTTCTTCTTCTATAAGGACATTACACATGCCAAGGGCTAATGCGCCGTCAGTACCTGAACGTACAGGGATCCACTCTGCATCAGTCAGCTTTGCAGTCGCTGTCCGGCGTGGATCAATCACAACTACCTCTGCACCCCGTTCACGTGCCTTGATTATTCTCTTTAAATCAAGTGGCGGACAATCGGTAGCCGGATTTGCACCCCATACAACGATAAGTCCGGCATTTTCAATATCTGAAAACATATTGATGAGCATGCCGCCCATTGTGACGTGAGGGGCAATCATTGCAAACGAAACATAACAAAGCGACCCTACACCCATAGTGTTTGGCGAGCCAAAAGGGAAGAGTACACTTGAGGCAGATGAAACGGCTACACCTTTTGGTTGAAACACATCACACATTGAGAGCTCAAAACTCCCGCGTCCTGTGTATATTGCATTTGCTTCCGGACCGAAATGTGACTTAATCCCGTTAAGCCTGTCAACAATAATATCGTAAGCCGTATCCCACGATATCCTCTCAAACTCGTATGTACCTTTAGGACCCTTTCGCCGTAATGGGTAAAGAAGGCGGTCTTTGGAGTAGACAATACCGGCAGAATGCTCGCCGAGCTTACAGATAATGCCCAGATCAGAACTCTCATCAGGCCGCACCTTATCAATTCGCCCTTCCTTATCGTAGGTCACAATAACCCAGCACCCGGCGGGGCAAATACCGCATAGTGTACGTTTCTCGTTCAGCACTGATTTCTCTTGAAAGTCCATTGTCTTTCCTTAAAGACACGTAGTCTTTAAAAATAAAATATAGTTTGAGTCGATTAAATTAGGCTACCTTTGGCAGCAGCTATGGTCTATGGTTGGTTCAATCTTGTAGATTGAACCACGCGTTTAGCATTGGCCTGTACGTTTTGGTTTATTCCAGACGTATGAAACATGCTAAACGTTTCGGTTCAATCGTGGACGATTGAACCAACTCTGAAACTTTGAATTTCCTATACATCAAGTTAGGCTGCCTTCGGCAGCGACTATGATTGGTTCAATCTTGTAACAGGGTGCATGGTCAGGATATAAGTTTTGCCTGCAGCTTAATCTCAGTACCTGTTAACGCTTGTGAAACGGGACAATTCTTTTTTGCGTCTTCTGCATGCTCTTGAAATACCTGCTTTTGAATTCCTGGAACTTCGGCTTCGGTATCTAATTCTATATAAGTAATTTTAAATCCCTCGCCAACCTTAGCGAGATTTACCCTTGCAGTGGTGCTGATACGTTTTGGAGAATAGCCTGCCTGAGCAAGTCCGTGCGCCAGTGCCATGGAAAAACAACCTGCGTGTGCAGCACCAATCAATTCTTCAGGATTCGTTCCCTTTTCCTCTTCGAAACGGGAGGCAAATGAGTACGCGCCCTCGAATGCACCACTTCCCAGTCTCATCTTCCCTTTACCATCTTTTAGTGTCCCTTCCCATACTGCAGATGAATTACGTACTGGCATAATAACACCTCCTTTTTCAGTTAATAAATGGATAAATGGTTGAATGGCTAATAGTATCTTCCTAAAATTATTTTGACGCTTTTAGCAAAAATTTACGATTTACGATTTGAGATTTAAAAAAATCGTAATTCGTAAATCTAAAATCGTAAATTCCCATCGTAGAACTCTTCCGATTCATTCGGATTAGGTGTACTAAACAAAAAAACCTTACTGCTGAGACGTTCTTTAGCGAAAATCACCGGCAGTAAGGCTATCTTTTTTTAATTACTTCTTGAGCTTATCCTTACCCATATCTTTTCAGCCCGGTAAGGGCCGTTGACAGCAGGCAGGCAATTTATTGCCTGTTTTGAATTAAATTAATTATATGGGTCCCATAGGGACGATAGAAACAGGTATAATTCAATCATCCCTCAGTGTTGGTTCAATCGTCCACGATTGAACCTAAACGTTTTGCATGTTTGATGTATTTGTAACAATTAAAAACGTACAGGCCTATGCTAAACATATGGTTCAATCTGCAAGATTGAATCAACCTTGAGTATAATTCAATCGTCCCTACATGAGTAGTACATAGTCAACATAATTTGTAACAGTATGGGGGTAGAGATTGTCATTGTGAGGGCCTTTTCCGAAGCAATCTCCTGAATACACCAAAAAGGGATGCCTCGGATAAAACCCTCGCAATGACATTATAAAGGCCTTCGCAATGACGGATGCTCTATCACCCATTATTATGAAACATCTTGATTATGTACTAGTTTTCCCTTGTTCAATTACAGGCAATAAATTGCCTTCCTACTGTCATTTACTCCTTGCGGAGTATTTAAAGTAAAATACCTATGCTTTTTCTACCTGTCCAGTAAAAGATGCGGGTAAAGATAAACTCTAAAAAGGGATTAAAAGACCCTTTCCTTTGCGCCCCCTGATTGCTCAGGGTTTGCCCTTATCCTCACGTATCTATTAACCATGTAACACGCATATTATCTATATTTCAAGCAAAAACGTAAAAATATTTGCACCAGTACACTGTCAACATTATTTGTAAAGGTATGTGAATAACCAAAAGAGGTATAACATGTCATTGCGAGGGTCTTTTCCGAAGCAATCTCTTAGAGTTTGGAGTTTAGAGTTTAGAGTTTCTAGTTTAGAGTTTGAACTCGAAACTCTAAACTAGAAACTCTAAATAAAGGGATTGC
>CAZPUD010000366.1:0-3451 GCA_964589115.1 uncultured candidatus Brocadiaceae bacterium | reverse complement strand
CCTCCAAAAGTAAAAACCATCGAACCGGAACAAAAAGGAGAGCGACGGGTTGAAGTTGAGTTTGAATCGAATCCATATATAGCTATTTCATATCATATACCAGAGATTGGACATCCTGACTTATATGCGTTAGACGTAATAAGCTCACTCCTTTCTCACGGCCGGACTTCCCGGCTATATCGATCATTAATTGAGGATAAGCGTATTGCAATTATGGCTCATGCAAGTGCAGGGATAGGGAAATATCCGGATACATTTACTTTTTTTGCTGCGCCGCGGGCACCCCACACTACAGAAGAGATTGAATCTGCGATTTATGAAGAGATTGAAAAATTAAAGACTGTACCTCCTTCTGACTGGGAGCTCCAAAAAATTAAAAATCAATTAGAGGCTAATTTTATTCGAGACCTTAACAGTGCTTCCGGTCTTGCGAATGAAATAGGACATTTTGAAGTACTTTCAAGCTGGCGCTACATTAATACTTTTTTAGACAAGGTTCAACAGGTAACTGCGGAGGATGTAATGCAGACTGCTAAGAAATACTTTGTTAAGAATAACCGCACTGTGGCCATATTGGTAAAGAAAGAAAACATGGAGATTTCAAAGTGAATATGAAGAATAAAAGATATAAATACTTTTTATTTCCTATTATTGTATTGACTGTATACCTGCCTTCTCTTACTTCCTCTTCAAACCTTTTCGCACAACATGAGGGGGCCCGTCCCGGACACGAGCATGTTGCGAAACCGTTGACAGGTAAACCGGAGTCAGAAGGCGCAAAGATAGTCTCACAATTCAAATTCAAACCATTGAATTTTGTTCCTCCCAAAGCAGATAGGATTGTATTAGAAAATGGTATGATTTTGCATCTTTTAGAAGATCATAACTTGCCAATATTTAATGTCACGGCACGTATCAGGACAGGGGCAATTTATGAACCTGAAGAAAAGATTGGGTTAGCTAATCTGACAGGATATGTAATGAGGAGTGGCGGCACTTTATCCATGCCGGCTGATAAGATGAATGAAGAACTGGAATTTATGGCGGCTTCTGTAGAAACCTCTATTGACCGGGAATCTGGTAATGCAAGCTTATCCGTGCTCAAAAAAGATATTGATAAAGGCCTCAAAATTTTTGCTGACGTGCTAATGAATCCCGCCTTTCCTGAAGATAAGATTAAAATGCGAAAGGACGAAATTATCGAGGCCATTCGTCGTGAAAATGATAACCCTACACAGATTTCACACAGGGAATTCCGCAAAATTCTCTATGACAAAAAACACCCTTACAGCAGGAAGGTTGAGGGAACATTGGAATCGATTGAGAGGATAACGAGGGACGATATAGTCGCTTTTCACAAGAAGTTCTTTCACCCGAATAATATTATTCTGGGGATTTCCGGTGATTTTAACAAGGAAGAAATTATCAAGAAAATCAAAACAGTATTTGCAGATTGGAAAAAAGAAGATATCCAATTCCCGGAGATACCCGGTGTCGAGAGGCGGTATGAAAGGTCTGTAAACTATGTGTACAAAGACATCAATCAGGCAAACGTAATCATGGGACACCTGGGCATTCACCGGAAGAGTCCCGATTATTTTCCTGTTATGATAATGAATTTTATCCTGGGCGGCGGAAGTTTCTCCGCTCGTATCCCCAGCAGGATTCGTTCCGATGAAGGGCTTGCATATTCTGCATTCAGTGCTTTTCAGACTTCAAAAGATATCGGTATATTCTTCGTATCTTGCCAGACGAAGCTGAATTCTACAAATCGCGCTATTTCAATTGCACTGGAAGAAATTGATAAAATTCGAAAGGTTCCGATTGATGATGAGGAGCTAACACTGGCGAAAGAAACCTTCATGAATCAGTTTATTTTCCGGTTTGTTTCCAGTGCACATATTGTCGGGCAGATGGTTGATATAGAATATGAGGGTTTACCTTTAAATTATCTTGATACTTATCTGGATAATGTAAAATCTGTTACAAAGGAGGATGTTGCGCAGGTTGCAAGAAAATATCTGCACCCGGATAAAATCAAGATTCTTGTAGTTGGTAATGAGGAGAAATTTGATAAGCCGCTTGATACTTTTGGGAAGGTCAATTTTATTAAGTTGGAATAACTGAAATGGAAATTACAACCAATCTTGTACAAATTATAATTGCCGAAACTGAACAAGGCCGGGGGATATTGGGCGTCATCGATGGTTACCGTCCAAAGGGTATTGAAGGTGAAAAAGATATCCGGGACCGCAGGCAATTCCTCCGCAAAACCGGCTATAAACTTTGAACTGGTTCCTGCTGTCTTTTCTTTCTGCTTTTTTTACAGCATTATCAGATGCCCTCAGCAAGAAATCACTAGTAAATAGCAACGAGTATCTTATTGTCTGGGTACGTGTCGGATTTTCTTCACCATTTCTGCTTATCATTCTTCCCTTTATAGAAATACCTGATCTTGACAAGTATTTTTTCCTCGCGTTTCTTTTTTTACTTCCATTAGAGATTATAGCACTTATATTGTATGTGAAGGCAATTAAATTATCGCCTTTATCATTAACCTTGCCGTTTTTAGCATTAACTCCTATCTTTATGATTTTTACCTCAAGCTTTATGCTTGGAGAAAGATTAGATAAACCCGGTATCATTGGCATAATACTTACAGCAACAGGGGCCTATCTGCTTAACGTAAAAACTACCAAAAAAGGCGTATGGGAGCCGTTTAAGGCCATAGGAAGGGAACGCGGCTCTGTGTATATGATCATCGTTGCTTTTATCTTTAGTATTACATCTAATTTAGGAAAAGTGGCTGTAGCGCACTCCAGCCCATTATTCTTTTCCGCCGTTTATTTTCCCATTCTTGCGGTAGTACTTTTACCTGTTCTTATATGCAAGAACCATCACAAAACCAGCCAGTTATTTTCACAAGCCGCAATATTTAGTCAGATTGGATTAACCCTTGCACTTGCTACCGTTACTCATTTTTTGGCAGTGATTCTTATTGAGGTTCCTTATGTCATTTCAGTAAGGCGCATGAGCCTTCTCTTTGGTATTATGTACGGAGCATTGTGGTTTAAAGAGACCGATATTAAAGAGCGATTAATTGGCAGTATTATTATGATTATCGGGGTGGTTATTATTACGTTGTTTTGATTTAGTTTTTGAAGTAGAGATGTCCCCGGTGGGGCGTCTCCGGCATGCCCGCATAAGCGCTAAATTGTATTTGATGTTTTTTCCCATGTCTGCTGTCGGACAGGAAGGAGTCAAATAACGAATATCGAACAAGGAATATCGAATGACGAAGTATTTCACTTCAATATTCGAAATTCCTTGTTCTGCGGTTCGATGTTCTCTTTAAAAAGTTGCCGGAGACCTAATTTAATGTTTAGGAATTTCAAAGTTTTTCATTATACCTTTAACCCACCCCTTATATGTTATGGTGTATATAATTCAT
>CAZPUD010000365.1:0-3456 GCA_964589115.1 uncultured candidatus Brocadiaceae bacterium | reverse complement strand
ATGCTAAACGAATGGTTCAATCTACAAGATTGAACCAACCATAGCCGCTGCCAAAGGCAACCTAATTTATGCATTACATGAATAAAAGGTAAAAAACCAACACATTCACATTAAACTTTAAATATTTCTTTTCTTCTTATGCCTGGTTATTTAAAATCAAATTACCAGAAATGAATACTACCTTTTAGGAAAAGTGCTGGTTTACCTATGTGACATGCCTAATGTATTCTGCAACCTGCTTGCCAAAGGGGTTGTTTGTGTGGAATTATCGTGAAATAAGGATAATTGGCCGCTGCGGCTGTTAATCATATCGTATATTTTGCAGCTTTATCAGGAAGAAAAAGGATAATTGGCGAAAAACCGGTACTATATAGACTTTTCTTTTAATTCGCACTTCTCTTATTTTGTGACATGGCTCATCTTTGTGATATCACACTTTTGTGACATGTCACACCTTTATTTATGCGGCTATGCAGGCAGTGCTCATCTAGGAATGGTTATTTATCAGTGAAAAATTAGTAAGTAGACGGGTAAGTGATGTTTTGATGGGCATTGCACCGTATGCATCAAGTTGAGGACTTTTTGTTTGAGAAGTTTACTGTAAACTGAATCTTTCGTCCCTTTGGGACTATTATTGTGTTATTCCTTTTAAAAATACTACGAGAATAAACAGATATGAACTGGGACTCAAGGATATCGGCTGTACAGAGGGTAATCATCATTGTCCTCGACAGTGTTGGTGTTGGTGCAATGCCCGATGCCCATCTGTATGGTGATGAGTACAGTAATACACTAGGACATATCGCAGAGGCTCTCAATGGTCTATCGTTACCCCATCTGGAGAGTCTGGGCCTGGGAAAGGTTATCTCCATCAAGGGCGTTTCTCCCTTTATAGAGCCTTTAGGCTATTATGGCAAGATGTCAGAAATTTCTGCGGGGAAAGATACGACTTCAGGGCATTGGGAAATGATGGGGGTTGTAACGACAAAACCCTTTCCTACTTACCCGAAGGGATTTCCAGTTGAAGTCATAAAGGCATTTGAAAAAAAAATTGGCAGACCAATCCTTGGAAACAAACCTGCCTCTGGAACTGAAATTATCCGGGAATTAGGGAAAAAACATATCCAGACGGGCTTTCCAATAGTATATACCTCTGCTGACAGTGTTTTTCAGATTGCTGCGTGTGAGGAAACCATTCCAGTCCCGGAGTTATATAGAATGTGTGAAATAGCCCGTGAAATATTAACCGGTAAACACGCCGTAGGGCGCGTTATAGCACGCCCTTTTGTTTTTAAAAATGGTCAGTTCAAGAGGACAGAAAGGCGTAGGGATTTTTCTTTACCACCACCGGCATCGACTGTTTTAGATTATGCCCTCCAAGAAGATTTTGAAGTGATCGGCGTTGGTAAGATAGGGGATATATTTGCGCATAAGGGTTTATCAGAAGAAATACACACATCTGATAATCAAGAGGGCATTGAACAGACCATACACTGCATAAAAAGGAATTTCAAAGGGATTCTTTTTACAAATCTCGTTGACTTTGATATGAAATACGGGCACAGAAATGATGTGAATGGTTATGCTAATGCCCTGAAGACCTTCGACCAAAGCATACCTGAAATCATTAATGCGCTCAGGAAAGAAGATATTCTATTCATCACGGCAGACCATGGTTGTGATCCCACGACTATTAGTACAGATCATTCCAGAGAATACGTACCATTATTGGTTTATGGAAAGGAATTATCTCACCCCAAATCATTAGGCATTCGCAAGACTTTTGCCGATCTAGGTGCAACCGTAACGGAAATATTGGATCTTAAACCCATTCAGCACGGTCAAAGTTTTTATAAGGAATTATAAAAGATTTAAAAAAATTGATTTTTATCAGTCATAAATTACAATATATGCTGTGAGTATAATGAGGTTAAGACTATGTGGTGAAAGGGGGTGTATGTGAAGCTCTCGGACGTATTAACCAAAGATCGTATAATTATCAATGTAAATGGGCATGATAAATACGATGTTTTGGAGAAAATGGTAACCGTAGTTAAAACTTCAGATAAAGTAAAGAACGAAATAGACCTTCTTAAAAAGGTAATTGAGCGAGAAAAGATTAAGAGCACGGGAATTGGCGGTGGGATTGGAATTCCGCACGCTCAAACTTCCGGTGTGAAGGACATTATTGCATGTCTCGGAATCTCAGAAAAAGGAATCGAATTTAACTCTCTGGATGGAAAACCCGTTCACTTAGTCCTCTTAATAGCCACACAAGAGCGAGCAAACAGTACATACCTTGGACTTCTCAGCCGAATAGCCCGCCTTTTTATTGATGAGCCTTTTAAACAAAAGGTCATTAAATCCAAATCGCCAGAAGAAATCATGAATCTTATCATTGAAAAAGAAAAAGAATAAAAAGAGTTATTTTTATGAATTCTATGCATTTTTCTACCACAACAATTGTATTTATGTTTTCACTCTTTTTTATCCTCCTCTTCGTTTCGGCTTTTTTTTCAATAACTGAAACGTCCCTTTTTTTACTTAATAAGGTAAAATTAGGTTTCCTTATTAAGCAAAATAACAAAAAAGCCATGTCTGTTTATGAAATAATCAGCGAACCTGACAAGCTTCTCAGTACTATTCTTACGGGAAATAATATCGTTAATACCCTGGTATCAACGTTAGGAACGACAATTTCTATTTACTATCTCAGTGAATGGGGAGTAATTATGGCTCCAATTATTGTTGCGGTTATTTTGGTTATGTTTGGTGAAACATTTCCTAAGATGCTGGCAACCCAATATCCGGAGCAATTCTCTCTGCGTATCATTAAACCATATGAGTGGATACGATGGATCTTATCTCCTGTAGTAGCGCTGGTGACGTATATCACATATCTTGTCTTTCATTTATTTGGTATAAAAATCGAATATAAAAAAACAATTTTTAGTCGTGAGGAAGTAAAGCATATTATTACGGAGAGTGGGGAGACCGGTGTGTTGGTTGATGGTGAACATGAATTATTACATGGGGTGTTTGAATTTCACGATAAACTTGCAAAAGAAATAATGGTACCGCGGCATAAGATCGTTGCTATAAATGCCGATATGAAACCTGATGATATCCTGAGACTCGTTACAGAGGAAGGCTATTCACGATACCCGGTGTACAAATACTCCATCGATAATATCATCGGTATTATTCATGCAAAAGCTATAATTACTATGCTGATAAATAACCGGCTCTTCGTACTTGAGGATCTTATGATGGAGCCTTATTTTGTCCCTGAAAATAAAAAGATCAGTGAGATACTTACAGAATTCCAGCAAAAGGGGCTGCACATTGCCATTGTTAAAAATGCAAAGGGAAGTGTTTCGGGTTTAATTCAGATAAAAGATATCTTAAAAGTCCTTTTTGGAGAATTAAGGGAAAAAACGGTACCTGAATAGGGAA
>CAZPUD010000364.1:0-3460 GCA_964589115.1 uncultured candidatus Brocadiaceae bacterium | reverse complement strand
TTATCTATCTCTTCGATTGCATCTGCAAAATATTTAGTAATCTCTCTACGATTGTTGTCACATAACTGCTTAAAAGCCTCCTCAGAATATTTAATTCCGAGATAGCCTGCCTCAATACAAGAAAAGTTAACTGCATGTGTACATATCCTCAATAAACCTCTATTTCCGAGTCTATAAAAAAGGTACTCTTCATCCGGACTAAAACATCGCCAATTATCCCAACGACAACGTTCTCCATATGAATTGTATTTAGGTTCCTTGTCTTTCTTCTTTGTGTAAGACATAATCAGAAATAATTCTATTAGCTATATGTTCCTCCCTTGTTTTAATAGATTGAAATCTATCGTAAGACATCCAGCCTCGCTCTTCCCATATCTTGTATTGTGTTTCTCCGACTTGTTCTCTTATATCTTTAAGGAGTAATTTAACAATTGAATCTTCTAATCTAATCATAAGCAGGTATGAATTGAGGAGTTATTTGCTCAATACCTCTTTTTCCAGTCTTTAAGTCAACTATCCATGCTCCTTTGTGTGCAGGTATCTTTTTACCTCTCATCCATCCAGTTTGACCGCAAAGAGTTCCAGATTCAAAGGCGTGAACATTTCTATTGAACATATAAAGTGCTTTATGATAATGTCCTTCAAATAAGATATTTGGTTTAGAACCTCCTTCAAAAGACTCAATTAGTTTTTGTAATTTATAACTTGTAGCGTAAGCTGTTCCGTCTCCTGGATGGAATAACTTCATCTTGACGTTATTAGATAGTTTGATATCTGCCTCATTATTTCCTAAGAATGTGAAATGACTGACTCTCTTTTCCAACTCTTCTCCAACATTAACTCCTCCATTATTTTTCTTCATATACCACTCGTCATGATTTCCAATAATTCCATAGACTTCGAATGGACTTAAATATTCATTAAATAATTGCTCTGCGTATGTGATTTGTTGACTAAATCCTACTTGTGCTAACTCATAAACATGTCCGTCTCTTCCAGACATCCCTTCAAGGATATCTCCAACATGGTAAACTCTTTCTATACCTATAGATTTAAATGTTTTAGCTACATGCTCAAGTAGACTTTCATCGAACATTATATGACCTATATGAGAATCAGATATAACTCCAAATAAATCTCTTTTTCCGTTAGAATGATTATATGTCCTTTTGACCTGTCTTTGTGGCGTTGATGTTAATAGAGTTTGGACTTCTCTATCTGTGAGTTGTGTATTTTCAAGAAGTTTCTTTAACTTTTCTGGTTTCAAAACTTTTTCACCTCTTTTGCCACGCACTATTCATTAGTTTTAGAATTATATAAAAGTATCTCTTTATTTAAATAAAGCACCCGCACGGAATTGCACCGTGAACTCCTCGCATTTGAGACGTTTTTCATTAAACTACAGATGCATTAAGTTTGGACTTACTTTCTACGAGGTCCTCACTGCCCACGAGTTAAGGGGGGTACAGCGGCGTTTCTCGGATAGCCAAACTTATCGAAATCTAAGATGTTCTTGTTCTTAAAGTTCTTAAAGTTCTTAAAGTTCTTAAAGTTCTTAAAGTTCTTCGAATTCTTGGTCTTCTACTTCTCCGTCAACGATACTTGTAGTTACCTTAAGATATCTCTTTACTGTGTCGCCGTTTAGGTCTTCGTAGTAGACTTTTAATTCCTGAACAACTGTCGCATCTTTTTCATCAACATCAACTGATGTGACGTCTGATTCCTTAACAACTACTTTACTGATATCTGACTTTTCATCAATATCTCCATAAAGATTGTCAAGTGCTTCATAGACTGCTTTGTAAGATTTCAATTCAAATTCATCTTGAGCTAATACCTCAGCTTCAGACTTAAAGAAGTCCTCTTCGAAGTAGTCTTGATAAAGTTTGTCAACCTTACTTGCGTTTACATCTGATACAACTTGAATATTCAAATTGTCAGCAAAATTAGCAACGGCCTTGTTTGCAGCTGAATCGATTGCACTCTGTGGAATTTCAATTGTAGGTTGCGGACTTGGTGCCACAAAACCTCCAACAGCTCCCCCAACTAATGCAGTAATACATGCAACAGCCAATAATTTCTTAGAAATTTTTTCTGCCATTTACATCAACCCCCCTTTCAGTTTTAAACTTGAGCAGGGCTTCGTATTTTTAACCATTTTACTCCCTTTGAAGTATTTTTTATACGAATATATCCTATTTAAGGCTTTCTAAAATAATTAAAGCGAACTTTTAATCAAATAAAAAATAAAAAAATAATTTCTATTTATTCAGATTTCTCAGGCTCTTCTTTGACTTCCTCTGTGACTTCATGCTCTTGAGGTTTAGCTTGGCTTAATTCAAGAATCCTTTTGTTGATTATGTTTAAGTTGTTTCTTGTCCTCTCTTGAATAGCTAACTCATCATAAGCTAATGCCTTAAGTTCATTTATTGTCAATTTGTTAAATTCTTCGTTATTCATTGAAATGCGGAATCGAATTCAGATAGTGCTTGTTCTCTTCCAGTTTGAGCTCCCTGTTCAGCCACTATAGAACGATAATCTTCTTTAACAAAGTCCCTTATTCTTCTTGAATTGAATTCAAGTGGTGTTTCAGGATTAGGTTCTTCCACTGTCTGTTCTCCTACGATTGTTTCTCCGGTTTCAGGGTCCACTGTTTCGAAAGGTTTTTGAACAAAAATAGTATCTTTATATCCTCTTTTATAGGCAAGTTTTTCATTTGCTCCTGAATCCCATAATGTTTTTGGAACTATTATTGGAACTCTGACAATCACTTCTGTTTCAGTTTCTTCTATTGTTGTTTCGTATTCCATTTTTCCTCCTTTTATTTGTTAAATGTTTTTAAATCTTTAAAATATTTAAATCTTACCAAGTGGCTATTGCTACCCTCTTCCATGTGTTAGTTGCTGTGCAAACATAAATATAATCCGCGTCCCATGCGATATCTCCTGCATTACCTGTTGCTCCTGCCGTAGCTGGCGTTTTGCTTGTTCGCAGTCGAATAGTATCGCCATCAACATCAAGTTTTGCTGTTGGAGTGATAGATGTTCCGATTCCTACCTGTCCTGTGCCGTCAATTGTGAACTTAGGAAGTCTGGAGGTTGAGCCGTTTGATATTGTTTCAATCACAAAACGTGTTCCATAGGCACTCCCGTCTACCCAGTTTTCTGCCGCATACGCAATAAATCCTGCTGAGTTACGAAGGCTTGATGATGATGAAGACCCACCGAAGAGCGTATAGCCGAGTCTATCTCCGTTTGCCATTGCCGCTCCGTCATTTGAATAGAAGATAGCACCCGTTCCTGTTGCCGAGCTTGAATCGTATTGACTTTCAAGCACAAGTAGAGGTCGTCCTACAGTTGCTCCACCCACTGTGATTCCTTCTGTATAATTGAGATTCTGAACTACTGTAGACACTGAGTTAACTGAGAGTCTTCCACTCGGTGATGAATTGTTAATGCCC
>CAZPUD010000363.1:0-3481 GCA_964589115.1 uncultured candidatus Brocadiaceae bacterium | reverse complement strand
ATGTTTTGTTGCTGTCTGCCGGAGATCCTGTATACCCGTCAGGGGGACCAAATGAATATGCAAATGTTGAATTTACATATAAATTAAAAGTACCGCATCCAATTAAAAAGCAAAACAGAATACCACAGATCTTTTTCATTTACACTCTCCTAGAAATTTATTATTTCTTCCCGAAACTTCTGATAACCGGTACTAATGACTTGATTTCATCCTGGCTAAGTTCATCTTTAAATGGCATCATTTTTTCCGGTGTACCAACACTGATCTGCTCGATGATCTTTTCATCAGTCACACTAGACTGCCAGCTCTTATCAGTAAAATCATTCGTTCCCAATTCCTTTCCAAAATTGGTTGGTTTCCCGTTTTTATCATGGCAGGCATCGCAGTGTTTTTTGTACAATTTTGTGCCATTAATTTTAGCCGCTTTTACTACTGGTATTCCTGAAAAATAAGTACTTCCCATAACTGCAAACAACATTCCTGCAAAAATCCCTTTTTTATACATATATAATAATCTTCCCTCCTTTTATTTCACAGTTAATTATTCGTGCAATAAAACTACGGTGTAGAAGATACAGCATTTGTTTCCAGTGTAGCCGTATAGACATAATCATTATTGGGAATACCGTCCCCATTTGCTTCGATTCCCGCTGCATAGAATGTTATGGGGTCTGCAGCATTACGGGGCGCTTTCCATTTTAGTTTCCATATCTTCTTTTTAATACCCTTGGAAGTATGCTCAATATATTTATTCTTATCTGCACTTTCGAGACCCCGATGATCATTGGGAGGAATTACCTGGTTCGTGTTTCCTATTTTTTTAAACTTTCCAACTCTCTCACCATTAGCATCGACCGCAGTCATCTGAAATCCATGCAACTTTCCGCTGGAATTAGTGAAAGAAACTTTTATTTTAACCATCTTACCGGGTTTATAGGTGGCCGGCGCCTTAATTGAAAATGTTGCATTTCCGGAATCGAGACTATAGGTATTATGACAACCATCTGCATTGCACGTGCCACTATCATTTGGTGCACCGGTACGGTAGGCCGGAGGGCCGCTAGACCATGCAAGTACTGTATTGGTAAGCAAACTGTAAAGAACAGCGTTCAGTGCGAAACAAAGTATAGTTTTTTTTAAAATTCTCACTTTCTATCACTCCTTTTTAAGTAAGTTAAGCTCCAGTCGGCATATGGCGTGGGATATATCCAATTGCGGATTTGGGATTGCGGAATGAAAAACCAAATTAAAAAATCCGAAATCCGAAATCTAAAATCCGAAATCCGAAATCCAAATTCCCGCGCTACTCATTCCGATTTATTCGGATTAGGACATCAGAGCATGACTATGTTAGTTTTATAATGGCATACTTTATTTGATATGGCAACTTTTCTTAGTTTATCAGAAAAACCTTCCCCATACCTCCTATGCAATAAGAATCTTTAGTACTTAATCTTACGATTAGGGAAATATATAAGGCTTTTTTATATCTTTATGAGGAATTGATGGGCTAAAATCATGTAACGATTTGGTTTTTTGAAAATTTCCAGAAACAATAGTTTATTACCTACCGCGTAGGGGCAGGTTTTAAACCTGCCCCTACAATGAATAATGCCCGTGCAGAGGTGGTTAAAAAAACTAATTCTCAAATATGCAGGAAGCTTCGTTTATTGTTTTATTAAATTTCTCAGTAAACGAATCCCGTACCGGGTGTAGTTTTTAACTTCTTCAAAACTTCTTATACGGATAAGTGTGTTAGCTATATAGTGTGGCTTCAGATACAAAGATTTTAAGGCTTTTTTACGCATTTCAATAAGTTCATCCCTGGTTACATGAAGAGTACCTATTGCAGGATTGGAGAAATAGTTATGCCCGACAGCCGTGTCTGTCAAAATACCCATATCCTTTGCGATAGAGTAAAATTCAGTACCTTCATAGGGAATAGCAACGTGTATTTCTGAAAAATCACAATTCAGCTTTTTAGCAAGATGTAACGTATCCGTAATCATTTCCTTTGTTTCCCAGGGAAAACCAATCAAATAAAAACCGTAGGTCTTGATACCGGTTTTCCTGCACAACTTTACTGCCTGACGCGCCTGTGCCCGCGTTGTTCCCTTTTTAATTCGTTTTTGGATCTCATCGTTTCCCGACTCAATTCCAAATGCCACAAGCCAGCATCCTGCTTTCTTCATCCATATCAGACGCTCTTCATCAATAGTATTTACACGACTGTTTGCCACCCATGAGATATTGAGTTTTCTGGAAATTATCTCCTTACATAAACCGATGACCAATTCCTTATTCATCGTAAAGGTATCGGCACGAAAGAAAAAGTTTCTGATATTATATACATCTATACACTCTTCAAGTTCTGCAATAATATTTCCTATAGATCGTTCCCGCAGTTTCGTACCGGAAATAAGAGGTGACAGGCAGAATATACATTGGGAAGGACAGCCTCTGGATGTCTGTATAGTAGCTTGCGGCTCACCTGTATCGGGCCTGGTGTAAAGATGGTTTTTTATCAAATCTCTGGCCGGAAAGGGTATTTTATCAAGATCCGTCCAAAACGGTTCCGGACTGGTTTGTACGATGCGGTTGTGACGATCCCTTAGCAAAATCCCTCTCACACCGGATAAATCAGAGTCATGCCTTTTGGCAAGTATAATATTATTGATAATCGTTTCTGCCTCACCAACGATGGCAACATCCATAACATCATAGACCGTTTCATTCAGTTCCTCTCTATTACATGTGGAAAAGTGAGCCCCCTTGGCAATGGTAAATATGTCTGGCTTAAAAGACTTTGCAAGGGAAAATGCCTTCATATCGTCTTTGATGGTAGGGGTAGTAATGCTCATAACCAGAAAATCGGGTTTAATAGTCTTTAAATCTTTTTCAAAATGATCCCACCGTTTTTTCTCCGCCGGGTAATCTGCAATGACAGGTATTACATCTATTTTCCTCAGCATAGAAGCGATGTAACCAAGATCATTGGGCGGACGGAGAGAAGTTGCGCAACCTCCGTTTACTTCGGCCTGGCAGCGGTCTTCACCGCGCTGGTAAAAACCAACGGGGGGATTGAATAAAAGGGCTTTTTCCAGTTTCATACGATTCTAGGATACAACCATAAATTAGGCTGCCTTTGGCAGCGACTAAGGTTGGTTCAATCTTGCAGATTGAACCATTCGTTTAGCATAGGCCTGTACGTTTTGGTTTATTCCAGGCATATGAAACATGCTAAACGTTTCGGTTCAATCGTGGACGATTGAACCAACTTTGAAACTTTGAATTTCCTATACATTAAATTAGGTTGGGTTTTTAAAAGACAAAAACCCAACAGTTTTTATTTTTACCCACCCCTAAATCCCCTCCCGAGAGGGGACTTTCTAATTCCCCTCTTGAGAACATTTCCAATTCCCCTCTTGAGAGGGGTTAGGGGTGTGTTAAGGGCATAATGAAAAACTTTGAAATTCCTATA
>CAZPUD010000362.1:0-3526 GCA_964589115.1 uncultured candidatus Brocadiaceae bacterium | reverse complement strand
TGTGTAATCTGTGGTTTCAATCTTTTATTTGAATTTTGGTCATTTGAATTTGTTTTGTATTTTCTTTTCGTGGTAGTGGCGGGGGATGTATCCAATTGCGGATTTGGGATTGCGGATTGCGGAATGAAAAACCAAATTAAAAATCTGAAATCCGACATCTAAAATCCAAAATCCAGATTCCCGCACTACGCATTCCGATTTACTCGGGTTAGGAAAATTATGGTATTGATGGGCGGTAGTTAATGTGATAGATAATCTCTTAGCTAATGGACGTATATATCTCCTGGTAATTGTATTTTTTACTTCGTGCTTTTTGGGAATCATAACGGGCGTGTCTCTTCCTACATTAGCCGTCAGAAGCATTATAATAACAATTATTGTTGCTTTCTTCAGTCAGCTATTTATTAAGTATATCGCAAGCGTGATGAAGCCTGTTTCCACATCTGAAGAACCTGATCAGAATTATAACTCTGTGCACTCAAAAGAGGATTAAGCTGCTGGCAAAATAAAAAATAACGTAACAATTTAGTTTTTTAAAAATTACTGCACGAATAGCATTTATTGTAGGGGCAGGTTTCAAACCTGCCCTTACACGGCACGTAATACATTGCTATTATCAAAATTTTTCAAAAAACTAAATTGTTACAAAATAGCGAGTGAGTTTTTATTTAAGAGAGAGCAAAGATGAGTACATTAAATAAAGCCAAATCGAGTTATACAAGTGAAAATCTGAAGAAGCGGGATAAGTTAATTATTGAGTATCTCCCATTGGTTAAATATGTAGTAGGCAAAATCATGATTTATTTACCTGCCTTTATTGACAAGGAGGATCTTATAGAGTATGGCATTCTTGGTTTGATAGAGGCCTCGGAGAAGTATGATTCGAAGAAGGATACAAAGTTTGGTACTTTTGCCATTTCCAGAATCCGTGGAGCAGTCTTAGATTACCTGCGATCTCAAGATTGGCTACCGCGTTCAGTCAGAGATAAAGCGAATTTGGTTAGAAATACCTATATTTCATTGGAACAAAAATTTAAAAGACCACCCAGGGCAGATGAGATCGCAGCAGTACTGAAGATAGGTCCGGCTGAATGGGATAAATTATTGATGGAGATTAGCTTTAGCACATTTGTATCATTGGAAGAGTACTGTCAAAAAGCTGAAGGAAGCTCAAAAGAGGGTCAAAATCAGCAGATTAGAGATTCTAAAACCTACGATCCATTAAGTGATATAGAGACAAAAGAGGAAAAATCCTTATTAGCAGAGGCAATTGCAGGATTACCACAGCGTGAAAGACTGGTAATTACCTTATATTATTATGAGGATCTCATGGCAAAAGAGATTAGCCAATTAATAGGTATATCAGAATCAAGGGTATCTCAGCTTCACCACAGGGCTTTATTCCTCCTACGTAACAAAATGAACAGAATAGCTTCTAATGTATGCTAAAATAGTGAATAGTATCCAATAGATGAAACCGAACATATCCTCAACATACAAAAGACTACCACTCCGGTCATTGCGAGGGTCTTTTCCGAAGCAATCCCAAAGTCAGAGATTGTGGAGCCTGTTCCGATTATCTTTACAAATAAGTCTAATTTTAGAAGTAATCAGTATTGTGTAAGACAAGCTGTCAGCTATCAGCGTTCAACCTTCAGCTTTTGTCGAACTGCTGGTAATAGTTCACCGCAAAGACGCAAAGAGCGCAAAGGTATTATTTTTAGAAAGTAGATGCTGGAGATTTCTGAAAAACCTTGTGATTTTGTTATTGAAGACATTTTTTCTCTTTAATTTTTTCCTTTGCGTACTTTGCGTCTTTGCGGTGGGCTGCTACGATTGCTGATAGCTGACTGCTTACCATTTCTCTCTTCCATTGATCTAAGGCTTAGCCTCACTAGCGTTATTCTTCATCTATCCACTATTCACTATCTCCTCTATTTATCTTATTCTTCCCATAAATCATCTGATATAAGAATATATTTCCTAGTATTGGAAAAAATTACACCACGAAACGTCCACTGTTTAATAATTTGACTTCTTACTGTATATGCAATGGTTATTTTGTGAAAATCTAACTGCTTGGTTTAAAGGCATTTAATATTATATATCATCAAGAAATTGTTTAGAAATTAATTTGGCATAGGTGTTGCTCTTACTCCATTCAGAGCAAATTCTCATACATAAAAAGTCAAGTAGGTTGGGTTGAACAGAGAGAAATCCAACTCGATGTTAAGGAATTACAATCTTGGTTTCCCCTCTCTTTGGAGGGGAGATTAAAAGCTGCCGTAAGGCCTAATTTGTGAGGGAAGAAATATGACTACAAATTTATTGAATCCAACTGTTCAGGAAGATCTCCAAAAGGTTCATGATACATTACATGATATTAAATGCCTCGCTAAGTTACATAATGTGCTGCACCATCCCCGTAACGTGCATAAATTAAGAGACGGGTCTTATGACAATCTCAATGAGTTTAATCTTTTAGAAGTTGGGCAGGCATTGGTTTCGGTGCTTAATCTGGAAAAATTGTTTCCATTGGTTAATGACCTTGCGGTTTATGGGACCGGCAGCTCATCCGGTATTATTGTACTAGCGAATGGAGAAGAAGTACAACTGAAGGCATCAAAAGGTTTACTGAATAGTGCTGAGTACGGTACTGTTTTTAAGGTAGGTGATGGACCAATTGGTTGGGTAGTTAAACATGGTAAACCAATAGTTGTAGATAATATTGAAAAAGATCAGCGCTTTAATAAACAGCAGGTTCAGTGGTACCTTGGAAAAACATCATTTTGTGTTCCTATAAAGATAGAGGGAAAGGTTGCCGGTGTGATAAGTGTAAATAATAAAAAGTCCGGAGATGTTTACACCGAAAATGACAAGAAGTTTTTAGAAACAATTGCGGCTTATACTTCTATTGCAATAAGAAATTCTGATTTATATGAGAAACTAAAAAACCCTAACAAACTGGATCAGCTTACAACTTCATATTATGATGAAAGTAATAAGTATATACCTGTAACATTAAGAAGTATAAAAATGGGTCCCTTTTCGGGATGTGATCTTTATTTACAGACTATCGTAAACAGTGAGATTAAGTATTTACTATATTGTAAGGGCAGCAAGCTATTCGATGATGAACGTAAGGAATCATTTGTTAAGAAAAACATTAATAAAATATATGTTTCGAAAAATGGTAATGCGCAATACCTGCGATACATAGAAATGAATCTTGAGCAAATCATTCGTGACGAAATGATCGCGTTGTCCGAACGTAGTAAAATTATTTATGAAGTGGCAACAAACCTAATGTTTGATGTGATTAAAGGTTCTAACATTACTGCTGAGATAGAGAGGGCTAAGGATTGGACAACAATTGTACTTGATTTTATATTACGTGATAAGGAAGTTTGCTCACATTTGATGCGGATACTAACGTATGATAGCAATGTTTCCAGGCACTCTGTAAATGTAGCCGTAATGGGCTTGTTGTTTGGCTGTTATTTAGGGCTTTCTGTCAATGATCTTT
>CAZPUD010000361.1:0-3530 GCA_964589115.1 uncultured candidatus Brocadiaceae bacterium | reverse complement strand
TCTTTCTAAAATAGATCTATAATTTACATGATGCAAAATTGCCTTGCCAAAAATGATATCAAATTTCCCTTCTATTGGAACCGTGACATCTTTATTTGAAAACTCTAATTTCCCCTTTATTTCTTTTTTTTTCGCTTCTAAAATAAATTTTTCAGATACATCTATTCCATAAATATAATCTGCTCCAAAACTGAATAAACGTTTAGAAGCTCCTCCTTTTCCACAACCTAATTCCAACACCCTTTTTCCTGTAATATTTTCTTTAATTAAATCATAAAACACCTTCTCATAGCGAAGTGAATTTGGACAAGTAAAAACATGATTAAACTTTTTGTGCCATTTGTTAGAAATTTCCCAAACGTTATCTTCATCATATGCTTTCTTTTCTCTTTTAGTTCTCTCATCCATACTTATTTTCCAGATATGAATTTAAAGTAAGATATAGACACAAAATTGTATACATTTCCATGTCAAATGTGCAATGTTAATTTTTGGTATCAGTTTAGTTAAAAAATCAAAATGGTATTTTTCAAGCCCCAAGTGAAGTGGATTAAAGGAAGGAAATGAAAACCAACAAAACAAACTATTATACATATAACACAAATTGCGGAAGGAAATGACAAAAGCTGAAGCGTGTTTGTGGAAATGTGAATATCGTTATTAAAACAATAAAATACATCATTAATTTAATCTAAGACAGGCAATAAATTGCCTGCCTACTGTCAACATCCCTTACAGGGATGAAAAAGATGCGGGTAGAAATAAAAGCCTTCGGGTTTTGCCTTTTAAAACCCAACCTAATTAAACCTGATTATTACTATTGGGTTTTCACTTCGTTTTATCTAACTTACTCAAACTCACAAGCACGGCAGAACGAAAAACTGCCGTGCCTGTTGAAAGTAAATTTATCTTATATTACGAGAAACGCCTCTTTTTAACTTTTTCAACTCAATCTTAACACCTGTTTTTTCTTCACCATCATTAAGTTTCATCTTTTGTTTCGATCTTTTGTACCCTTTTTTCTTTGTAAAGACCATGTATGTGCCCTCATCCAGGTCTGTAAATTCGAAAAATCCATTTATATTCGATAAAGTGGTACTCAAGAATTTTGTTCTTACACCTTTGAGTATTAACCTTACAGAACCAATCGGATTACCGCTGATATCCATGACAGTTCCAGAAATTTTACCTTTAACTGCAGGCGATGGCAGTGGTACAGGAGTCGGTGATGATAACGGCGTAGGAACAGGTGATGACGACGGCGTGGGGGTCGTTGATGAACCATCGGAAACAAAAGAAAATAATCCTATGGCAGTACCAGCCATCAGATCATCAAATTTTAATACGTTCACATCTTCATAACTACTGCTGCATGATGTACCAAATACCGACCAGGTAGCCCCTCCGTCTGTAGTCTCATAGATACAATTACCCACGGCCGCATAAGCAGTATCAGGGTTGTTTGGGTCAAGGGTAACCGATGTAAAATCTATGTTTGTTGAGCCAATTGCTGACGTTAACGACGTCCAGTTCCAGCTTGAAAAACCAGACGATGTGGGAATGTGGAGGACACCTTTATAAACTCCGCCAGTGGTTGCAACATAGACAGTCATGTAATCTCCAACGGTTGTCCCTGCAATACTCTTAACAATTTCGTTATCCAGAGCTAGGCCTGTACTGGGCGACCACCAATTGCCGGCGCTGGTAACAGAAGTTCTCGCCCGAAGTCCCGTCTGGGAACTCGAAGAATTTCCAACACCTGCCCATGTCGTAGTATCTGTAACCCAGAGGGTATTTACCGGTACTCCGCTTATTGACGTATCTTCCGTCCAGCTATCACCCGTATCATCGCTATAATAAACACCTCCGTCTGTACCTGTCTCCCAGTTATAACCGGAAAGATACATCCTGCCTGGTGTGGAGGGTACAAATTGTATGGAAGTTATATTGGAGTGGTCCGGACGTGTGCTTCCAAAAACACTGCTATAGTCTTCAGTCTGAAACACCTTTGTCCATGTAATAGAAGCAGACGTTCCATTTGTGGTCTTGTATACCCTTCCTGCATTATTTCCTACGAAGACGATAGAAGGATCTGAAGGGTGAATAGCGACTTCAGTAACCGGTGGTCCGTCGACTTCGGGATAGATTGGAAAATTCCAATCCGTTGGATCATCGGTTGATGTTGAATCGATAGGATCAAAGTTATTTGCCCTGCCGGCACCGCTTTTTGCAGCAATCCAGAGCTCCTTAGATGTTGAGGAATATTCGTAAAATTCCATATCATTGAGAACAACACCTTCTATTCCATCATTATTTCCTATTTCTGAGCCAGTTGTCCAGGAACCTGATGTATATGTCATTTGTCCGATTCCCCAGTCAGTCCCCATATAAATGATTGCAGGGTCAACCGGATCTATTTCCAATGCGCCGTCATTTACATGTGTTTCTACCGTGTATGAGCCTACTGTTGATGAAAGAATGGGGGCATGAGACCATGCTGCAGAAGTGCTGTCCAGTACCGATGCGCTGATGAAAACATCGCTGTTACTGAACTTGATATACTGCGGATATCCGCCAGAAAAATTATTGGCACCTGTACTATTAAAATCCCACGATGAATTCCATGTTACACCTCCATCGACAGATTTGTAAACTTGCGGGTTTACAGAACTGCCTGCAGTGAAGATGGTGTCTACGTTTGATGGATCAACACCTACAAGGTGTATTTCCACTGCTCCTCCCGAAGCACTGCTGGTTGGTAGGGAAATAGCAGTAGGAGAAAAGGAAGAACCACTAGCTACCAATTTATAGAGACTTCCACTACCGCCGGTTCTCACAATAACAAAAATGGTATTTGCATCATATACGGAAATAGAGGTAATTTCACCTGAACCGAATGAATAAATGAGATCAAAAGAATCCGTTACACCACCGGTACTTCTGTAAATATTTCCATCAAAGGTTCCAATATACATCCCTGAACTGTGGCCTAATAAAATATTAGGATTCGTGATAGAAGTGGAAATATTTACCCAGCTTCCCGATGTCCCGCCGTTATCGTTCCCATAGACCTGTGAACCACTTGATATTTCAGTGATTATTGTATAAATATCATTCTCATATCCGGGGGCAAGGTTTGTTTCTATTTGGGAAGCCTTCCCGACAATAGCCGGATACGTCACTGCCTGCCAGGATGAAGAGGAACCGGACACCCATCGATATACACCCCTAATGCTGTCGATAGCAATGAGTATCTCCGTTGTGCCGCTGTTATCGTATGCTGTAATATCTCTAACCTGCGCGCCATACACGCCTAAATTTACCTTCTGGAAGGCAGAGAATACCTTCTCATGGTATAGAAATATGTGTAATGTAAACAAGAATACGAACCCTAAAATACCTACCTTAATTTTCATGCACCTTTCCCCTTTCTTTAGCATATGCATCGAGTTAGGCTGCCTTTGGCAGCAACTACGGTTGGTTCAATCTTGTAGATTGAACCATGCGTTTAGCATTGGCCTGTACGTTTT
>CAZPUD010000360.1:0-3534 GCA_964589115.1 uncultured candidatus Brocadiaceae bacterium | reverse complement strand
AGCCAGCCCCGGTATACATCAAGTACAAGCCGAGATGGATAAATACATTTACGGCGGGAAAGAACTTTGGTGTAACAACAGTAACCTATCAGCCATTTGACCAGGTGAAGGTGGAAGGCTATCCACACTCATGGGGTACATGGATATGCTTTGATACGACGTTAACGGATACACCGGTAGGGCCTTACCCACATCAGAGGGCAAAGGATACAAAGCCAGGAGATGTGAAGGCAGTAAGGATAATCGAAGGTTTACCGGCAATAGAGCCGGATTCAAGCCGTTTCAGGGCAGGGATAGGAAGCCATCTCTTGGGTGGAGATAGGTCAAGCTCTAACTCAGGAACAGCATTCCAGCAGAGGAGGATCATAGGGTATCAGTATGTAGAGGATGATGGTTCGGTGGTAACATCTCAGGTAGCAGACACCCCATACTACATTCAGAATCTGGATGAGAGGGGAATGGCAGTGCAGACAGCACTGACATGGGCATATATAAGGCCATACCACGGAAGGATCTGCAGTGGATGCCATGATGGTTCATACAGAGGAAGGGCATTCCAGAACCAGCACACGAAGGCGCTGTACAACTGGTGGTATGATGACAGGAGCCACTATGATTCACCGTTTGCCTTTGGATACATAAAGCTGGATAAGGAAGGGTTCTACCAGGGCGTAAAGCATGGTGAGGACATAGTAGTGCCGTCGGACGTATACTATGGAGGTCCATCAGGAACGACATCTCAGCCGGTGGAAGGATTAACGGAGGAGAAGAGGCGAACAGTGGATTTCCGAAGGGATATTCAGCCGATAATAGATGCGAAGTGTGCAAGTTGTCATGATGTGAACAATCCACCGAATTTAACGGGAGGTGGAGCGCTGGTGAGTGTAGACGGTGTAGCAGCGTTTAGCCGATCATACAACAGTTTACTTGAGCCACAGAGGGGTAAGGATCCGAATCTTGGCGGCAAGTATGTAAATCCGTCGGCAGCGATAAACAGTCTGTTGATATGGAGGCTGTATGAGGAGGAGTTGAGTCAGTTTGCACCGAAGGAGAATGTATTCCCGAAGGCAGGCCGGGTGATGCATGATAAGATGTTAACGCAGGACGAGAGGTATAAATTTGTGGAATGGATAGATATAGGAGCACAGTGGGATAATATCCAGGGCCCGGATTTCTACCCAGGCTATCAGGGCAGATAAGGGGTGAGGGAATACGGTAGTAGTATACTCGCCTTGTAGTGAAAAACCATTTCAGAGATTTGTCAGTACTAAATAAAATCTGATAAATTTATGAAATTTTGATGTGGCTTTTTTTTGAAGAGCTGGGTTATGTGGAGTTTTCTCCACTGCCCGGCTCTTCGTATTTTATGGTTAATTTATTAATATTTTATTTGAAGGAAAGCTTAAGCTGTTATAATAGAGTAGTAGGAGATTTATGTATTATGAGAAATCTGAAAATCTATTTAATTAATTCTTTCTATATTCTGGCAATATCGGTTTATCTCTGGAATTTTAATAATTCAGTAGCCGGTGATAAAAAAACAGAGGCTATAAATGTAGATGCGTCTGCAGAGAAGCCAAAAATAGTTTTTGAAGAACAGAAATACGATTTTGGTAAAGTTTATATTGGTGATAATATAAAACATAAATTTAAATTTAAAAACTTAGGGTCTGGTGAGCTGATCATTAGCAACGTTAAATCATCATGTGGATGTACGGCTGCCCTGGTAACAAAAAATAAATTACTGAAAAATGAAGAGGGAGAAGTAGAAATAAGGTTCAATCCGGGCCGTTTTGTTGGTAGGGTCACAAAGTCTGTTGTTGTAAATTCAAACGATCTGGAAAATCCCGGTTACAGACTGGTTATTTCAGGTGAAGTTGTTGAAGAAGTTAGTGTAAATCCCAAGCGGCTCAATTTCGGTATCATAAGGAAGGGCGACATTTGTACGAAGGTTTTGGAAGTCAAGACAATACCTGAATTTAACATTAAATTAAAGAAAGTTGAATCTCCCAATACATATATAACAGTTACTGAAGACAAGACAAATGAAGACAACAGCTATAGATACCAAATTACCTTTAGTAATTATGACTATTTAGGTAAATTTAACGGAATTATTTTTGTTTATACAAGTAGTGATAAACAAGAGAGAATAGATATACCTTTTTCTGGTGAAATTATTGGAGATATAACTTTCTATCCTGAAACAGTATCTTTTGGTACTATTAAAAGGAATCAAAATACAAAAAAAACATTAATTGTTAATTTTGTAAATAAAGATGTAATGATAGAAAAAATTGAGGTTAATCCGGGTGCCGTATACTATACAATATCTGATCTGAATAAGAACAGTAAACAAATAGATTTTAAGTTAGATGAAGATATTAAAATTGGAAAAATTACTGGAAATATTAAGATATATACGAATAGCAATCTTCAACCAATTATTAATATTCCAATTCGTGGAGAAGTAAAGGGGTAAATGGATATTAACTTATTGCAATGAAGCCTTTGGGATGTTTAATTATTTTTTCGTTTATTTTTTTATCTTTTGTAGCTTATGGTTCTTCTGAAGAAAATATAAACATAATTTTTTCCGGGGAAGAGTTAGGAAGTCTTGAACCATGCGGCTGTTTTGAGGGACAAATCGGAGGTATTTCAAGAAGACATACACTTATCGATTTACTTAGGAAACAAAAGGGTATCATTTTTCCGGTTAGTTTAGGCGACCTTTCCAAAAACTTCGGACGGCAAGAAGAGATAAAGTTTGAGATATTGTGTCGTGCAATAGGAGAAATGGGTTATGTATTGCATAACCTGGGTGAAAAAGATATTGAATTTGATCCTCAGTTAATAAATTATTTATCGCAAATAAATAAAATTACTTTCCTTTCCAGTAATGTAGAGTTTATCGAACCTTTTCCTGTAAAAATTAATCGATATTTAATAAAAGAATATTCCAATTCTAAGCACTCCTTTAAAGTTGCCTTTTTAGGTATACTGTCTAAATCGCTTCTAAATACACATATTCCTGACTACATAAGAGTTTATGAGCCTGCAGAAGTTTTAAAGATTTTAATAAAAAATTTAAAGGATAGAGCAGATCTTCTTATTTTACTTTCCCACGCGCCATTGGAAGAGTCTGCTGAAATAGCAAAGTCTTTTCCAGAAATCGGATTAATTATAACCGGACATGATATTGACGAGCCGAAAGACTCTATAGTATATGTTAATAATATTCCGGTTGTTTCACCCGGAACCGGTGGAAAACACGTAGGAGTTGCAAGGTATTCTTTAAAAAATAATATCTTAGAGAGAAAGTCTGTTGAAATTATTCCATTAGACAGAAAATACAAAGACTCGCAGGAGATGACTTCCTTGTTAAGAGAATATCAACATATGCTTAGAGATGAAGATTTGCTGGGCAGAATATTACAAATACCTCTTTCAGACAGATTATCGTATGTAGGTAGTTCTACTTGTGGAATATGCCACAAAAAAGTTTATGAGCATTGGTCCAAAACAAAACATGGG
>CAZPUD010000359.1:0-3550 GCA_964589115.1 uncultured candidatus Brocadiaceae bacterium | reverse complement strand
GGTTGGTTCAATCTTGTAGATTGAACCATTCGTTTAGCATAGGCCTGTACGTTTTAGCTTATTCTAGACGTATGAAACATGCTAAACGTTTCGGTTCAATCGTGGACGATTGAACCAACTCTGAAACTTTGAATTTCCTATACATTAAACTAGGCCTTCGGCGACTAGCTGAAAATAGACGATGTTTCGGTGAATCCTCTCACCGAAACGAATGAGCACGCATGCATGTTTCGGTGTGAGGACACCCGAAACATCACGAAAAGGACAGATGAAACAAGAACTGACGGGAAGGTGTGGGTGTATGAAACGATTTAAGAGTAAAATTCTGTTCATTCAGAACGGGAAACGACCCTGTCGTAATGTTTTTCAAAATCAGACATAACGGCATCCACACCGGTTCTTATGTCCTCCCAGGCCTTACCGCTTGCATATTTCAATTCGTTTAGCTTTTTATCCGCTACTTTTACCTTATTCTGAAGCAGCTCAATGTTGAGATTGTATCCGGACTTGACCTCATCACTCGCGGCTTCAGCCTTTGCCTTTAATTTATCTACCTTTTTATGGTATTCATCTACCTTATCTTCTATCAGCTTCTGGTATGCTTCTTTTTCTTCTTCATGTGTATAAAGCCCTACTGTCCCGGTACCCTCTCTCATTGTCTCTGTTGTTTTTTCTTTGGAAACCATACCGTTTGTTGATAACCCTGTTTGTCTTTCACAAGAGACAAAAAGGGGAAAACCCATGAAAAATATTATTATTGTTAACCCATACCACTTCATTTTAAACCTCCTACCTGAGCAGGTCAGAGAACAAAAGCCAACATTGATTACTGTATTTACAAAACCGATGGATTCCGTTCTCAACCTGGCATTTAGCACTTATAGTATCTTTAAAAAAATTTTTACCGTCAGCATGTAGGGCAAACCTTTAGGTTTGCCTCCCTGCACAAATGTAAGGTTAAAGAACAAACGCAAGGATAAAGCCTCGCCCTACATTTCTCTCCCAACCCGTTCGGGTTGGGTTTTCAAAATTATCTGTATTCAGACAGCGCCTTATCGTAATAGACATAGAGGTCGGCCATAGCAGCATCCATCCCTCTCTTTATATCTCCCCAGGCCCTGGCGCTTGCGTTCTTTAACTCTTCCAATCTGTCATAAGCAGCTTTTTGCTTTTGTTTAAATTCTTCCCTTCTTCTTAAATATTCAGTTTTATCCGTCTCTCTCAGACTCGCGGATTTCGCATTTAATTCTTTTATTTTCTTATCATAATCACTTAATGCCATCCTTAACTCCCGGTAATACTCTTCTTTTTGTTGCTCAGTATAATCAACATCCATCTTGTGAGGCTCTATAATTTCGGCCGCTGCAGCTTTCTTCGTTAACTCCAACTGTTTATCATGAGACATAAAAAGTATTACACCCGATAAAAATATTACAATCATAAGAAAACTATACCATTTTATTTTTATCATTATACCCTCCTTCGATATTCGTTATTCCCTGTTCGATATCCGATATTATGTCTATTTCTCAGAGCCTTAGTTTTAAACATTTGAATTTTGGTATCGCCTGCCCTGTTAAATAAATGATTTAACAGGGTAAATATTTTGAGATTCGAATTTAGAATTCAGGCGTTTGGCATATCAACAAAATTATGCCGATGTTGAGGCGCTAAGCGCCTAATCTATATTTCTCCAAAGGGGGTCTACTGTATCAGGCCAATTATCTCTGTCAAAACCCGGTGCATTTTCCAGTTCTCTTTTGTTTATATCAAGAATAAATTTCATCCTGTCTTCATACAACACAAAAGCATCCCATGGTATAGCAAATAGTTTGTCATTTATTCCTGAGTAGCTATTATATAATAGAACCGCATATATAATTTGTCCTGACTCTAAGTGAATTACCAAATCTTCAATTTTTCCAAGGTTTTCACCTGAAGCATTTTCAACGTCAATACCGATTAATGCGGCTTCTGACATAATCTGTGAAACATGAACTCCCGATACTTTCATCCTCTATACTCCTGATACACATCATATGCCGTTTGTAATGATGTCGTTGTGCAAATTATGCCTAAGGTTGGTAGACAGTGAATAGTGAATAGTGGATAGATGGTTAGATGGCTATTAACCATATAACCATTTAACTATTCACTAACTACTATTCACTATCTCTATAGTTGGTTCAATCTTGTAGATTGAACCATACGTTTAGCATTGTCCTGTACGTTTTGGTTTATTCCAGGCATATGAAACATGCTAAACGTTTCGGTTCAATCGTGGACGATTGAACCAACTCTGAAACATTCTTAAACATACATTCAAATCCGGCCAAATAACAATAATATGAGCAGGATAAGAAAGATCAACCCTATAGTGCCACTTGGGTAATATCCCCAACCTGCACTATAAGGCCAGGCTGGTAACAGGGCTATAACCAAAAGTGCCAAAAGAATGACGATAATGATTCTGGGCATATCGATTCTCCTTACTTTCCCTATTAACGGGAACTTTTGAGAAGCCGGACTGAGAAAAAACCAAGTGCAACAGCACTTCCCAGGAAGAGCCATGGTCGATTTCTGGCAAAAGACTTAATATCGTCTACAATCTGCTCCGCTTCCTTTCTGCTGAAATAATCCGATGTTTGCTCAATTTTTCCTGCAACTCCATCGATGCATCTGGCCATTATCACTTTATCCTGCTGCTGTAATTGGTGAGCTGAATGTTGGAATACCCGGGCAATACTACTCAGCCCTTCTGATATTTCATCTCTTTGCTTTTCAAATATAGACTTGGCCTGCTTCAAGGTTTCTTCTCTTGTCTGCCCCGTTTCTTCCTGACCAATATTCTCTTTATCCATAACATCCCCCTTAAGCCTGAGTAATAAATACCGTACCAAAATATTCCATTATTTCGACTTTAGACACCGGCAGGGACCTTTTTCTTTTCTTCTTCAAAACGATTTGTCATATCCTGTACCTGATTCTTATTAAAACATTTGCGTGCATGTTTAAAAACCTCATCTTCCTCCTCTTTTATATGATGTTCTACAATCTCTCTCAGGACACTGAGTTTTGCAGACCACCGCTCATCATCCTTTGATAAGCTGCCCATATCTTTCAAAATGGTTTTAGCAAGATTATGTTCCTCATACGACTTCAGAACCATTTCACGGGCATCCTCATCCTGCTCCAGGGCAGAATAAAATACTTTTTCCTCACCTTCTATGTGCATCGTTAGTTCATCCTCGATTTCTGAAAAGATATCCTCCGTAGGTCTTTTCTCCCCTTTTGATTTACCTTTAATTTCCTTAAGCAAGCTTTTAACCTTACTATGGTCTTTCTTTAGTAATTGGTAAATATTCATAATTCTCCTCCAAATTTATTTTTTACCCACCCTTAAATCCCCTCCCAAGAGGGGACTTCTTAATTCCCCTCTTGGGAGGGGATAGGGGTGAGTTAAGGACATAATTAAAAACTTTGAAATTCCTGAGCATTAAATTAGGCTGCCTTTGGCAGCGACTAAGGTTGGTTCAATCTTGCAGATTGA
>CAZPUD010000358.1:0-3556 GCA_964589115.1 uncultured candidatus Brocadiaceae bacterium | reverse complement strand
CCGCGGGGTCTTGGACGATGCCACTTTCTGCTTGGCCCACCGTCTACTAAGGCTTCAGTCACGTACAGTGAATCGACATCAACGTCTAAGTTTTCATTTGCAGCCGCAACTGCAGCTCTTATTACTTTGTCTACCATATAAGATGCCCTTTTATGAGTTACCCTTAAAATTCTTAAGGCATCATTAACAGATTTACCACGAATAAGATCCACCACATACCGTGCCTTCCGTGGTGATATCCTGGCATACCGATAACTTGATTTGAATTCCATAACCCTCAAAACCTTTCAGTGCAACAGATTAAAATTTTTTACATTCCTTAGCCACGTGGAGCTTCTTTTTTCTTCACACCCCCATGTGCCCGAAAAGTTCGGGTGAGTGCAAACTCCCCGAGTTTGTGCCCTACCATATCATCAGTAACAAAAAGCTTATGAAATATTTTACCGTTATGGACCATAAATGTGTGCGATACAAACTCTGGTACTATCGTACAACTACGTGCCCATGTCCGGAGAGGTTCACTGCTTCCAGATTCCTTTTGCTTAAGCACCTTTCTCATTAGCTTTTTATCAACATATGGTCCCTTTTTGATAGAACGGCTCATAATCTCTCCTGCATACTATTTTCTACTTTATAAATTACCCCTCGCACCAACTCTTCTTCTGCGAATAATAAATTTGTTGCTCAGAGACTTCTTTTTTCGAGTTTTTCCACCCTTTGCTAGCAGACCAGTTTTTGAACACGGGTGTCTTCCACCACCGCTTCTTCCTTCACCTCCACCCAAAGGATGTGCTACAGGATTTTGCGCTACACCTCTTACATGGGGTCGTATCCCTTTCCATCGGCTTTTTCCGGCTTTTCCTAACCTGACATTAATATGGTCAGCATTTCCAAGTTTGCCGATAGTTGCCCTGCAGCCATCAAATATCTTTCTTACCTCTCCAGATGGAAGTACGATGTGTGCATAATTCCCTTCTTTAGCTAGCAACTTAGCAGCTCCCCCGGCAGAACGGACAAACTGTCCGCCTTGGCCGACACGTAGTTCAATATTGTGTATATCCAAGCCCATAGGAATATTTTTAAGAGGCATACAATTGCCGATTTCCGGCTCAACTTTATCACCCGACATCACAGTTTGTCCAACTTTCAAATTGTCTGGAGCCAGAATATACCTTTTTTCACCATCTAGATAGTGTAACAGAGCGATACGAGTTGAACGATTAGGGTCATATTCAATACTTGCAACTTTTGCCAGAATATTGTCTTTTTTGCGTTTAAAATCAATAATTCTATAATGCCTCCTACTGCCTCCACCTATATGCCCTGCCGTTATTTTGCCTTCTGTATTTCTGCCCCCGGTTTTTTTTAAAGGCTTCAATAATGATTTTTCAGGTTCTGCCCTTGTAATTTCAGAAAAATCTGAAACACTGGCAAATCTTCTACCTGCAGTTGTTGGTTTATAATATTTAATACCCATAAAAATAATACCTCTTTATCAGTTTATACAGTCCTTAATAGCCAAGGTCTATAGTATTCCCTTCTTTTAATTTGACGATGGCCTTTTTCCAGTCTTTTGTCCTTCCCAACCTGAATTTAACCCTCCTGGTTTTCCCCTTCTTAACCAGTGTTCTAACATCATCAACCTTTACATTAAAAAATTTCTCTATTGCCTCTTTGATCTGAATTTTATTTGCCTTTAAATCAACCTCAAAATGGTATGAGTTTGTCAATTCGCCATCAGCAACACTTTTTTCTGTTCGTAAAGGCCTTTTTATTATTTGATAATTATCCATACCTTGTGAAACTCCTTTTCTACCTTATAGTATTTAAAGCCTCTCGTGTCAGCAGTATCTTGTTTGGCCTAAGAACTTCATAAGCATTTAATTCGGCGCTTGCCATTACCTTCACATAAGGAATATTTCTCGCTGATTTCCAAACTATCTTATCTGACTTTGGCACAACAATTAGACAACTACCCCCATCTATTCCAAGAGACTTTAATATGCCAACTATTTGTTTTGTTTTCGGTATATCAAAATCCAAATCTTCCACTACAATCAATTCATTATCTCGGGCCTTTGCTGTTAGTGCCGAGAACAGGGCCAGCTTTCTTGCTTTTTTAGGTATTGCATATGAATAATCTCTAGGCTTTGGACCAAACGTAACTCCACCACCTTTCCATATGGGTGATCGTATACTGCCAGCCCTCGCCCTACCAGTATGTTTTTGCACCCAAGGCTTTTTTCCACCGCCAGCAACCTCAGCTCTTGTTTTTGTAGAAGCCGTTCCTTGCCTTTTATTGGCCTCATACATTATGACAGCCTCTCGCAGTAATATATGCCGGACAGGACCTCCAAATTTTTCAGGGTCTAATAATATATTGTCTATCTTTTCCCCTTGTTTATTGTATACAGGCATTTCCATACTTTTATTTACCTAGCTCATTTACTTTTCTTTAATATAAGATAACTTCCTCTATACCCAGGAACAGCGCCTTTAACTAATAGTAAATTCTTTTCACTATCCACTTTAACTACATCAAGATTTTTTACAGTTACACGTTCGCCACCTAATCTTCCAGCCATCTTTCTCCCTTTAATCACCCTTCCAGGATCTGTATTAGAACCAATAGAACCTGGGGGCCTATGCCGCGTAGACCCATGCGTATTAAGACCTCCTTTAAAATTCCACCTCTTCATTACGCCCGCATAACCCTTTCCTTTCGTAGTACCAACAACATCTATCGTTTTGGTACCATTGAACATTTCTACCGTAATACTCTGCCCTAATTTAATATCTGCACCCGATTCTGGAATCATTTCTCTTATAAACCTTTTTGGGCCCAAAGAGGCCTTAGCTGCATGACCAAGTTCCGGTTTTTTTGCCCTTTTTTTCTTCTTATCATCGAATGCTAACTGAACCGCAGAATATCCATCATTTTCCTCAGTTTTTATTTGCATCACAACACAAGGTCCCACCTGAATCAGAGTTACCGGGAGAATTTTACCATCCTCGCTGTATATTTGCGTCATCCCTATTTTTTTTCCAAGAAGACCATTCAACATCCCAATCACACCCCAATCTTATGAAATTAAATATTCCTAAACTTATGCCTTTATTTTGATTTCTATACCCGCAGGCATATTAATCTTATTCAACGCATCCATGGTTTTTGCAGTCGGCTCAACAATATCAATCAACCTTTTATGAGTCCTTATCTCAAATTGCTCTCTAGATCTCTTATCAACATGCGGAGATCTAAGAACAGTGTATCTTTCAATCCGGGTCGGCAACGGAACAGGACCAAACACTTTAGCCCCGGTACGCTTTGCAGTTTCAACAACCTCCAAGGCTGACTGATCCAATATCCTATGATCGTAAGCCTCCATTCGTATTCTTATTTTCTGGTCCACCCTAAAATACTCCAATCAAGGAATAACAAGATATATATGCAAAAAAAGATGATTATATCATGTCTTTAAACAGAATCAACTATAAAATAATATTTATTCAATAATTTTAGTAACGACACCGGCACCGACGGTTTTTCCACCTT
>CAZPUD010000357.1:0-3634 GCA_964589115.1 uncultured candidatus Brocadiaceae bacterium | reverse complement strand
TAACCAAAAGAGGTATAACATGTCATTGCGAGGGTCTTTTCCGAAGCAATCTCTTGGATATTTCAAAAGGGATTGCTTCGGGGAAAAACGCCCTCGCAATGACAGATACTATATAATCTATTATTAACTATTATGTTGACAGTGTACTAGTTAACTAGTAAAAGTTGCTTTATAATCTTTGTGTTTATTGATTTATTCTTTTCTATTGGAAATTTATTGATACGAAAAGAATTATAATTCCCCAGGTAACATGCAAATGTATTGTTATTATACTTCTGGATGAATATGTCACTGCGACTCAAATCCTTACTAAAGGCACCAAATGGAGAAACGTGTTCTGCGTATCTGATAAGGGCAAGATAGAGATTTTGGTTTAAATGTGCATCGGGATACTGATCCAGGGGAGTACAATTATCCGGCATTTGAGAGATAAGGAACCATTCTTTCTGCTGGTTGGAGAGGTATCTTTCAAAGACGCCTACAGGAACCAGTATATCAATCGTTAATGCAAATAATGCATTTGCATTCTTCCATGTTTGGATAAGTGTGTTGAAATTCAATTTCACGGAGGCTTGAGGTAAAAAGCGTAATATTCGGAATTGGTTCATATAGGAGACATCCCGGGTTATTTTTTCAGTAGTACAAAATAGTATGGTTAATGTTTCCGACGGATAACTTTTCCGGTAATAACCATAAAATGTAGTATTTTTAAGGATACCGAATTTCCGATTTTCCTGCACGCATTGTTTTTGAAATTTTTGTGCATCTTTTTTTTGTATGTAAGTAGTTACCAGTTCAATTTTCTTGCCAAATTTTTTACAATATTCAAAATTGCTCCCCGTGTAGGAGGTGAGGAATCTGAGCCGGTCTGTATGTTTAAAAAGCCTCCTCACTCTATTCAGCTTGGCAAGATACCACACCCGGTGCCTTTCGCTTAAGGAGCTTCTTTGTATCGACACCCTTTCAAAATCAATTAAGATTATCCTTTTTTCTCCATATTCATCGGTATAAACTAAAAAATTATCAAGTGAGAAATCATCTTGTTTTATACCTGTATCATGGACGTTTTTTGCGATCCTCCCGAATTTTTCCAAAATATCTTTTCTCTCTTTATAAGAGGGATTGCTTTTAAAATATTCTCTTGTTGTACATGAATTTTTGATCTTTTTTATTATTAAATAAGATTCTTTACTAAAAAAATGCTTTCGTTCCCCAAAAGCAACAGGTACCTCAACGGCAGCACCTTTCATTGCAGCATTGTAGGTTGTATGAAATTCCCTGAATGCCTTAGTGTGTTTAAAGAGATATTTTATCTTTTGAGATAAACGGGGATATTTATATATTTTAACAAGATAAGCCTGGGTCTTATTTACATGAGTAACTTCGAATTCTCCCAGGGTTTTAAACCGGTCTTTTCTTATAACGCTGAGTATGGAATTACCGGGGGTTTCTTTAATTTGCTCGAGGTATGGAATTAGAGTTGTTTGCTGATCTTGGAGAATCCATTGAATATTACCTGTCGTATTCGATATATATCCTTTAAACATTTTCCAGTCTATCTGCTAATCTCCGTGCAGATATCCATTGGTTTTACATACATGGCAGATGGTATTCCCGTCATTTTTAATTCCGAGGATTTCTTTCCTGGCCGCACGGTACATTTCATTATTCCATATTTCTTTGAAAGAATTTTCCAGTATATTTCCAAATGCATATTTTTCACTATATACAGCACAACAAGGCAACACACTGCCATCCCAGTTGATCATTGTTTCCGTCCAGGGAAGCATGCAGCCTATTCGCTTATGCCGCTTTGTTGAAACAACAGTATACTGAGGATTCTCCGGTATCCATGCCCTATCTCTTTCAAGCGCCTTTTGGGCCGTCTCAAATATTTCCTTTCCCATATCAGGCCTCATTTTGGATATTTTTATTTTAATACCGATTTTTCCAGCTAATTCCTGTGCCTTACCAATCTCATGTTCATTATGTCTGAAGACATGGAATAACCATATAAGCTTAGTATGGCAACCGGAAATCTCTTGTTTCTTTCGAGCGAATCTTTTCATATTATCCATAACTAATTCAAAATTACCACCTACGTGGTATTGTAAATATGTCTCAGGGCTAACCCCGTTACAGGAAACATAAATCCTCTCCAGTCCTAATCTCAGTAAAGCCTCTAGCTGGTTATCTTCTATCTTTATAGAAAGGTTTGTACTGATTTTTATATCAATAGCCCGTTCTCCAGCATACTGTACCATCATCAATAATTCCTTATTGAGTAGCGGTTCCCCCCAATTATAGAGGCGGATTAAAGTAAGATCCCTGCCCAGTTCATCAATTACTCTTTTAAAGATATCGAAAGAGATAAATCCCTTCTGTGCCGTCTTATCCTGTCGTCCTGTAGGGCACAAAGGGCAACGTAAATTGCACAAGTTTCCCGATTCTATAGATATTTTTGAGGGATAATACGGAAGATATGTCTTTTTTAGAGATGCGTAGACATGAGGTACGATTGAATTGTATACTTTCTTAATCGCCGGTCTTTTTTTTATCATTATCCTGCATCCGTTCCCGGAGTTTTACATACTTTACGAAAATATAGAAGGCATTAGAAACTGCCAGGATAAATCCTGGTACACCATCTAAAAACCCCATTTTAATAATATATACCCTGATAAATTTGTACAGAGGCCTGAAAATCAATTGAAATAGATCAAAACATTCGCCTTTCTCAATCATAATGCCGGCAAAGATATTTGAGTAGTTATCCATTGTCCTTAGCTGGTGGGAGAAGTTTTTATAATTGAAATGGTAAATATTGTGTTTCATACGCTTTGTTTTTCCATTCACATATACCCGTCCATGCGGGTTTATACCTTTCCACTCTCCGTAATCCTTTTTAAACAAGCGTAACTGATAGTCGGGGTACCAGTCTCCATGATAAATCCATCGACCGAGATAGAAGCTAAGTCTTGGAAAGAAGAATCCTGTTATGTCGCCCGGATTACGAATAGCATCCTGTATTTCCATAGTAAGCTCCGGTGATAATCTCTCATCTGCATCCAGAGAAATTATCCAGTCATTGCCTGCCAGGCTTATTGCGTAGTTTTTCTGATCGATATTACCCGGCCATGTGCGCTGATAAACCCGGTCAGTATACTCCTTGCAAATACTAACCGTTTTATCTGTGCTGAATGAGTCTACCACAATGATCTCATCCACCCACTTAAGACTTTCAAGACAATCACGGATACGGGATTCTTCATTCAGGGTAATAATACAGGCTGAGATGGAAAATTTTTGGTTCATACAGGAATGTTTGTCCGTGCCGCTGTCTATAATTTGAAGCTTATAGAATTCAAAGTTTTTTATTATGTATTTAACCCACCCCTAACCCCTCTCAAGAGGGGGAATCAAGAAGTCTCCCCTCTAGGGAGGGAACCCACCCCTAAGTCCCCTCCCAGGAGGGGATTATTTAGAAGTCCCCTCCTGGGAGGGGACTTAGGGGTGGGTAAAAATAAAAGCTGTTGGTTTTGCTTTTTTTAAACCCAACCTAACTTGATGCTAAGGAATTTCAAAGTTTCAGAGTTGGTTCAATCGTCCACGATTGAACCGAAACGTTTAGCAT
>CAZPUD010000356.1:0-3637 GCA_964589115.1 uncultured candidatus Brocadiaceae bacterium | reverse complement strand
AGATATATAACTTAAATCTTACTAATAGAAGTAAAAATCGCTTTGGGAGAATCACGAGTAATTTTTTTTAAAATTATGGTTAAAGTTATACTGCCTGACGGGACAGAAAAGGAATTCAAGGATAACACAACAATTGGTGAGGTTGCTAAAAATATCAGCGGCCGTTTGGGTGAAAGGGCGTTGGCAGGAAAAATAAGTGGTGTCCCTGTAGATCTCAACTATCCTATTAAAGAAAACATTTCCTTATCAGTTATTACAGAAGATACAAAAGAAGGTTTAGAAATCCTTCGCCACAGTACAGCCCATATCATGGCACAGGCCGTCAGCCGTCTCTTCCCCGATGTGAAATTGGGTATAGGTCCGACGATTGAAAATGGATTTTATTATGATTTCGACCTGCAGCATGCCTTATCTGAAGAGGACTTGAAGAGAATTGAAGAGGAGATGTGGAAAATTATTTGCGAGGACATTCCCTTTGAGAGAACTGAACTACCCCGTGATAATGCTATAAAAAAAATGGAAGAGGCTGACCAGCCCTTCAAAGTAGAGCTTATTAAGGATATTGAGAGCGATACGGTGTCTTTTTACCGGCAAGGAGAGTTCATAGACCTGTGTCGTGGTCCGCATATCCGGCGAACAGGAATGGTCAGGACCTTTAAACTTCTAAATGTTGCAGGTGCTTATTGGCGTGGGAAAGAGACAAACCCCATGCTGCAGCGGATTTATGGTACAGCATTTTTTACCAAATCTGAACTCGATAAATACCTGAAATCCCTTGAAGAGGCAGAAAAGCGTGATCATAGGAAACTAGGAAAAGATCTGGACCTTTTTAGCTTTCATGAAGAGGGGGGGGCAGGGTTAACCTTTTGGCATCCCAAAGGGGCTAGAATTCGCAATATTATAGAGAACTTTTGGCGTGAGGAGCATTTTAAAAGAGGATACGATATTCTTTACAGTCCCCATATCGCAAAAATCAATTTATGGAAGACCAGTGGCCATTGGAATTTTTACAGAGAGAGTATGTACTCGCCGATTGAAGTTGATGGTCAGGAATATATTTTAAAGCCCATGAACTGTCCTTTTGCCATACTCATGTATAAGACAAAGCTCCATAGTTATCGTGAACTACCTTTACGATGGGGAGAGTTAGGGACTGTATACAGGTATGAGAGGTCAGGTGTTTTACACGGATTGCTTCGGGTACGGGGGTTTACCCAGGACGATGCCCATATATTTTGCACTCCAGACCAGTTGGAAGGAGAAATTTTGGGGGTTATTGAATTAGCCCAATATATGTTATCCAGTTTCGGATTCTATGAATATGAAATAGAATTGAGCGTGCGAGGCAAGGGGGAAAAAGAAAAATACATAGGAAGAGATGACGTTTGGGATCATGCCGAGAACGCCCTAAAAACGGCTCTTGACAAGAAACATCTAACGTATGCACGTATGGAGGGAGAGGCCAAATTTTACGGTCCGGCAATTGATATCAAGGTTAAGGATGCCATAGGACGGGGATGGCAGGGGCCGACCATCCAGGTAGACTTTAATCTTCCGGAAAGATTTGATGTTAATTATGTTGGTTCAGATGGCCTTCACCATCGTGTAGTAATGGTACACCGTACGGTACTTGGAGCTATGGAGCGGTTTATTGGATGTCTGATAGAACACTATGCAGGTGATTTCCCGTTATGGATAGCGCCTGTCCAAATGCGGATATTGCCTATTACAGATGCTCATATAGATTATGCAAAAAAGTTACAAGTAAAGTTGCTTTCAAAGAATTTTAGGGTAGAATGTGATACTAGTAATGCTAAAATTAATTATAAAATACGGGAGGGCACCTTAGAAAAAATTCCGTATTTACTCATTGTCGGTGACAGGGAGATAAGCGACTGTACCATTTCTGTTAGAAGCAGAAAGAGAGGAAATGAAGGTGTTTTTCCTGTTGATGACTTTATAAAAAATGTTGAGGCCGAAGTTCGAGAGAAGAGATAATTTTAACTTTTTTAAAGGAGAAGGTATATTTCACAAGAATTAAGAATTAACGAACGAATCCGTTCTTCAATGGTACGATTAATTGATGAGAACGGTGTACAAGTCGGAGTGATTAGTAAAGATGATGCTCTTGCAAGGGCGAAGAGCTTAGAGCTTGATCTTGTAGAGGTGGCTCCCGATGCAAATCCACCCGTCTGCCGGATTATGAATTATGGCAAGTTTAAATATAAACAGAAGAAAAAAATGCATCAGAAGCAGCATGTTGTTCAGTTAAAGGAATTAAGACTTAGGCCAAAAACAAGTGAACATGATATTCAAACAAAGATCCGCCAGGCAAGAAAGTTTCTAGAAAAGAAAGACCGTGTTCTTATTAATATGTTGTTTAAAGGGCGAGAACGTGCACATACCGAGTTAGGTGATGATATTTTAAAACAAATAGCTGCAGCCTTGGGAGATATTGCGAAAGTCGAGAGGGACAGGATATCCGATGACCGAAGATTGGGTATGATCCTGGCCCCAAAATAAAAAATTGCACTTATAGTATTATTAATCGTTATGCTTATTAATATGGAGTTTTAATAGATGCCGAAATTAAAAACGCACAAAGGGCTTAAAAAAAGGATAAAGGTTACTGCTAAAGGTAAGGTAATAAGACAAAAGGCTGGAAAAAGCCATTTGCTGTCTGGAAAACCTGGAAAAAGAAGACAACACCTGAGAAAAAAAGCAGAAGTATCTCCTGCCTTCAGTAAGATAATGAAGAGGGCTTTACAATCGTAGTAAGATTATGTATCACTCTGTATGGGATTTTTCAATGAAAGAGTTATAAAATGCCAAGAGCTACAAAAGGTTCCGCAAGGAAAAGATCAAGAAAAAGATTATTGAATAAGACGGAAGGTTACTGGGGTGGAAGGGGTAACTTATACCGCAAGGCTATGGAAACTTATATTCGTGCCATGGCTTTTTCTTTCAGGGATCGAAAGGCACGTAAAAGGAAGTTTAGAGAATTATGGATCTCCAGAATCAGCGCTGCGGCCAGAGAACGTGGTATATCCTATAGCTGTTTTATCCGTGGATTAATCAAGGCTGATATTAATTTAAATAGGAAAATGCTGGCTGAAATGGCAGTAAATGATAAACCTGCCTTTGACAGATTGGTCGAACAGGTAAAGCCACTCGTTTAAGGTTTTATCGGTATAATTGCGAGACCCTTTACCTATTCTATTAAACGATTGTTCAGAGGTTTGATTCCCTAGATATGTCATATGCTTTTCAAATATAGGCACGTCTTTTTCTGGTATTAGGCCGGAAGGAAACGTGCCTATTTTTTTAATATAAATGTTAAAGAAATTAGAAGAAATTAAAAAAAACTTACATAATGACGCCAAGTCGGTAATTTCTCTGAAGGATGCGGAGCAGCTTAAGACCAGATATCTGGGAAGGAAGGGAATCATCAATGACCTCATGAGGGTTATCCCAACGTTGCCGGAAGAACAGCGTGCCGCATTCGGGCAGCAGATCAACTCTTTAAAGGCAAGTATTACACACGAGATAGATGATATTATAAAGAAGTTATCCGCAGAAGAAGTTTCAAAAGTTAAAGGTGAAATGTTTGATGTAACGTTACCGGGTAAGCGCCCAT
>CAZPUD010000355.1:0-3650 GCA_964589115.1 uncultured candidatus Brocadiaceae bacterium | reverse complement strand
GCTCATGAATTACGGATAAGAATTTATGGATAAGATTTTTCATAGAGGTTATTCAACCTTATATTGCTAACTTAAATAATAACAATTTATTCCTTTTAGTTCTCATGTTTTACTACTTCGGGTGCCGGCCGTAATTTATTGAATCCGTATACTGCAGTTAGTATCAGGATGACAGTGGCCACGACGTACGGAGATTTTGTTCCGAATTGACTGTAGAAGAAAGTTCCCAGCAATGGACCGAACAGTCTGGCCACGCTGTTAACCGATTGGTTCATGCCGGCAATATTACCCTGCTCGTCATCAGGAGTTCTTTTAGACATATGTCCGGTTATCACGGGTCTGGATATACTACTGCTTAGAGCCAATAACGTAACTGCAACCAGGAGCAATATGACGTTAGAACTTATTACGATTAATCCCAGTGAAACAGCCATCAGCACGGTGGAGATGTTGATGAGCTGATGCTCAGGCAACAATTTTAGGATCTTTTTCAGGAAAAAAACCTGAACAATAATACCAATTAAACCTAAGTAGGCAAAAATTAACCCATTAGTTTGTGCTCCGAGATGAAGCGTATGTTCAGTGTATAAAGCAAAGGTGCCCTGCATCAGAGCAAAAGCAAACATCGTCATGAAGGAAATACTTAACAGTAAGCCTACTTCAGGATGAGTTAGTGCATCCCAAAAGTCTCTGACACTGAAAACGCGTTTCTTTTTGACAACTGTTTTAGCATTAGCAGTAGGATGATGAGATTCAGGTAAAAAGAAATAGGTGCAGACTGTGGCAACCAGTGCTACAGCTGCTGCAACAAACGCAGGGACGGCATAGCCATAAACAGAAAGAAACCCGCCAAGCGCCGGACCTAGTACCAACCCCAGACTGAAGGCGGCCATCATAATCCCCATTCCCTGAGTACGGTTTTCTTTATTGGTAATGTCGGCGATATAGGCTTGGGCTGTTGAAATGTTTCCTCCGGTAATTCCGTCAAGAATTCGGGATAAAAATAATAAAGGAATTGATTGAGCCACACCAAGTAGTAAAAAGGAAACAGCTGTGCCGAAAATCGAAATTAATAAAATCGGGCGCCGTCCGAATTTATCCGACAATTCTCCCAAGATCGGAGCAGATAATATCTGAAACAACGAATATGCGGCGGTAATCAACCCAACCATTAGCGGGCCTGCCCCAAAGCTTTCTACATAATACGGCAGCAATGGCAGAATAATTCCGAACCCTAATAAATTGACAAAAATAATCAGGAATATGACCCAGATTCTTTTATCCATTGTTTCTTTTTTCATAATCTAAGCATCCTTACTCTCGGCAACGTTGGATTTATGAGTAACTTTTAATATTACCTTATCTAAGGTAAACGGTGAAAGTAGTGAGATAATTTCAAGGGTAAAAATCGAGAGTTCAAAAGCGGAGGGAATACGGTTAGTGATGAAGTAAGCTCCCAAGCCAACCAAAGCAGAATCAAACATTGTCTCCGAAAACATCTTCTTTTGAGTGTGGTCAATTGTCTGTTCGTCGATGCCCTTTTTTCTGGCCACCTTACTTTTTCTGATAATTTTCTGTGATCCGAACCATAATAATGTACCGAATGTTGCCAAAGCCGTAACTGTGTTAAGGGTACGGTTGGGAACAGCTACGTCGCCCGAAAAAATAGCTAGCTTCCAGCCAATAGGAAAATTTTTTGCGATAATCCATGACAAAGCAAAGAATAATAATAAATAACCCAAAGTATATTTGCTTGTTTGTGTCTGGTTCTTTTCCTGCGGTTTATTCTTTGCGCGTTTGATGAAATGTTGTGCTACAAGTATTATTATCTGAAAAATAATTAGAGCCAACCAAAAAATTAGTAATGTCTGCCAGCCTAAATCAACTGTTTTTGTAACAGCAGGATGAGGTATTTTGAAAAAGGTATCCCTGATTGGATAATCCGGATACGGCACAAATGAAAAAAGTTTATCTGTCGGTATTTGCCGACTGTAAAAATCAGTTAAAAACAAGCGGCCGATGGTTAGAAAGGTGGTCAGTTGAATCAAAAAATCGGTAACATAAAAGAGAAATGGTCTGTTGCCTAAACGAAATTGATTTTTAATCTGCTGTTTTTGCAATGCCTCATCAGGTAACTTATTAATATCTTTCTGAAATTCATCTATATTATCCGACCTCATGACTCTGATAATCCGTAGCGGAATCAGAAGAATTGTCTGAAATACACCGAGCAGGATAACCGAGACCCACATTTTTTTGGTGAGAGCATAAAACAAAAACAAAGCACTGGCATAAAATGTATACATACCTCCGGAGAGAAATGCATATACCAGCCAAATCATGACCAAAATAGTCAGAACACTGGTTAGCGGCAGAAATCCGGATATGCTACTGAGTCTGCTTTCCTTAATGACTGTTTGTCTCTCTGTTTCTGTCATGAATGTACTTGAGGTTATTAGTTTATAAAAACCCGCCACCACCGCCACTACTACCACTACCGATTTTCTTCCCGCAATCTTTGCAGTAATAAAATTCATCTTTTTCCATAGTGTCAGAGGTCAGTAATTTGTCGTGTTTGACTTCATCATCCTTGCCTTTGCTTTCGGCGCAGTCTGCACAGTAATAATCACCGTCTGTTTCATAACCCAGGATTTTGTCCTTTTTGATTTTTGGCATAGTTTTGTCCTTTGTATTAATACTTTTTACTTTCTCTAAAGTGCGGCTATAGAATTCTTGATAATAGTGGTTACATAACCTTTGGTCTGCAAAGGAACCGAGTTAAATTCAGGTTGGCTGAAGTCTATTCCTTCTCCGATGTGAACAGAAACAAGCTTTCTTTTGTGTTCTCTAAAAAATTTCGGAAATGAAACACCTTTTGGCATCACATCTTCCAAACCCGTCAACTTCACAGGAAAAACCGGATAGCTATAATCGGTTTGTCTGATTATCCATTCCAGTCCTCTCATAAAATGCCTCTGTTCTACCGGAATATCACCGTTCCCTCTGGTCCCTTCAGGATAAAGGGCTATCACTTTCCCCGACTCCAGTAAATCAATAACACCGGAAAGGCTTTCTTTTATCTCTGATATTGAGCCGTTTCTTGTCAGAGAGTATGTTCCGGCAAACATATGCGATATCCATTTTCTGGGTCCCTGCCAGTAATCAGCTCCGGCGAGGAAAACCAGCCTCTCGCGGATATTTCCCGGGACGGCTTTTCTGATAACCAGTGAATCCAGATGTCCGTTATGAGGAGCTATCGCCAATATTGCGCCGGACAGATCAATTCCTTCAAGAACTTCTGAGCCTTGAATTCGCAGATCCAGCAGGTCTGTGACCTTACCCAGCCTGTCTCTCATGCTTTCGCTGGAGAAAAAATATTCCTTACTCATGTCTTAAAGCCTCAATAGGAGATAGTTCACTGGCTTTCTTAGCCGGTGTTACTCCGAAGATAATTCCTACTCCTGCCGAAACAGCAAAGGCCAAAGCTATTGACCACCATGCTATAGAAACCGGCATTAAGTATCCAATTAAAAGCGCACCTCCCGATCCGACCAGAATACCAATCAGTCCTCCGCCGACTGAGAGAATCGTGGCCTCAAGGAGAAACTGTGTCAGAATAACTTCCGGTTTGGCTCCAAGGGCTTTGCGTA
>CAZPUD010000354.1:0-3658 GCA_964589115.1 uncultured candidatus Brocadiaceae bacterium | reverse complement strand
TATATATTCAAACAACACGGACAAACAAGTTTGTCCGTGCCACCCTGAAAACCGCCTACTTAAAATGAAAATTCCTATACTATCAGGTTAGACACGGCAACATAGATAAACTTCCCTGTTCAATACTTAAATTTTATAACACTATAAACACGCTTACTCTATTTACGTTGTTTGCTTCTCCAACCGCTCCAAAGCGGGATTCCTTTCTCATTACGAAGTTTTAATACTTTGTCATCTTTTTTTAATCCAGAAGCAATAATTGCGGGTCCATCTTCAAAAGTAACTCTGGAACCTGTAACTTCAACCCTGTCCTTTGGCTTAATCTCGGTATCCTGGTTCTCAACATACCATCCAGGTCCTAAATGCACAGAGATTGTTTCCTTATCTGTTTTTACCATCAAATGCACACCATAACCCATCCCCTTCATTGGCGTGATCTTAGATATGCTGACTACTTCTCCGGTGATGGTTTCCATGGTTTTTGGATCGTACATCCTATTATATGGGGTTCCCGCACCCCAGCCTCCTCCACCTCTCCATTGAATTCCTTCCTGAGCAAATACTGCAGGAGAGAGAAAAAGACTAAAGACCAATATCCCTAAAATTCCGGTTCTTCCCATGATAACTCCTTTCTTCCCATACGCCCAATTATCTTTTGCGGTTTGTAACAAACAATAATAATGTTTCTCGTATATTTTATATAATATTACACCTCCTTCTTAAACATCTTCAGATGCTCTGCAAGCAGTCTGAGGTGTTCTTTTTCTTCATTTATCAACAATTCAAAAACCTTTTTACCGGCACTGTGTTTTGTGTTTTTTGCAGCCTCACTATAGTAAAGGATAGCATCCTTTTCCGCCTGGATACCAATTTTCAATGCGTCAATATCTGTCTTTATCTCTCCTGCAATCCTTTTTGCTTCACCCTTTCTGGAGAAAATACCTGTATCTATCAGGTGTTTAAGATACAAATCTACCGTATCCTCTTCAAACTCCCTGGTAGAATTTGCCTGGGAGGATATTTCAGCATAAATTTTTTGAAACCGGTTTATATGTTCTTTCTCGTCAGAGGCAAGTTTTGAAAATACCTCTTTTACCCTGCTGTCATTGGTATTATTCATAATCGCAGAATAGAATTCTGAGCCTTCCTCTTCTACATTTATAGCTATCTTTAATGCTTCTGCATCATTGAAATCTGCATATTTCATATTATGTTGTTCTCTCAATTAATTAAACCTTCGGCGGCTTTTTAGGACAAAACATTTCAACGCAGGGGCTGAAAATCTTCAGCCCCTACAAAGATTGAAATTCCTATACATTAAATTAAAATTTACGGATAAACACCTCTTACAACAATTGCATCTGCAACCTTTTTTACTGCTAACACCATGGCAGCAGTACGAAAGTTAAACCCTTTTTCCTGAGAAAGGCGGAATACTTCATCATATGACCGGTCCAGTATGTCTTTAAGCCTTGTATCTATTTCCTTTTCACTCCAGAAAAAACACTGTACATCCTGTACCCATTCAAAGTATGAGACAATCACACCACCCGCATTAGCCAGGATATCAGGAATAACGGGTATTTTACGGCCGGTTAATATACGGTCGGCTTCTGATGTGGTTGGTCCGTTTGCCCCCTCAACGATCATCTTTGCCCTGATTTTATCCGCATTCTCCTTTGTAATCTGATTACTGAGCGCTGCCGGTACTAATACATCGCAGGGCAATTCTAATAAGTCTCTGTTTGTTATATTTTCAGCATCCGGAAAATTTTCGAAAGAGTCATTTTCCTTGTAATATTTCACCATGGCATCGTGGTCTAAACCTTCCGGATTATATACACCCCCTTTTGAGCTGCTAACGGCGATGATTTTACATCCCATATCACTGAGGAACCTTCCAACAGTTGATCCCACATTTCCATATCCCTGTATCACAACTTCGAGGCCTTTAAAGTCCATATTCATATGCCTGATGGCATTACCTATGATATAAGTGATGCCGAGACCAGTAGCATCTTTTCTTCCCAGTGAACCACCGATATTTAAAGGTTTACCGGTCACTATACCGGGCGTGCAGTAACCATTATTGATACTGTAAGTATCCATAATCCACGCCATAATTTGTTCATTCGTATTCACATCAGGGGCAGGAATATCCTTTTCAATGCCAATAATAGGCATAATAGCATACGTATAACGGCGTGTAAGCCTTTCCAGTTCACCCCTTGAGAGTGTTTTTGGTTCACAAATAACGCCCCCCTTTGCGCCTCCAAACGGAACCCCCACTAAAGAACACTTCCACGTCATTTCCATCGCCAGTGCCTTTAAATCATTAAGGGTAAGCGATGGGTGATACCGTATACCACCTTTATACGGACCACGTGATGCGTTGTGCTGCACCCGGAATCCGATAAAAACTCTCATAGAAGCATCATCCATTTGTATGGGAACGGAAACCGTCAGGATGCGGTCAAAATTTCTGAGCAGTTGATGGATATTTTCTGAGAGCATCAACACTTTTGCTGCATTATCGAGTTGTACAAGCGCTGTTTGTAATGGACTGTTTGTCATATTTTCATAATATTTGTGATTAAATTTGTTCCGGTTTCCTCCATATGAGCATCTTTTGTATGATAGATATTCATTAATGTTAATGGAGGAAAACAGACATTCGTCATACGATCAACAAAAGATCTCAAAATAGTATTCATATATTAAAATTCCTTCGGTAGATTCGGGTAAGTAAGTGGTGCAGTTTCGTATTTAATTTGAACAAGTTCACCGGTCAGTGCCTTTAAAAACTCAATGAGGTCTTTAACCTCTTGCGGCGTCAAATTCAGGGCATGGATATCAGGGCTCTTATTTTCCGTACGTCCTCCGCCTCCGTTGTAAAACTGTACCGCTTCAAACAATGTCGGGAAAAATCCGTTATGCATATAAGGAGCGGTTTCCGCAATGTTTCTCAGGGTAGGAGTTCTGAACGCACCTTTATCGGAATCCTTTTTTGTAACGTTATAACGTCCCAAATCTTCTTTAATTGGACCATCCGCAGGCACGCCAATATTATGGAACTTGTTGTCGGTAAAGTTAGGGCCGTTATGGCATATAATGCATTCCGCCTTACCATTGAATAGTTCCATGCCTCTTATTGCCGATTCACTCATGGCATTTGTATCTCCCTGCATATATCTGTCGAACGGCGAGTTTCCAAAGATAATGGTACGTTCAAATGCCGCAATGGCTTTTGCTATGCCGTCGCTGGTTACATCGGTCCCAAAGACTTCTTTAAATGCCTTTTTATAATCAGGAATTCTGTTCAATTTTCTGACTACATTGTCTAAGGTCTCAAACATCTCATCGGGATTCTGGACCGGACCTAGTGCCTGTTCTTCCAAAGTAGCGGCGCGTCCGTCCCAGAACAGCGGTTCGTTATAGGCACAATTGATTATGGTAGGAGAATGACGGCCTCCTTCTTTCGATGCAGGGCCGCCCCGGAATCTTGGCAAACCGTCAGCAAAGCCTAAGGCAGGGTTATGGCATGTAGCACAGCTAATCCAGTTATTTCCGGAGAGGCGAGGGTCAAAAAAGAGTTTTTTACCCAGATCAATCTTCGCCTCTGTTTGGGGATTATCAACAGGGATTTTTACAGGCGGCA
>CAZPUD010000353.1:0-3672 GCA_964589115.1 uncultured candidatus Brocadiaceae bacterium | reverse complement strand
TAGGCTGCCTTTGGCAGCGACTAAGGTTGGTTCAATCTTGTAGATTGAACCATTCATTTAGCATAGGCCTGTACGTTTTGGTTTATTCCAGGCATATGAAACATGCTAAACGTTTCGGTTCAATCGTGGACGATTGAACCAACTCTGAAACTTTGAATTTCCTATACATTAAATTAGGCCTCCGGCAGCTTATGCAGAATGGATGAAGCGCAAGCGCACCCATCAGGATAAAAACATTATTAATGTGTCCGTTTCGCTTGACCCCCTTCCTACACATTGAAATTCCTATACATGGATATAAGCTGAAAGCTGACCGCTGATAGCTCACTGCTTACCACATACAATAACCAATTACTTCTAAGACTTTACTCATTTGTAAAGATAAATCACTTACAAAATATTTAACTATTCACTAACTACTATTCACTATATACTATCTACTGCCTTTTACACACTTCCGGCTTCTTCAGTCAGGGGTATAATCCCCGTATCTTTTTTGCCTCTGCCACACGCCCTATGCCCAACATTAATGCGGCAGTGCGCATATCAATACCCTTCTTATTGGAAAGTGACAATACCCTGTTGAACGTGCTTACCATAACGTCTTTTAATTTCCTTTGAATATCATCTTCGCTCCAAAAATAGTACTGTATATCCTGTACCCATTCAAAATATGAGACGGTTACACCACCGGCGTTGGCCAGTATATCAGGTATTAAAAAGACCTTTTTATCCTGCAGGATTTCATCTGCTTCGGGTGTGGTAGGACCATTAGCACCCTCTACAATAATTTTCGCCTTTACTTTATCAGCATTCTTCTCTGTAATTTGCCCTTCAATAGCAGCCGGAACAATAACGTCACAATCCAGTTCAAAGAGTTCCTGATTCGTTATAGTATCAGCTTCCCTTAAACCGGTGACATGCTTATTTTCCTTAATATGATGGATGAGATATGGAATAAGAATGCCCTTGGGATTGTAGGCTCCACCGCTGATATCACTCACAGCTACGATATTACATCCCTGTTCATAGAGAAGCTTGGCTGCCACAGAGCCAACATTCCCCAATCCCTGGATCGCCACACGTAAGCCCCGGAGGTCTTTATATAAAACCCGTGCCCCTTCCATTACCATATAGGCAACCCCTCGTCCGGTACCCTCCGCCCTTCCCAGGGAACCACCTAATAACAGAGGTTTGCCCGTAACAACGCCGGGAACGGTATTACCCTGCTGCATGCTGTAGGTATCCATCATCCAGGCCATAGTTTGGGCATTCGTGTAAAGGTCGGGCGCCGGAATATCTTTATCAGGTCCTATGACCTGAACAATCTCGGTAGTATAACGCCGGGTCATACGCTCAAGCTCATCCTGAGACATTTCTTCGGGATTACACTGTACCCCTCCTTTTGCGCCGCCGTAAGGCATATGCATAAGTGCACATTTCCACGTCATCAGCATGGCCAGCGCTGAAACCTCATCAAGATCAACATAGGGATGGTACCTGATACCGCCTTTTGAAGGACCAAGCGTCATATCGTGCTGTACCCGGTAACCTTTAAATACCTTTGTCCTGCCGTTATCCATTTTAACAGGTACTGACACGATAAGGGATCGTTTTGGATATCTCATACGTTCCCTTATTCCATCGTCTATATTCAATATTTCCGCTACGGTATCAAACTGCTTGATCGCAGTATCGTAAAGAACGCTGTTACTTCTCATACCATTCATACCATACATCCCTTCCTTATATATTGATCTCAAAAACGAAACGTTACTATAGTATTATACAGAGTTTCCTGGAAAATAAAAACTCCTTAGGGTCATCCCAAAACCTCAATATTAGTATCTATAACCATTTGGGTATAGTGTCTCTGGTATAGAAATAAGTTTTGGGATAATTTCTAAAAACTATAAAAGTAACATTTTGTTTTTGTAGGACTATAACTAATTACTATTTATAAATCAATACACTAATAACACAACTCAAAATGTATCAAAGAACTATCTTTCATAAACAATGAATTTTTTTGCCAGGAAGCAAGGATGGTAAGACATCTTTGCCTTTCTGAGACCTTCTATACCCCAGTCTTCACCTGCATTAACGTATTCAATGTCTGAAAAATTACCAGCACAAAACTGCTGGTAGATGAATTGTGGCATACCATGAAAGCAATTATTAGTCTTTTCTATAAGAATAGAAGCCGTATTTAATGTGATACGTTCTCCTATGGTAATACCTTCAATTTTACCGTCAACAGTAATAATTGCTCCCGTCAATCCCAATTCCTCAAAAAAAATAATTGCACACTTAGACGCCTCGGCCTCGTGGATAAGGCCATACTGGTAGTGGGCTTCGTGATGGTTTAAGAGATTCCTTTCATGAATCTTCTCATCTTTCCATCGGTCTACCATAATAAGGGATTCTGCAATGTGCTTTGGGTGGAATTTTTCGAAGGAGGCGTTGTAATGCTTTCTGAAGGAATTTATCTCATTTCTCTTCTTTTCATACTTTCTGCCGGCGAGTTTTATGAGATCAGATGTCTTGTAGATGTAATCAGGGTAACTTTCAACGATACGATAAGAACTGTTATCAAAAAAATTCAAAAAATCTTCATAGACATAATTAATGTAGGAATCGGACTTTCTGCAACTATTGATCTCTTTCATTATGGAAAAGCATTCGTTTAACGTATCCGGAATGCTAGTCTTGCCAAGAGGAGGAAGCATCATACACATACCCCTGGATGTTACTCCAAATAGGCAAAAGTTATTATTAATAATCTTCCATAATAATTCAACTGAACCTTTCCATATAAAATTATTCGCAAAGGAATAATCACATAAACAGACATCCTCTGCTTTTACATATTCATCAAAAAGTTTTTTATCTCCAATCTTTAAACTATTTAAACCATAAGATTTACACTTCTCTTCAATACCGGCATGAAACTCTGCCGTTTCTGCTAAGTTAGCCCCAATGAGTTGTAAAATGGCCTCTCTCCCAATGCGGTATTGCACTGCACTCGATACACACACGACGGAGGTTCGAGGTCTAGTGCAAACCATTGTAGAATCGTGGCAGACATCCCCTGTGGACGCCTGAACCTGTAACCATAATTTCTAAACAAATAGCTACCTTTATTGGTAACCTTTGTTGTTAAACACTTAAATTTTCTTTTTAAGGATTTCATAATATGCATACCTCAAATCTAAATTTCGTAAATTATATAAGGTATGCGGATAGATTTTCAAGAAATAATTGAAACATAGTAAATATTCTTTATTAAAGGGTTTGCGAAAAAGTTAATTTAAAAATATATTCCCCACTTTGACCCTAAAAAGAGGATGTTTAATGGGGTTTTCACACCACTTTCATTGATAAACAATGAACAAATCCCCACCGTTGTTATTCTTGTATAAATACCACGAGGCAAGCCCGGGGCTATTAAGTACTTGACAAACCTCCACTGTTTGCTAAAATAGCGTAGTTTTGTTGTTCATCTTATGTGCTTTAGTGGAATATGATTAACTCCAGGGTAAAGGAAAAATGCTATGGCTGTTAGATTGGGTATAAACGGTTTTGGAAGGATAGGAAGAAATGTTTTTCGCGCCATTATCAAGCGAGGTGGCATTGATGTTTTGGCCATTAACGACCTTGCCGATTCAAAAT
>CAZPUD010000352.1:0-3689 GCA_964589115.1 uncultured candidatus Brocadiaceae bacterium | reverse complement strand
GCCGTATTAAAATTTAAACACACGATTAAGAAGAAAGGCAAATGAGAAGGATTTGTGTGGTAACTGGTACAAGGGCAGAATATGGACTTCTTTACTGGATTATAAAAGGTATTCATGAAGGGCCTGGACTTGAATTACAATTAATCGCTACAGGTATGCATTTATCACATGAATTTGGTTTGACGGTGAGAGAAATCGAAAAGGATGGATTTCCAATCGCTGAAAAGGTGGAAATGTTGCTTTCTTCTGATACGGAAACGTCTATTGCAATTTCTATGGGACTTGGGATGATAGGTTTTGCAAAGGCTTATGAGAAACTCAAACCTGATATTTTGCTTGTTCTAGGCGATAGATTTGAAGTCTTATCAGCTGTATGTACTGCAATTCCACTAAGATTACCAGTTGCTCATATTCATGGCGGTGAGGCTACGGAAGGATTAATTGACGAACCTATCAGACATGCTATAACCAAAATGAGCCATATACATTTTACAGCTACAGAAAAATATAGGAAAAGGGTTGTACAGATGGGAGAAGAGCCAAAAAATGTATTCTGTTTCGGGGCACCTGGATTGGATAATATTTATAAACTCAGGTTAATTAATAGAAAAGAACTGTATCAGGAATTAAAACTCCCCAATAAAAAAATAGGAGTAGTTACTTATCATCCTGTTACCCTTGAAAAAGGCACCTCCGAGTTTCACATTTCGGAATTATTACAAGCATTAAAAGACTTCGTTGAAATATACTGGATATTCACTCTGCCGAATGCTGATACTGGTGGAAGGATTATTATCGAATCGATAAATAACTTTTTTAAAAGTAATCCAGATAAAGGAAAGGCTTTTATTTCACTTGGACAGGTAAAGTATCTCTCATTATTAAAATATGCTACTGTAATGGTTGGTAATTCATCCAGCGGACTTATAGAGGCTCCATCTTTTGAATTACCTGTTGTTAATATCGGAAACAGACAACGGGGAAGGGTTCGCGGGAAAAATGTGATAGATATAACAGAATGTAAAAAAGAGATTATAATAAAAGCTGTGAAAAAGGCTATTTCTTTGGAATTTAAGGCTTCACTTAAGGGAATGAGAAATCCATATGGTAATGGGGGCACTAGTAAAAAAATAATTAAAAAGTTAAAAATAATTCCTTTAGGTGAGGATCTAATAAAAAAACGATTCTATGAAGTTTTAAAATGAAACGATATATATTCATTGGTTCTGTTGAATATAGTGCATATTGCCTTGAAGTATTATTCGAAATGGGGATAAACATAGTTAACATAATGTGCCCTCACAGAGAAATATCTAAATTCAACAGCGACTACTATGATCTCAGTGAAGTAGCAAAGGATTATGGGAAAGGAGTTCATTATTTTCAAAAATTACAGGATGAAGCCAATTATATTGAAAAACAAAAACCCGATATTATATTTGTTTTCGGTTTATCTCAAATAATACCAAAGCAAATCTTAGAAATTCCTACGATAGGTTGTATTGGAAGCCATCCATCCTTATTGCCACAAAATAGAGGACGGCATCCCATTATATGGGCTATAGCCAACGGATTAAATAAAAGCGGTATTACACTATTCTGGATTGACGAGGGTGTCGATACGGGTGATATTTGGGAACAGGAAGAATTTGATATAGATATTTCAGATGATGCGAGATCTGTTTATGAAAAAGTTAAAAGACTCTCACGAGAAATATTAAAGAAAAATATCCCTGATATAGAGAGAGGAATTATTAAAAGAATTAAGCAAGACCATTCTTTAGCCAATTATTGGAGGAAGAGAACAAAAAAAGATGGCGAAATTGATTGGAGGATGTCTACCAAAAGAATTTACGATCTCGTAAGGGCACTAACAAAACCCTATCTGGGAGCCCATTGTATACATAAAGAAAATGAAATCAAAATCTGGAAAGTAAGAATATGCGATGAAACAGAGAGATTCATAAATTTAGAACCTGGCAAAATCATTTCAACAGAAGGTTCGAAGATAAAGATAAAAACAGGTGATGGAATAATTGAAATTATTGAACATGCCTTTGAAACATTACCGGTAGTTGGGAGTTATTTATGAAAAGGGTTTTATTTGTTTCTCCCCATCCCGACGACGAAACCCTTGGTTGTGGTGGAACTATATTAAAACATAATGCAATGGGCAACGAAATTTATTGGTTAATTATAACAAACATATCCGTTGAGGCGGGATATGATGAAAAGAAGGTCAGAGAAAGGCAGCTTGAGGTCGAGATGGTTGCCAGAGAATACGGTTTTAAAAATGTTTTTAAATTAGATTTTCCAACTACCAAACTTGACATCGTAGGCAGAAACCAATTAATCAAGACAGTTAGTGATACAATTAATAAAATAACGCCTGCCGTGGTCTATTTACCAAATAAAAATGATGTACATTCCGACCATAATATTACATTCGATACTGTAATCAGTTCGACAAAATCATTTCGCTGCCCTTTTGTTAAGAAGCTTTTAGCGTATGAAGTAATCTCTGAAACAGAATTTTCTTCTCCCTTTCACAATACATTTGTTCCAAATAATTTCTCAGATATATCAGGATATTTGGACAAAAAGATCTCTATTATGAAAATATACAAAAATGAGATGAGAGATCACCCATTTCCGCGCAGCATCGAAAATATTAAGGCATTGGCTACTTTCAGAGGAGCAACTGCTGGAGTAAAGTACGCAGAGGCTTTTATGGTTCTGAAGGAAATCTGGTGAATATGGATAAAACTAAGCTCAGATCTCTTTTCGTTCAAGCTGATATGGCCGTTAAACAGGCAATGAAGCTGCTCAACGATTCGGGAGGGAAAATACTCTTCGTAATAGATAAAGACGAAAAACTTATAGGAACAGTTACCGATGGTGACATTCGTAGGGAAATAATAAAGGGATACGGATTTGGCGATAGAATAAAGGGGTTAATGAAGGAAAAATTTTTTTTTGTCAGTTCTAATGTACAAAACAAGGAAGAATACGCCAGAAGAGTAATGATTGAAAACAAGATAGAACAAATTCCCATACTGGATAATAACGGAAAGATTTTAGATGTTATCTTGTGGACTGATATTCTAGCAGGAAAAAAACAATTAGAATGTGAAAAATTCATGTCAAACCAGGTCGTAATAATGGCAGGAGGTAAAGGTACCCGTTTAGACCCATTTACGAAGATATTCCCCAAACCTTTGATACCTATAGGTAACAAACCCGTTATTGAAATTATCATGGAAAGATTTTTTCAATACGGGTTTCATAAATTTATTTACACGCTTAATTACAAAAAAGAATATCTAAAGCTTTTCCTGAAAGAAAACAATTTTCCCTATAGTATTGATTGGGTCGAAGAGGAAGACTATTTAGGGACCGCTGGAAGCCTGGCTTTGTTAAGGGATAAGATTACTGAAACTTTCTTTGTTGCGAATTGCGATTCTCTCCTTGATATAGATTTCCAGGAGATTTTAAACTGGCATAAAGAACATAGAGCAGCTATGACAATTGTAGGATGTCATAACGAAGTAAAAATTCCTTTCGGGGTTATCCAGATATCTCATGGTAAACTTGAAAAAATATTAGAAAAACCCGTTCACGATGTAGTAATAAATACTGGCGTTTATATAATGGAACCGCATGTTGTTTCATATATTCCTGAAGGCAGT
>CAZPUD010000351.1:0-3719 GCA_964589115.1 uncultured candidatus Brocadiaceae bacterium | reverse complement strand
CATCTGTACCTTTGGTACAAATGTTTTTTGCATTGACTTCTTATGTATATATCAATATCATTATAATTATGTAATTATTATCTCTACAATCCTTGAGGGAGTATGGGTAGATGAAAAATAAAAAAAACAAAAAGAGCATTTGTTTTGGGTGCAATTATGCAATTGTTTTAGACGGTAAAATTGCTTTTTGTAATATCCTTATGCGCGATGTATCCTATAAATCTTGTACTGCTTTCGAGAGAAACTGGCAGATAGACGATATCGTTCCGGAAAAGACGAAAGAGAGGAAAAAAGGGCGTTAAAGATTTTAATATCACGCTGTATTAAAGCTTTATGAAAACAAAAAAGGGATAATGTATTCCAGACATTATCCCTTTTTCATTAGTAGGGCTTTGAGAAAATTGAGGATTTTTTTTGTACAATTGGTGTATAAGCGAAACCGCATACCCTTATCATTTCATCCCTTTTGAATTCTTAGTCATTTCTAAAAATAAACGCGGAGAACCTTTTGTTCGCAACAGGCAATGGAAGAAGTATGTAAAATATCATAATTTAGCTGTCAGCCCGTTTGTCATTGCTATCTACAGTTTCAAATTTTATTGACTAGGTTTCTAATATATGCTAGACTTTTGAGAATTTCCGCTTATATTATTATAAATCAGGGGAACGTTCAGATCTTTTATAGCTTTTAAAAATTGTTTCAGGACTATGTGAATAAGGGGGAGAATACTGTGGCGGCTTTCAATGTATTATTTTTCGTAAATTCATTATGGAGAACAAAATGAAACAAGAAGAATATGCTCAATTCAAAAAATTACTCCTTTCATTACGCGAGAGACTTGTTGGAAAAGTAGACTCTATGCAAGGAGAAGCATTAAAAAGATCCAGGCAAGACGCATCCGGCGATTTGTCTAATGTTCCCATTCATATGGCAGACGTGGGAACAGACAATTACGAGAGAGACCTTATGATCGAACTGATACAGAGCGGAGAAGCAAGCGTGCGCAACATAGACCATGCTTTAGAAAAGATGGAGGAAGGCACCTTTGGTGTTTGTGAGTTATGCGGAAAAAAGATAAATAAGGAACGGCTGAAGGCAGTACCTTATGCAAAGCTTTGTATAGATTGTCAAAGAGAAGAGGAGGTCGATAGTTTTTTTAAATAAATTTATGAGAGGTACGCCTTCGTTTGTTATTGCTACGGTGGGTGGTGCAGTTGCCGACATTGTATCAAAATGGTTTGTCTTTTCTCAATTAGGTACGCGTGAAAATATAACCCTTATTCCCGGACTGCTCAATATCGTACTGAGTACAAATGAGGGTGTTGTGTTTGGACTGTTCCCCGGCAGGGCAAATATTTTTATCATTTTCTCAATAATAGCAATCATCGCAATCCTAAGCATCTATATTTTATCTGATAAAAACTTCTTTTTGCCAAATGTTGCCCTGGGACTCATTCTCGCAGGGGCTATAGGGAATTTATGGGACAGAATCTGGTATGGGTTTGTGAGGGATTTTATCGATTTCCATATTGGGGATAAATATCACTGGCCTACTTTTAATATAGCTGATAGCCTGATCTGCATCGGTATATCAGCTATGGTTTTTGCCTCTTTTTCTTCATCAAAATCGAAAAAATCGACTTAAGAACCATCTCCTGTAAAATCACGGTATCTTTTGAGAAGTTCAAGTGTAATTTTACCGGGCTTTCCTGTGCCGACCATTCGCCCGTCAATCTTCACAACAGGAATAATTTCAGCGGCGGTTCCTGTTAAAAAGCATTCATCGGCGATATATAAATCGTACCTTGTCATAAGTTCTTCTTTTACCCGAATTCCCATATTGGCAGCGAGTTTCATTACAACATTTCTGGTAATGCCAATTAATATTCCCGCACTAGCAGGAGGTGTTAAAAGAGTATTGTCTTTGTAAATGAAGATGTTATCCCCGGCACATTCTGCCACATAGCCGTCTTTATTCAGCATGAGCGCCTCTCCAGCGCCGGCCTGTATAGATTCAATCTTTGCCAGGATATTGTTGAGGTAATTGAGGGATTTAATCTTAGGGTCAAGGGCAGAGAAATGGTTACGGATTGTTGTTACGGTAACGATATCTAATCCATTCTCATAAAGCGCCTTCGAATATAATTCGATGGTATCGGTGATGATAATAACCTGGGGTGTTGCGCATTTATTAGGATCCAGCCCAAGTTTTCCTACCCCGCGTGTAACGACAAGACGAATATAAGCATCCTTCTGATTGTTGGCTTCCATGGTCTTTTTAATAGCATCTGCCATTTCAGCTTTTGTAATGGGTATTTTGAGTTTGATTGCCGTTGCAGAGTCGTAAAGTCTATCCAGATGTTCGTCTAACGTGAAAATTTTTCCATTATAGGCGCGTATACCTTCAAAGACTCCATCCCCATAAAGTAGTCCATGATCAAAGACCGATATTTTGGCCTCCTCTTGAGGAACTATTTGACCATTTATATAAACCTTCAATCCCATTGCAATGACTTTACTCCTTTCTTCTATCCTAGAATATGTCCATCGGTAATCTTTACCACCCGTGCAGCATGTTTCGATATCTCCTCGTCATGCGTAACAATAATAATCGTCTGTTTCATTGTTTTATTTAATTCCCATATCAGGTTTTTAATCTCACTGCCTGTTTTTGTGTCAAGATTTCCCGTAGGCTCATCGCATAACAGCACCTCCGGATCATTCATTAATGCGCGTACAATTGCAACCCGCTGCCTTTCGCCGCCCGAGAGTTGTGAGGGTTTGTGTGTTACCCGGTCTCCCAGTCCCAATCTTTCCATCAGCGAGATTGCCTTCACTGTGGATTTTCTGTGTACTTCACGCCAGTTTGAAAATCTACTCCCGATTAAGCTCGGTAATAAAACGTTTTCCAGGGCAGTAAAGTCAGGTAAGAGGTGATAAAATTGGAAAACAAACCCGAAGATGCGATTTCGTATCTCGGCTTGTTTTTTCATACTGAGTTTTGTCAGGTCTGTTCCCTTATATAATACAGAGCCGGAAGTAGGCGTATCCAGGATGCCGAGGATATGTAAGAGTGTACTCTTACCGGCACCGGAAGCCCCTACGATTACCAGAATCTCACCCTTTTCTACTGACAGGTTGATTTCGTATAAGACCGGTAATGTACGTTCACCATTTTTATATTCCTTAAATATGTTTACTGCTTGTAATAAATTGTCACTAACCATGATACTCTGGCAAATATAGACTTATAGATTGAATAAAATTTTTGACCTGAAACTATATCATACCTCTAAGTATAAGTCAATTTTTTATTTAGGGATTTCAGATGTTTTTTATGTTTTTTTGATGTTTTTTTATTTTCCTCGATTTAAGTAATAGTTGCAAGGGATTTAAGTAATTCTTTTTTTTACTTGTTTTGATGTATTTTTGTTGAGTTTTATTATCATGTGCTGCATAATTACAACATTGCATATCTGATTTTAAAATGACGAAATATTGCTGGATAATTTTATATGTCTGCTGACAAAATCAAGCTTTGCCCAGGCTGTGGATCAGAGTATTATGCACATATTTTGGTATGCGCTGACTGCGGCGTTCCTCTGATAATGCCGGAAGAGATCGAAAAAGGGGAAAATAAAAAAACATACCCTGCTGTACCTCTCAACGACGAATGGGTTGCGATCAGAGAAGAAGGGAAAGAAGGTATCCGGGAATT
>CAZPUD010000350.1:0-3753 GCA_964589115.1 uncultured candidatus Brocadiaceae bacterium | reverse complement strand
AGCATTAGACTGTGGCTCTAAGGGTCGCGGGTTCGAATCCCGTCGCTCACCCCATAACCCATAAATATTAAACAACTTAAGAAATGACTTTTGTTTCTGGTTACAGTCTGGTGACGGTCTCGCCTTTAAGAGATAGATTCGTAATATCAATTTTCTTCTTATCCAAATCACTGTGAGCATATCTTTCTTTCTTAAACTTAAAGAGCTTGTTATTATTCCTGTTTGAGAGATGAACATTTTGATAACATAAGTGAAAATAACAAGTATTTCTGTTTGACGCTATCACTTACAACCGTTATCATACTATTGTGATATTACCGTTCAAATAGCGGTTTGAATTATCATTTTCATCTAATAACCATGCAAGAAAGGAAATATCACATGGCATTAACAGGAAGAAATCAAAAAGGAAATTAATATGACAACACAATGGAGTTTAGTTTCAACAATTGAAAGAGAAGAGAAGATATGTGACTTAGCGCAACAGGAGTTAAAAAACAGGTGTAGAATTTTTGAAAACAGATACCATCTTTCTTCTGATGAATTTTATAAGCTTTTTCAGGAAGGAAAGATGGGCGATGAAGAAGACTTTTTTGAGTGGAAGGCACTGATTGAAGGAATTAAAGAATGGGCACGTACAAAGGAAAACTTAAAAGGGTTAATTAAGTGATAGATGAACATCTGGATGAAATAGAAAAACTAATAAAAGATGATCATCTGGTAATAGTCTCCGATTTTCAAAGAATTTGCACAAGCCAGAACACAGCATACGTAAAGGCAAAAGTCAGGTTCATTGATAATTCTTTCTTGAGTATTTTTCACCATATTCATGATAAAAATGGTCAATTCAGTTTTGATTATAGATACCATTACATGGATTCCAAAAACACAGTGATATTTCGTTATGATAACGCTCCTCATCATCCAGAAGTTAAATCATTTCCCCATCATAAACATACCTCTTCAGGAGTAGAAGAATCCGAAATGCCAAATATCAAAGATATTCTTTCCGAAATTCACCATAATATTATTAAAGGATTATTATCAAAATAATCCGATGCCGTAATGGGTCTTTCTTTATCTATGTAACGAGTTGGGTAGTTTAGGCGCTTAGCGACTCAATATCGACAAAATTTTGTCAATATGCCGAAGTGCCTGAATTCTAAATCCGAATATCGAAATCCGAAACAAATCCTAAATTCTAATGTCTAAATGACCGGGAAACACATGAACCACAGATTTCAAGCTTTTTGAATTTTGGTCATTTGGATTTGTTTCGGATTTCGTGCTTCGTATTTCGAATTTCCTTTTCGCAGCGTAGCCTGCGAAAAGGCATAGTATCTTCCAAAATAATTTTGACATTTTTGGCAAAAATTTACGATTTACGATTTTTTAAATTCCAAATCCCAAATCGTAAATCTAAAATCGTAAATCCCATTTAGTTACTCTTCCGACTCGTTCGGGTTAGGAACATCTGTCTTCTTACCTAGCAAAGTTGTCATCTAACTTATATTCCATAATTTGTATTGAAGTCCTGCCATAGTTGTGGAATTGATTCCATATATTTGTGTCTCATTTATACTTTTCTTTATTTAAAGAAAATATTCCAATAAATTTTTTTTGTTTAAAATTTTTACATTAAGGTTTAAATTTCCATCCTTATTTTAAATGTTCTTATACATTTGAGATTAAACCATATCCTGTTGCAACGTAGTCTCACTTAAAATTCTATATATGGAGTAATGCTATAAACAAAAGGGTTTTGTAAGTTTAGTATTGGAATAAAACTTGCAAACTAGTACACTGTCAACATAATTGTTAATAATAATAGTATCTGTCATTGCGAGGGCGTTTTTCCCCGAAGCAATCCCTTTTGAATTATCCAGGAGATTGCTTCGGAAAAGACCCTCGCAATGACACACTATGCCTATTTACGTAAAGTAGTATTTTCAATACATAGCTTTCTCTCCAGAAAGAAAATTATTTTTATTGGTCTGCAAAAGAAATAATAGATTGTAAATGAAAAATACAACCTATCAAGATCAACCAAGTTATTAAACAGATAAATAATGGGGCGACAACTTATCTATATACCAATCATTCATACCGATATCGATATGGGATCACTGGTCGGACCATTAAAAGAGAAATACATACAAAAATATGGTGTCCACAAATGGCATGAGCATTTAAAAAAAATACAAGATTTATGGAATAATATTGAGCAATATTTAAAACAAAAAAAACTTTGTTATAAGCACGTTAAAATTTATCAGGACGGCCTGCCTGTCTGTGGGAATGAATTACAGATTGTACAAGATATGGCAAAGAAAGGCGGGAGAAACCATCAACTGCTCTTAAATCTTGTCAATAAGGGAGCTACTTTGATGGGAACTGAAGATCCTGTGCTGCTAATGAAAGAATATCAGTTAATCAAAGATGAGGCCGTACAAGAAAATACTAAAAAAAGTGTAAGAGAAAAATTTAACTATATAGATGAGAGGGATACATTTATTGTCCGTAGAATTGATGAAACACTAAAGGACGGTGAAACCGGCATTCTTTTTCTCGGTATGCTTCATAAGGTAATTGGAAAATTACCATCCGATATTGTTGTTGAACATCTGAAAATACCAACTATTACCTGATTTCATAAGGAAACGAAATGCAGTTATGATACCAGATCACGTTACAAAGGTTCTTATTATTGATGATGAAGCAGATTTGTGTGACATTATTTCACGTATTTTACAAAAAGTGGGTTACATGACTTATGTTGCAAACAACGGGATTACAGGATTAGAGATTTTTCAGAGGGAATTTCCTAATGCAGTTATCCTGGACCTCCGTATGCCCGGTATGGATGGAATAGAAACCTTAAAAAATATCAAAAATATCAACTGCGATATCCCGATAATTATTATTACAGCTTATGGGGAGATACGGTCTGCGGTTGAGGCAATTAAACTTGGCGCCTACGATTATTTTACAAAACCGTTCAACAACGATGAAATAGTTCTAACGGTGAAAAGGGCGGTTGAAGAAAGGTCTATGCGTCAGGAAATTCGTACGCTGAAGACACAATTGAACCTTACCATGCCTCTGTTTGAGCAGATGGGATCCAGTTCTCAGATTGCCAGAATAAACGAATTGGTTGAATGTGTCGCCCCTACAAATTTTACCGTTGTTCTTTACGGAGAGACAGGCTCAGGCAAAGAGTTAGTAGCGAGGAATATCCATAATCGAAGTCACAGAAAAGATAAACCATTTATCGTCGTTGACTGCGGTTCCATTCCGGAAACCTTAATTGAAAGCGAACTCTTTGGATTTGAGAAAGGGGCCTTTACAGGTGCAGAGTCAAGAAAAATAGGACAATTTGAAATAGCATCAGGCGGTACGTTATTTCTCGATGAGATTGGAAATCTCCCGAAGTCTATGCAGGGTAAGCTGCTTCGGGTGCTTCAGGAACGACGGTTACGGCGGCTGGGAAGCAACAGAGAAATCGAAGTTGATGTACGCATTATCGCAGCCGGCAATGAAATGTTAGAGTCCCTTGTACAATCCGATCGTTTCCGAATGGATCTGTATCAACGGTTAAACGAGTTTCATATTGAAATTCCTCCGTTGAGACAGAGGAAAGAAGATATCGTATTTCTATGTAAAAAATTTCTTGATATTACGAACAAAGAACTCAACAAAAGTGTCACTGGGATCACAAAAGAGGCTTTAGATATGTTACTGGAATATGATTGG
>CAZPUD010000349.1:0-3765 GCA_964589115.1 uncultured candidatus Brocadiaceae bacterium | reverse complement strand
GTTATAGTTCACTCATGGCTCATAATTTTTTGTTGTTAGTTTTTAATGTTCTAATGGACTGGAAACATAGCAAAAATAAAAAAATGGTGGCCGAATGCCCTTAAAGCCTTGGCCTGGATGGAACAATACGGGGATATTGATAAAGACGGATATCTTGAATATCACAAAGAATCCCCTAAAGGGTTGGTAAACCAGGGATGGAAGGACTCCTGGGACTCTATATTCCATAAAAACGGGAAATTAGCCGAATCGCCCATAGCATTAGTAGAAGTTCAGGGTTACACCTACATGGCCAAAATGGGAATGTCACGGCTGGCGGAACTTTTCTCGGAATTTGATCTGGCGCAAAAACTTCAGCAAGAGGCAAATCAATTGAAAGAGAAATTCCAGAAAGACTTTTGGATAGAAGATGAAAAATTTTTTGGTATAGCGCTGGACAAAAAGAAGGAACTTTGCCGCATCGTTTCTTCAAATCCCGGCCATTGCCTTTGGACTGGAATTGTTGATAAGGAGAAAGCAGAATTGGTTGCTCAAAGGCTTTTTAAGGAGGATATGTACAGCGGCTGGGGAATTAGAACGGTTGCAGAAAAAGAGACCAGGTATAACCCGATGAGCTATCATAACGGTTCTATTTGGCCGCATGACAATGCTATAATCCTTTCCGGTTTAAAACAATATGGATTTAGTGATTATGTGGAAAAACTTATAACGGCTATGACCGATGCCTCTACATTTTTCCATGACCATAGACTTCCTGAACTTTTCTGTGGTTTTAAACGCACCTATCAGCACGGACCTACACCTTATCCCACCTCATGTTCTCCTCAAGCATGGTCTACCGGTGTTGTTCTAACAGTACTAAAGGCCTTCCTGGGTCTTGAGGGAGATGCCTTTAATAATCGTATTTCTTTCAATCAACCACAGTTGCCAGAATGGCTAGATTGGATTGAAGTAAACAACCTGGAAGTCTGTGGAAGATATGTCCAATTCTATGCAGTTCGCGGACCATACACCACATCAATAGAAATATTGAATAAAAGCGAAGACCTGGAAGTTGTAGTTAGGAGGTAAAACCCTTAAATACCTTTTTCGGTAGATGGGTGAATGGGTGGATGAGTAAATATGTATTTAACTTAACCCGACTAAACCGGAAGAGGCAACCAACTGGGATTTACAATTTTAGATTTACGATTTGAGATTTAAAAATCGTAATTCGTAAATTCTCGCCTGAAATGTTAAAAAATAAGTTTTAAGACACTACTCGTTTACCCGTCTACTCATTTACCCATATACCCATCTACTCATTTACCAAAATTAGTGAAATACGCGGTTCCAATTCCTTCTATAGGTCTGAAGCCTTTCATCTCGCTAGTCTTTGGTACAGGCTTTGCTCTCTAAATTCGGAGAATTTATGGCCTTGTGACAAATTGTAGATTATAAAAACAAAAACCTTGAGGCATAGTACAAGTATCCGGACCATAAATGTATCTTTTCGTAGGAGTTTCTCTCTTTAAATAAATGGGTTTATTTCAAAAGAGACCAACTCGTTATACCAAATTGTAATCTCCATTGTGATGTTTTATATTTTAGTGGTAGCACCAGGAGGAGTAATGTTGTGCCGGAGGACACATTCCTGCACTAACTATAATAAACAACTTGGTATATTTTATAGATTACGAGAAGTGTTTAGTGTCTGTTTTTCGGTAATTCTTTTTATATCTGATTATATATCCAATGTAAATATACATGGAATAACATTACTTTATAAAAAATATTTAAAAGAATTTAGAAGACAAACACTTAGGCAAATTCACTAGCTTCAAGGTGTTCATGGAGGAGGTCAAATATGAGAATTGCCCAAGTTGCCCCTTTAGTAGAAAGGGTTCCGCCAGAGATGTATGGTGGGACAGAAAGGGTCGTTTTCTATCTTACTGAGGAGTTGGTTAAAAGAGGGCATGACGTAACTTTATTTGCCAGTGGAGATTCTATCACAACCGCGAAATTAGTACCGGTTCATGAGAAAGCGTTGAGGCTTGATTCACGTGTTGAGAATTACTATCCGTACCATGTACTCGAAATGGGGATGGTTTATGACCGTGCCAAGGAATTCGATATAATCCATTCACACATGGACTATATGTCGTTTCCTTTCACCAGGATGGTTTCCACACCTACAGTACATACACTCCACGGGAGGCTTGATATACCTGACATTAAGGGAATATTTGAATATTACAGTAATTCTAATTTCATTTCTATCAGTAATGCACAAAGGAAGTTTCTACCTGATTTAAATTGGGTTGATACCGTTTATCATGGATATCCCATTGAAAATTTCCCCTTTGATCCGGAGCCTGAAGACTATCTTGTTTTTGTCGGGAGAATCTCTCCGGAGAAAGGGCCCGTAGAGGCTATACAAATTGCCCGAAAGGTTCAGAAGAAATTAATTATTGTTGCGAAAGTAGATCCATATGACAGGAAGTACTATGATGAAGTAGTTAAACCGCTTATTCAGCCGGACCTTATTGAGTACGTTGGTGAAAAGCCAGAAAAGGAACGCAACGAGATTGTCAAAAAGGCAAAGGCATTTATTTTCCCACTAGACTGGCCGGAGCCTTTTGGCTTGGCAATAATCGAATCTTTAGCCTGCGGAACTCCAGTCATTACCAGAAGTCGCGGTTCAATCCCGGAGCTCATCGTTCACGGGAAAACCGGTTTTATCTATGAAACCTGGGAGGAAATGGCAGATGCAGTTCAGGACATTAAGAGCATCGACAGAATGGTATGCCGGCAATATTCAGAGGAAAATTTCTCCATTTCTAAGATGGTAAACAACTATGAAAGAATTTATGAGCAAGCGATATATAATAACCGTCCCAAGGTTTTACCTCTACGGCTAGAACACGGATTTGCAAAAACCCAGGTAGTTCCTTAAATTTTGCTCTCAAGTTTTATTCTATCCCCGTCATCAATAACGTGACATGTCACATTTCTGTGACGGCACAATTCTGTGATATGTCACGCTTTTTTCACTACTTTTAAGGTTTTCTTTGATATACTCAAAAAATTTATTTTTTCTTTTATGATATTTTTTGGGATATTAAAAGATTTTTAAGTCCGATTTCGCTCCAAAAGTAATAGGAGGCTTAATTATGAAAATATCTGTTATGGAAGCAGAAGCAAAAGAAACCTCGGGAGCAACAAAATCTTGCTGGACAGCAAATACATCCCCACTAGTATTTTCACCGTTGCAAAAAAATGTTTACGTCGATGTCGCTATTATCGGTGGAGGGATTGCAGGGATGTCAGTCGCTTATTTCTTGTCCCAGCAAGGAAAGAAGGTTGCTGTAATCGAAGATGGATTTATTGGCAGTGGCGAATCAGGGCGGACCACCGCACATCTCGCTTATGCCCTTGATACACGATACTACGAGCTTGAAAATCTCCACGGGAAAGAAGGGGCTCGGCTTATTTTAGAGAGCCATACTGCTGCTATAGATAACATTGAGTCCATAGTAAAAAAAGAAAACATCTCGTGTGATTTTATGAGAGTAGATGGTTATTTATTCCGTTCAGGAGAAGACTCAGAGGAAGAACCACTCAATAAAGAGCTTGATACGTTAAATCGTATTAACAGGAAGGATGTAAGATTTTTAAAGACATCACCAGCGCCGTTCGATACCGGTATATGCCTCCACTTCCCTCTTCAAGGGCAATTCCACCCTGTGAAATATCTAGCAGGACTTGCCCGGGCAATTATCCAGA
>CAZPUD010000348.1:0-3793 GCA_964589115.1 uncultured candidatus Brocadiaceae bacterium | reverse complement strand
AATTAGGGGTTATTGCAGGTATATTAGGAAGGATTTCAGGGATATACTTTGCGTTATACGTGTTTATCATTTGTACACAGCTTCTTTTTGTAGGCTATTTATCATCTAAGATTTTACCCGGGACTACTTCAGATTTTCTCATGGAAATTCCCCCGTTCCGCATGCCTAAATTGTCAAACATCTTTATCAAGACATTTTATAGAATCCACTGGTTTTTAAAAGAGGCCGTTCCTTTATTTATGATTGGTACACTTGCGTTGTTTATTGCGACAAAATTAGGCGTACTGTCATTCGTGGAAAGGATAAGTGCCCCGGTTATTAAAAACTTTCTGGGATTGCCTGTTGAAACTGCACGTGGTTTTATATTGGGTTTTCTGAGAAGAGATTATGGTGCTGTGAGTATTTTTAATACATTACAGGAAAAAGGGGAGAGTAATGGTGTAGATCCTAGACAAATATTGGTTTCATTAGTTGTGATTACATTATTTATTCCGTGCATTGCAAATTTTTTTGTAATGATCAAAGAACAGGGAGCTAAAAATGCATTCCTCATGTTTGCATTTATATTACCATATGCTATCCTTATCGGTGGTATCTTAAGAATCATTTTGCAAAAATTTTCATGAAACAATTAAGAGGAAAGATTGTATCTGTTTCAGGCGATATTGCAGAAGTATGTATAGATAAGGAAGATGTAAAATGTGAAGGCTGTTCTGCTTGTCCTAAAAAAATGGGAGTCCAAAATATTGTAAAAGTTCATACAATAAAAGGGATTCAGATTGGGCAGGAAGTTGTACTTCTTGATAATAAAAATTTATTTATGAAGAATAAAATCATGTTTGTAGTGATTGCCTTCATTTCCGGTATTATCGTAACAGAAGTAATAACCTCAACCATGGCTTTCAATATTTATAAGAAAGAAGTGGATATACTCGGAGGCTGTATTTCGATGTTCATTATGTTCCTTGTGCTGTGGATCAAGAGACCTAAGTACCTTTTTAGGATAAAACTGATAAAGGGAGAGAAAATATAACTATGGGTGAACCTAATTTAGATGAGATTCTTGAATTAATATGGACAATAGAAGAGGAAAATAAGAAAGTTAATAAAGATTTATTGTTAAAGAGGATAAAATTTCCAGAAGCGGAAAGTAAACTGGATACTCTCATTCAGGAAGGTTATGTTAAAATAACAAATACAAACGTGGACCTTACCAAAAAAGGAAGAGCAGATGCAAGATTGATTATTAGAAGGCATAGGCTCGCAGAGAGATTATTGAATGACGTATTAGAGGTAAAAGAAGAGACGATGGATTCCAGTGCGTGTGAGTTTGAGCATTTTTTGGATGAAGAAGTTACTACGAGTATATGTACATTATTAGGCCATCCTGTAAGTTGTCCTCACGGAAGGGCTATACCTCCCGGTGATTGTTGTGAAAAGGCAAGCAGGGAGATAAGGCCGGTGGTAATGCCATTAACAGACCTTAAGTCTGGTGATAAAGCAAAGGTATCTTATATAGTAACAAAGCACCATGAGCGATTGGATAAACTTTCCTCGATGGGTCTGTTGCCAGGCGTTCAGATCCGTCTTCATCAGAGACAGCCAACCTATATTATCCAGATGGGTGAAACGCAAATTGCCCTGGATACTGCTATAGCACGAGACATTTACGTCCGTCTTGTATAACCATCCCTCAGGAAGCAATATTACATTGCAGACGATTTTAAATATGCTATAATATTGCGCCCTTACCATAATTATCAAAAATAAAGCCCCAAAAGATTTGGTACTGATTAGGGGAATCAGCGTATCCCCGCCATTATGGCTCCAAAAGGAGATAAGATTATGAGAGTAAAAGACATTATGGACAGTAACGTGTCTTCAAATCTGATCCGAACTACAGACACCTTTGAACATCTTATAAGGATACTCGATAAAGTAAAATACCATGTCATCTTTGTAGTAGATAAAGATGATAACTTAGCCGGGATTGTTACTGAAGGAGACATTATAAAAGTCATTGTACCTAAGTATATATCTGTTGATGAATCACTCATTTCTGTGATAGATAGCGACTATTTTGAAAAAAAATGTTTAGAACGCAGAAATTTAACCATTACTGAGATCATGACAAAAGCTACATTATCGATACACGAAAATGATTCCTTAATTAAGGCTGCTGCACTTATGGTTACTAACAGAATACATACCCTTCCGGTGGTTAAAGACGGCAAGGTTATCGGGATTTTGTCCCGTTTAGCCTTAATAAAACATATAACAAAGATACTTACCAATGATTAAGTAATTAGACAGCTTTATTGAGAGAGAGGAATGGATTTTATGTTCTTTTGGATTGCTACAGGTATCTTTATCATATCGTATGGTTTGATTATATCTGAAAAGCTCGATAAAACGAAGGTTGCGTTAGTTGGTGCCGGTTTAATGCTCACATTAAAAATAGTAAATCAGCATGAGGCCTTTTACGAAGAAAAATACGCCGTTGATTTTAACGTAATATTCCTTCTCATTGGGATGATGATTATAGTTAATATCCTCAGCAAAACCGGTATATTTCAATTTTTAGCAGTGAAAGTTGCAAAACTTGCTAAAGGAAAACCGATCCTCATCCTCATTTTCTTTGCTTTTGTTACAGCTACCCTATCTGCCCTGCTTGATAATGTAACTACAGTATTGCTTCTTGTTCCTGTTACCCTGTTTATAGCGGATGAACTGGAACTGGATCCCTTCCCTTTCTTAATATCTGAGATTATGGCCTCAAATATTGGTGGTACAGCGACACTTATTGGTGACCCGCCCAATATAATGATTGCCAGCAAGGTACATCTTACCTTCATGGATTTTATCTATCATACGGCTCCTGCAGTTGTTTTTATTTTTTCGTTTTTCATTCTAACGATAATATATCTCTTTGGTAAGAGGCTTCATGTCAAAGAGGAACTGAGGCAAAAGATACTTAACATAAATGAGTATGAACTGATTAAAGATTATAACTTGTTATTAAAATCACTTTGTGTATTAGGGATAGTCGTACTGGGCTTTATATTTCATGGTAAATTTCATTATGAACCTGCAACGATTGCCATTTCGGGTGCTGCAATTTTACTAATAATATCAAAAGAAGATCCACACCATGTATTTAAGGGATTGGAATGGCCGACTATATTCTTCTTTATTGGTCTGTTTATTATTGTAGGAAGTGTTGTTAAGGTTGGTTTAATTTCAAAACTGTCCGAAGGTATGATTTCGTTGACAAAACCAAATGCAGAGAATATGTTTATTACGTCAATTACTGTATTATGGTTTTCTGCTGTAGGTTCAGCTGTTGTTGATAATATTCCATTTGTAGCTAGTATGATTCCTCTTATTATAGATACTGCACACGCTGTATTACCAGAAGAGATGGAATTCCAATCGATAGTTCAGCATTCAACTCTTATGCCTGTATGGTGGTCGTTGGCATTGGGGTCGTGTCTCGGAGGAAACGGATCTCCTGTTGGTGCGTCCGCTAATGTTATTACCATAGGTCTTGCAGAGAAGGCCGGATACCCTATAACTTTCAGGAAATTTCTTATTTATGCAGTTCCTATTACCGTTGAAACAATTATAATATCAACGATATACGTTTGGTTAAGATATTATCTTTTGTAGACTCTTACTATATACTGGCACAGTATTTAAATTACCTTATCAGATAAAAAGTCCTCTATAGATAATTTTTATTTAAAAGGAGTTTTAATATTATGGATCCTGGTGCACTAATTGGTTTAATAAT
>CAZPUD010000347.1:0-3803 GCA_964589115.1 uncultured candidatus Brocadiaceae bacterium | reverse complement strand
ATAACTTCCACCAAAATAGGTGGATGCAAGGAGATTATTCAAGTTTCCATCAAGCTTTGATATAAAGATGTCCGTAGTATTTTTATATGTGTTCTTTTTAGAAGAAGCATATGCATCCGTGGTTGTCGGAAAATCTGTTGAAACCGTTTTACCTGCCACATAAACATTTCCTTCTGAATCTATAGCCATAGCATAAGAGACATCCCAATCAACCCCACCCAAATATGTAGATCCCAGGAGATCTGTTAGGCTTTCGTTAAATTTTGAAACAAACCCGTCTTTTGTACCACCATTATATGTAGGATCATAGGCATTTGTAGTTATAGGGAAATCAATGGAATCTGTAATTCCCGTCACAAAAATGTTCCCTTCCTTATCTACGGCCATTGAGTACACTTTTTGAGAGGCCGACCCCCCAAAATACGTGGAGGCAAGAAGTTCTTTTAATTCTCCGTCAAACCTGGATACAAAAACTTTGCTCCCGTCAGTAAAATAGGTATCATAAGCACCTGAGGTTATTGGAAAATCGGATGAATCGGTTTCGCCCGTTACGTAAATATCTCCATTCAAATCCACAGTGATATCGGAGGCAACCTCATCCTTCGTACCCCCCAAAAGCGTGGAAGCAAGAAGATCAGTTAAGTCTCCATTGAACTTTGAGACAAAGATATCACTCCCGCCATTCAGAGAAGTATCATAAGCGTCTGGCGTTGTTTTAAAGGAAAATATGACATTCCCGTCCTCAGAAAAAGCATCTCCTTTGGTCGAACCCACCACAAAAACATTTCCACCTGAATCCGCGGCTATTGAATTCACAGGGGTATCTGACAGTCCAAAATACGTTGATGCTAAGAGGTTGCTTAGATTAGCATCTAACTTTGATACAAAACCAACAGAATAGCCAATGCTTAACGATTGGTAAGCATCATTTGTTATAGGAAAATCTAATGAACTGGTATTACCGGCTACAAAAATATTTCCATCCTGATCTATAGCAATTGATTCAGTTCCATCATATCCGGAACCCCCCAGATACGTGGAAGCAAGAAGTGTCTTTAACTCCCCGTCAAATTTTGATACAAAGACATCGCTCTCACCGTTATAAGAGGTATCGTAAGCACCGGTGGTTGTTGGTAAATCAAAAACAGGTGTTTTGTTCATAGAAGATGTTTTGGGGTAGGTTACACCCGCCACGTAAATGTAACCTTCTTTATCAATGAACATGGACATAATTTCTTCTCTCTCATGCCCTCCAAGAAAAGTTGATGCAAGAAGGGGATCTATAACAAGCTCTTTTGACCTGTCGTACTCACCTACATTAAAAGCATAGGTTAGATCTGAAGTTGGAAGTATATGGTAACTCACTTCCACATATTCTTTTTTCGATGCCGACATTTGATAGGCAATTGGTCTTGTGAAGGTAACATTTCCCAATTCTGTCTCTGCTTCGAGTTGCCCTTCTTTATTGACTTTTAAAGACCTTGCGCCGCTAATTCTTATCTGTATTTTTTCAGGATTTGCATCAGGTTTCACGTAAAAGAGCTTTTCCACATTGTTGCCGTATGCTTTTAATTTCAATTCTATCCCTTTATAGATTTCTCCAAGATTTACTGTTTGAAATGTGGGTATATTCATCTCCCATTTAGAAGCATCTCTTCCATAAAAATAGTTTATCTCTGTTGTAGTCTTTCCTTCTGCACGTATCGAATCAATGTTTCCGTCTAAAAACTCTTCTTTCAGTGTTATCCCGGCTATACGTGGTTTTTGCGAGAAGGAAGCGGGAGAAAAGCAGAGGCACAAGTGTTGCTCCTTGCAAAGCGCCTGATGCAGAAGGCCTGAATTTATCATAAACCGGTATTCTGTATCATGACGGTGGTATCCCTTCTCATGAGGCTTGTTGCATGACAAAGGCTTGCTATAATCAGAAACATTTGTTTCTGCAGGTTGAAAATTTGGGAGGGAATAGATTAGCTCCCCGTTTTTTTTCACAAATACCGTTCCGCCAAAGGTATGGGAATAATATGCCACCCTGTCATCCAACTGTCCATTATTAGCAATGAAGGGTATTTGAAGTTTATTGACTTTTCGGACAACCTCTTCTACCGATGGTATGGAGTTTTTCGATAAACATAGAGGTGAATTTGTTTCTTTACCATGCTCTGTTACCTTTTTTGGTTCACGTTCTTCTGAAAAACCGGAAGTGTTTTTTATCAGGAACAGCGCAAACAAAATTACTACGGATAGCATCCATCTTTTTCTACTTATCCCCATAGTCATTAATCCCCCCCATATAATTATGATTTAAAAATTGTTCCCATGCCCCCTTCAATTCTCTTCTTTTCAAAAGATGCCTTACCTTCTTTTTAGATGCAATGGTGGATTCACTTCGTTTAATCCACCCTGCCTATAATTGTATATGAGTAGGGAGGATTAAGCGGCATATGCATCAAGCTAAGGAACCCCCATGTTTTATATTGCCCATCATGTCTTCAATTGCTCACAACGCCGTTATCTGTATAAACTCATGGGTTCAGGTTGAAAACCTGAACCCGCTAGGAGGGTGGATTAAGCGGAGCGAATCCACCAGATGGATAAATTCAAGGCATAAATATGAGCTTTTCAGATAGTCTCTTAGCACAAGTAATAAATAACTAAAAGCAATCTTAATACCAAAGTGTTTTAAAAGAATAATCATAGTGCCCGCCATATCATAACGTGCACTATTGATATAGGATATGGATATTAAATGAAGGATTGAAAAAAATATAATTAGATATATAGGAATTTTTTGAATACTTTTTTCCCGGTGGGTTGACTATTTTTTCTATGTGGGATAGCAAAATGTTGAAAAAATTAGCGTTAGATTATTCACGGGTGATGTGTGTTACTCTATTTGGCATTCCCTGTTTGATATTCAATACATATATGTAAACGAATAATCACCTTCATCGAACGGCACGGGCATGATACTTGATATTGTTATCTGTATAGGTATAGTCACAATAGCCAGAGTCAAATCTTACTACCCAGGCCATAGTATCTTTTCTAAAGTCAGAAGTCCAGATCCTCATCTGTCGTGGGTTAAACACCGGGTCAATATATAAACCACCATTCTTTTTTGCCGGCTCCATCAAAGACAGGGCCTCTTCCAGGGTCGGCAAACGCCAGTCATTACAGCCGGCAAATTGCTCATGGTTCAGTCTGGAGATATAGTTCTTTGTATTTTCATAGTTCATATCGTCCCTGGAACCTGACTGCTGCCACATTAAGCCGCTCTCATGGTCATAAATAACGATTCCTCCATTTTGCAGTTCAAACCTATTAGAGAAACCAGGGCTGGAGGAATTTTTACGGGAATCAAAGAGGCCCTTATCTTTCAGCATGGTCTGTACTGCTTCAGGTGACAGGCCCCTTTCTGGCTTATTGCGGAATGGCGTTTTTGTAATCGTAGAATTCTCAAGACCAGAGGCCTTCACAGACCCGGAAACGGCAACTTCTTGTATCATTATAATTAAACCAATTATTACAGGAATGAAAAAACCGGGCAGAAAATAAAGCGATCGGTTCCTCTTCCCGCTCGTCAAACCGTGGTTTGGTTTTTCTTTATCCGTGGTATTTTCTTTATATTTTTTCTGCATTGTTGTTTTTTGCCATTTAAGATTTTGTAACGATGTAGGTTTTGAAAGAAACTCCTAACACAGTCAATTTAATTTGTAACGGTATAGGAATATCCAAAAGAGGCATAGCCTGTCATTGCGAGGGTCTTTTCCGAAGCAATCTCCTGGATACTTCAAAAGGGATTG
>CAZPUD010000346.1:0-3830 GCA_964589115.1 uncultured candidatus Brocadiaceae bacterium | reverse complement strand
AATGGTAATAACATAGCATGGCGCAGGTGCAACCAAAAAGATTTTAACCACGAAGCTTCGTGGTGTTAAAAAATGCTTTTTTATGAGGAAGGAGTTCTTATGATTATCTATACAGGTAAAAAAATAACTATAAAAAAGGATGAGATCGTCCTGGATAACGGCAGAAAGGTAATGAGGGAAACGGTTGAACACCCCGGATCGTCAGCCATTATTCCTTTTATCTCAGAAGATGAAATCATCCTCATCCAACAATACAGGCACGCCGTTAAAGAAACTATTTATGAAATTCCTGCCGGTACACTTGATAAAGATGAGACATTCCACACCTGTGCAGGACGCGAGCTTGAAGAGGAGATTGGATACAGGGCTGGCGCCCTCGAACCCTTAATGATCCTTTATCCCTCACCGGGTATCCTAAGTGAGATTATGCACCTGTTTAAGGCAACAGGCCTCGAAAAAACCCAAATAAATTATCAGGAGGATGAATCAATCAAGGGTGTTGTTCAGATGAAACTGCATGATGCGTTTGAAATGATAAAAAAAGGAATTATTAAAGATGCAAAAACAGTTTGCGGTATTTTAATGTGCCTTACTGAACACTTGTGAAACAAAGTGTAAGGATGATAAATTAGTCTTCCAGCAACTTTTTTGTACCACCTGTGTAGGGGCGAGCCTTGTGTTCGCCCTTGCCTGGCATGGTTCAAAACGTTTATATTTGTTTCCCGTTTGGGCGAACACAAGGTTCGCCCCTACAACAAACATTGAAGATTATACGTTAAATTAGGCTGCCATTGGCAGCGACTAAGGTTGGTTCAATCTTGTAGATTGAACCATTCGTTTAGCATAGGCCTGTACGTTTTGGTTTATTCCAGGCATATGAAACATGCTAAACGTTTCGGTTCAATCGTGGACGATTGAACCAACTCTAAACTGACTCTGAAACTTTGAATTTCTTAAACATTAAAATAGATTGAAACTACAGATTTTGGTAGATGGGTAAAAAAATAGATGAGTTAAATACCATTCACTCATTCCTAAAGTTTTCGTAACTCTGCACCAAGGGTTTCTTGGAGATTATTTATTATAATCTCCTGAAAGGCATCGGCCTCTTCACTCCTTAACGTCCGATCACTGGCCTGAAAACATAAGTTAAAGGCAATACTTTTTTTCCCTGCATGAATCTGTTTGCCCCGATATATATCAAAGAAATTGATTTCCTTTAATGAAGGAATACCCGTGTCAATAACACGCTCTTCGATAGATGCCCATGTTGTCTCTTCGTCAACAATAATCGCAATGTCACGAAAAACAGGTGGATATTGCGGCAGATCTTGATGCTTTTTGGCAAAATTTGACTTTTCAATCAATAGATCCATATCTAATTCTGCCAGAGAGGTCAACGTCTTAAATTCAAGTTCCTTACTTGCCTCTCCAATATATCCCAGTACTCTATTATCAAGGAGAATTACCGCAGCCCTTTCTTCATGAAATAATCTAGGCTCACGAAATAGCTTCCACTCGCATTTTGAAGTAATACCCAAACTTGACAATAACACTTCAATAATTCCTTTTATGCTATAAAAATCTCCATAAGAGATAAATGACAAACATGTCTTTTCTTGTGGTAGTTTATCACCCGCAAGGTAAACCTTAGCAATCTCAAAAATTTTTGTTTGCTCAATACCGTGATGCATATTGTATATTTTAGTATTGATAAGACTAGGAAGTAAACATGTCCGCAATCGGCTTTCTTCCTGCCTTAATGGATTAGCAATATCGATACCCTCTTTATTAGACCATAGGTTTATCGACTTCAAGGCTGAGGTATCAACAATACTAAAGGTTTTTGCTTCATAGAATCCAAGACCATTTAAAAACTGTAGTACAGAATCCTCTACGATCTCATACTTGCTCTTTGCACTGCTGCGGATACTAATAGAAGTTTTTATTGGAATATTATTGTATCCATAAATCCTAGCAACTTCTTCAATTAAATCGATCTCACGGTAAATGTCACCACGCCGAAAACTCGGTACTTCAACATCAACAAAGGTACTTCCATCTATGTGAATATGGAATTGAAGTCTTCTCATAATATCGACTACTTCGTCTTTTTCTATTTCTATCCCCAGAACCTTATGAAGCTGTTCAATGCGGAGGATAATCCTTTTTGCCGAAAGCTTCCCGGATCTTATGTCAATAACACCATTAACAATCTCTCCATCCGCACATTCTCTTATAAGTTTTATTGCCCTCTGTGAGACGTAACTTACAGCTTCAGGGTCGGTACCCCTTTCGAATCTATATGAAGAATCTGATGATATCCCCAATGCTTTTGAAGCACGCCGTATTCGTCCCGGCTCAAACTGTGCACATTCAAGAAGGACATTTTTTGTAGACTCAGAAACTTCTGTTTCTTTGCTCCCCATAATCCCGGCAATAGCAATGGGCCTTTTACCATCTGCAATAATGAGCATGTCCGGAAAAAGTGCCCGCCTTGCTCCATTAATGGCCACTATTTCTTCCCCATTCCTGGCCTTTCTTACGGTTATTTTTTTGTCTAAAATCTTATCAAAGTCAAAGGCATGAATAGGCTGTCCCGTCTCCATCATGACATAATTCGTAACATCCACAATATTATTTACCGGTCGAAGCCCAATACATTTTAACCTCTTTTGCATCCATTCCGGAGATGGCTCTACCGTTACATGCCTGGCAATTCGCGCCGTATAATGAGGGCATAACATCGGTTCTTCAACCGAGACATCGATAAATTTCGTTATATCTGTACTTGTATCTTGGAAATGTATTTCCGGAAGGTGTAGAGTGCCTCCCGCCGACGCCGCTACCTCTCGTGCAATTCCTATAATACCGAGACAATCCGGACGATTTGAGGTGACTTCTACATCAAGACAAAAATCATCTTCCACGGGCTGGATGTCTGCAACGACCAGACCCACACTTGTTAATCTGTCAGCAAGTTCCTGCGGGGACAAGTAAAAAAACACATATTCTCTCAGCCAGTTGTAACTAATCTTCATTTAAAATTGAGATAAAAAACGTATATCATTTTCATAAAAAAGTCGGATATCCGAAATACCATGCCTCAGCATAGTAATTCGCTCGACACCCATTCCAAATGCAAAACCAGTATATCTTTCCTCATCGTAATGTACATATCTAAATACATTAGGATCAACCATTCCGGCTCCTAGTATTTCGACCCACCCACTATAAGAACATACACTACATCCCTTCCCTCCGCAAAGGGAACATGAGATATCTACCTCAGCACTCGGCTCTGTAAAAGGAAAGAATGACGGACGAAAACGCATTTGAACATCCTGGCCAAAATAGGTTTTGATAAACTGATTCAGTACACCCTTCAGGTCGGCAAAGCTTACTCATTCATCAACAAGCAAGCCTTCCACCTGGTGGAACATAAAAGAGTGCCTGGCGTCAACAGTATCAGGTCTATATACCTTCCCGGGGGCAATAATGCGAACAGGAGGTTTATGCTTTTCCATTGTACGGATTTGGACGGTAGACGTCTGGCTTCTTAAAAGCACATCATTTTTTATATAAAAGGTATCGAAATCGGTTCGGGATGGGTGGTCGGTTGGGATATTGAGTGCCTCAAAATTATAATACTCTAGTTCTACTTCAGGTCCATAAACGACATCAAATCCTAACCGTGCAAAAACTTCCTTTATTTCATCAATCGTTTGGGTAAGTGGATGCCTTTTCCCTATGGATGGGCGCTTACCCGGTAACGTTACATCAAACATTTCACCTTTAACTTTTGAAATTTCTTCTGTGGATAACTTTTT
>CAZPUD010000345.1:0-3852 GCA_964589115.1 uncultured candidatus Brocadiaceae bacterium | reverse complement strand
TGATACGATAAGTTACACATAAAATAAAGATTGAAAAGATGTGGGTAAGGATGAGCTCTCAAGAGGGGAATTGGAGATGTTCTCAAGAGGGGAATCAAGAAGTCCCCTCTCGGGAGGGGATTTAGGGGTGGGTAAAAAAGAATGTCGTTGGGTTTTTGCCTTTTAAAAACCCAACCTAATTAAATGTATATGGGGCAGTGCCCACCCTACATTAAACGTAAGGAGAAACAATGAACTCAAGGATTCTTGTGGTTGACGATGAGGAATGCATCAGGCTGACCATAAAAAGTTTCCTCTCCGCAGAAGGCTACGAAACTGCTACGGCAGAAAGCTACCATGAAGCCGTAACAATGGTCACCGGATCAAATTTCGATTTGATATTCGCAGATATCGTTCTGGAAAGCAAAACGGGAATCGATTTCCTGAGGGAGATAAGGGAAAAAAATATCAAATCCCAGGTTGTCATGATTACAGGGGTTCCTACTATTGAGACGGCATCAGAAGCAGTGCGATTAGGTGCGTTTGATTACATACCCAAACCGGTAACAAAAGATACACTCCTGCACATTGCGAAAAAGGCCATACAGCACAAGGCGCTCATGGATGAAAAGGAAAGGTACCGCTTAAACCTCGAAGCCATTTTCAACAGCGCAAAAGAGGCGATTATTTCTTTGGATAACGAATTATCCGTAATAGAGTCGAACGAAGCCGCCAAAGACATCTGTAATATAACCCGTGAAGGAATCGGAAAACCGATGGACGCCCTTTTGAAACATTGTGGGGGAAAATGCCTGAACGCCGCGGCTGAAACCCTGCAGAAAAAGCAGTCTACGGAGATATACAGGGTTGAGTGTAATCATAAACAAAGGCCGGACCAGGTGGTGTCCGTCGCCGCATATCCCCTCCAGTATGTCAAAGATTCAACGAGCGGGGTTGTCCTTACTATAAACGACGAAACTTCTCTTGCAGGCATAGAACAAAAAAGAAAAGAGCGCCACCAATTCCATACCATGGTAGGAAAAAGTGAGAAGATGCAGGAAATTTACACCCTTATAGAAGACCTGGCCGATGAACAGATGACCATTTTGATTACCGGAGAAAGTGGAACCGGGAAGGGACTCGTTGCTGGGGCACTACATTATAAAGGCAGGCGGAGTAATAAACCGTTTATCAAGGTAAATTGCTCTGCTTTACCGGAAAATTTATTGGAAAGCGAACTGTTCGGTCACGTAAAAGGTGCCTTTACCGGTGCAGTTAAGGATAGAATCGGCAGGTTCCAGATGGCTGACGGCGGCACCATCTTCCTCGATGAGATCGGAGATGTATCACCCGGAATGCAGTTAAAGCTTTTAAAGGTATTACAGGAAAAAGAATTCGAGATGGTTGGTGATTCTAACCCGGTCAAGGTCGACGTCAGAATCATCGCAGCCACCAATCAGAACCTCCTTGAAAAAATAAAAAAGAAAGAATTCCGGGAAGACCTTTACTACCGGTTGAAGGGAGTGGAAATATCTGTGCCTCCACTGAGGGACAGGAAGGAAGACATACCGCTTCTCGTAAAACATTTTTTGAACTTGTACAATGAGAAATCAAACAAAAAGATCGTGGATATTTCTATTGATGCCCAAAAGATATTCAAGGAATATTCCTGGCCTGGTAATATAAGGGAGCTGGAACATACCGTGGGGCATGCGTTCATCCTCTGCCAACAGAATATTCTTACAGTTGACTGCCTGCCGCCTGTCTTGAAGGAACTTCGGGTGGAAACTGTTTTCTCTGAAGATATAAAGAAAGATGAACGGCAGGCGATCCTTCAGGTACTTGAGAAGACAAAATGGAACAGGGGCCATGCAGCCCGCTTGCTGGGAATGAGCCGGAGTACTTTATATCGTAAGATAGAGGAGTATAAGATTGAGTTGTAGTTGGGTGAATGGGTGAATGAGTAAATGGGTAAATGTGTGAATGAGTAAGTACTTAACTCATCTACCCATCTACCATTATCGCCTTAACGCAAAAGACAGAATTGCTCATATGGCAGCAATCGTAAGCGTCACAAAACCTGTGGCGGATTCAGGTTTGTAACCTGAACCAAAGGGTTTATGTAGTTGACGATGTTGTGAGTAATCGGAGATGTGACGTACAGCATAAAACATGTGGTTCAAGTTTCAAACTTGATATAAAATCATTATCGCCTTAACGCAAAAGACAGGATTGCCCATATGGCGGTAATCGTAAGTGTCACAAAGCCGATATTCAGACCCACTAGCCAGTAAATAAGCTCTCTTTTATCTTTCTCTGTTTTTTCAAGGATTTCAGTTTTATTCTTTTCAATTTTTGTAAGTAAATCAGTCTTGTCCCTTTCGGTTTTAGCAAGTAACTCAGCTTTGTCTTTTTCGGTTTTAGCTAAGATATCTCCAATCTTTGCAAGTAATTCGGTCTTATCCTTTTCCGTTTTCACCAGTATTTCGGTTTTATCCCGTTCTGTCTTTTCGTATAACTGGTCTAATCTCACGGAGATATGTACTATTTTCTCCTTGAGCACGTCTTCATACAGCGCCTCAAGTCTTGTTATTCTATGTTCTAATTCTTCTATTCCTGGCATATCAGAATTTTAAGATTGAAATTTTTATTTGTCAAGCATTTCCTGGTTTTTTGCCGTCTATTTCCAGTACATAATTTGCAAAAATACCAAAAATTTATATCCATGTACTTATCTCTAAAAATGTTCCATGATACAAAATGTCTCATGGAACAATTTGTCTCATGAGACATTTTAAAACTTTTTCAAGCCTATTCTCCACATCCGTCAATGAATCATACTGTATTACAAACCTAGCATAATTCAATGGTTATATCTTAAGTGTTTTTCATGAGGGAAACTTATTCCCATGGCACATGCTTTGTATAGTGCCAATGTTATGTGACATTTTGGGAGTTGCCCCATATGTATCTAGATGCAGGTGATGGAGTATTGGAGTATTGGAGTAATGGAGTGGTGGAGTATTGGGTTTTGAATTTTGGAGTTTTTACCACATTGCTCTATTACTCCAACGCTCCAATACTCCATATCAATAATTTTAGTTGCAGCTATGCGAACGAAGCAGCCGCTTCGTTCTACAACACAACTTTGAAATTCCACCAGGGAAATATCATGAAAAATTGGGAAGACAATGACTATTCATTGAAGAAACGATGTCCTTTTCTCAGGAATCCACCGAGTGAAGATTGTTATTGTACGAAAATTGACAGCCTCAGCTCTCAGCTAACCCTGCATTTTTGCGAAAAAAACTACCATATGTGCGAGATTTATAAAGAAAGGAGGTGGAAGATGAACGAGGTTATTTCCCATATTACCCGCTACAGCGACGGTGATTTTATCATAGAAGAAGGCACGTGGGCATATTACGGATACGTATTACACAAGGGCAAGGCCAGGGTGCTGAAAAAAATAAATGGTTCGCAGATAGAGATAGGCATACTCAACGAGGGAGAGATATTTGGGGAGATGTCCTTTATCGGAAAATCGAAACGAAGCGCTTCGGTAGTGGCCGTTGGTACGGTGGAGGTGGGAGTAATTCCCATGGGCGTCTTCAATGAAGCGATTGCCCTGTTGCCTCAAAGTATGCAGGACGAACTGAATGCCATGGTAAGCGATCTTACACGCATCAACGAAGTTGCAAGCCGCCTGACCTTAATCCTGAACGATTTAAAATGCCCGGAACAGCACGGTATTGATATAGAGACGCTGGAAAGAAAGGTAGAGGAAATGCCCGTGCTGCTTCAGAAGGTAACTGTTGCGCTTGCCGAGCGTTTCAACCTGGCGATGGAAAAGAGTATCCAGATGGCGCTTAC
>CAZPUD010000344.1:0-3896 GCA_964589115.1 uncultured candidatus Brocadiaceae bacterium | reverse complement strand
TTATTAAACTTTAATCAAGACATAGAATAGAAATATATAATACGGAGGACAGGAAAATGGTATTTTACGATGTTACCCTTACCATATCAGAAACGCTTATCACATGGCCTACTGATCCAACCATATCAATTCAAAAAACACGCTTGATTTCTCAAGGAGATTCTTGTAATGTATCCGAATTAAAGTTAGGTTCCCATTCCGGAACTCACATTGATGCTCCTTATCATTTCGAACAAAACGGAATCAAAGTTGATCAAATTACACTGGACTACCTCATAGGAAAAGTAACGGTATTTTCCATAAAAAATAAAGAAAAGATTGATTTAGATGATATAAAGCCACTAAAATTAAAGGATATAAAAAGAATTATTTTTAAAACTATTAACTCTACCTATTGGAAACTTTCTGAATTTAAAAGAGATTTTGTTTATATTACAAAAGAAGCTGCCCAATATTTGGTAGATAATGATATAAAGCTTGTTGGAATAGATTACCTTTCTGTAGAAAAGTTTGGTAATAAGTGCGCAGATACCCATCACACATTTCTGAGAAATGGCGTAGTTATTATCGAAGGTCTTGATTTAAATAATATAGAAGCAGGGGATTATGAGTTGATTGCGCTGCCGCTAAAGATAAGCAATGGAGATGGAAGCCCTGCGCGGGTGATTTTAAAAAGTATACCCTGAGTTCAGCGACAGGAATTAAAAAAGAAAATAAACCTGGCGCGGCATAGACACGGCAGAAATCCTCGACACGGAGCAGTAGGGTTATGGAGTTGTGAATTGTTGTTGTGAAGAAAACTACATTACTCCAACACTCCATTAATCCATATTGGTTTTGGATTTACTAATGGCATAAAAATTTGCAGGAAAAAGAAGTTTTTATAGAATAATACTATAATAGGAGGTACATATTCTTGATAGAAATCAGGGTGCATGGTAGGGGAGGGCAGGGTTCTGTAACAGCAGCAGAATTATTGGGTTTTGCAGCTCATAGCGATGGAAAATACGCACAGGCATTTCCATCTTTTGGATCGGAAAGAATGGGAGCCCCGGTTCAGGCGTTTGTTCGGATCAGTGATAAACCTATTCGTATTAGAAGCCAGGTATATAAACCAAATTACGTTATTGTACAAGACCCAACTTTGTTAGAGGTAATTAATGTCCTGGACGGGTTGCTGGATGATGGATTATTATTGATCAACTCAAAGAAAAAGGTATCAGAATTGGGTATAAATACGAAAGTGAGAATAAGAACCATTCCGGCCATGGAAATTGCATTAGAAGTTATTGGGAGACCAATTATGAACACAACCCTTCTCGGAGCTTTTGCTGCAGCTACGGGAGAAATTAGTTTAGATGGTATTAAAAAGGCAATTCAACATAAATTTCCAGGGTCGGTTGGCGAAAAAAATATTGCAGCCGTATTGAAGGCTTATGATTTTATTAAAAAGGAGTCATTATGAGATTAGATTTAGGAGCAATTGCCAAGGCTGGTTCTAGTAAGGCCAATCAAACAGGGGGCTGGAGAAATTTTAAGCCGATTTTTCATCAGGAGAAATGTATCGGCTGCAGCCTTTGCAGGATTTATTGTCCTGAAGGTTGTGTTACGATGGTAGAAAAAAAGAAATATACCGTAGATTACACTTACTGTAAGGGCTGTGGTATCTGTGCAGAGGAATGCTCTTCGAGCGATATAGAGATGGTAGTGGAGGAAAAGTAATGAGTACAACATTTATTGAGGGTTCAATTGCAGTAGCCAAAACCGTGGGTGTTTGCAGGCCTCATGTGATTTCAGCTTATCCTATTACACCACAAACCCATATTGTGGAACATCTTTCGGAATTGGTAGCTAACGGAGAACTCAAAACAGAATATGTCAATGTAGAAAGCGAACATTCGGCAGCATCCGTAGTTCTCGGTGCAAGCGCAACAGGGGCAAGGGTATACACTGCTACCACATCTCAGGGATTTTTACTTATGATTGAAGTTCTCTTCAATATTGCAGGGATGCGACTTCCGGTAGTTATGACCTGTGTTAACCGCGCTGTATCTGCCCCTATTAATATCTGGAACGATCAGCAGGACTCTCTAACCGCACGCGATAGCGGCTGGATACAACTTTACGCAGAGGATAATCAGGAAGCAAGCGATATGCATCTCCAGGCATATAAGATTGCAGAAAATAAAGATATAATGCTTCCTGTTATGATATGCATGGACGGCTTTGTCTTAACCCATTCATTTGAGCCTATAGAATTAATTTCACAGGAAGAGGCAGATAAGTTTTTACCATCCTATAAACCTGAATATTATTTAACACCGAGGAACCCCCTTTCTTTTGGAACGATGGTAGGGCCAGATGGATACATGGAAACACGGTATTTTATTGAGAAAACGATGAATGCTTCGCTTCAGGTTATTAGTGATGTTGCGGCAGACTTCCATAATCAATTCGGTCGCTTCCAGGGAGGCCTTATCGATACGTATAAAGTTGAAGATGCTAATTTAGTATTGGTAGCGATGGGATCAATTATTGGTACTATAAAGGATATCGTTGATGAACAGCGGGCAAAGGGACAAAAGATAGGTGTCCTCAAGATCCGATCATACCGCCCCTTCCCAAAAGATGAGATCTATAAAGCCTTGAGCCACGTAAGAGAAATCGCTGTACTGGAAAAAGCCATCTCATTAGGGTACGGTGGTATATTAGTAAATGAGATAAAAAGTGTATTCTACGGTAAGCCTAAGGCACCAAAAATTAACGGATATATTGTTGGTTTAGGCGGCCGGGACATTACGGTGGATACAATATACCGTGTAATCAAAGATACTGCAGGTGTTTTAACAGAAGAGAAATTTATTGGACTAAATGAAACATTAATTACAAGTAAGTAATTTAACACCTTTCTATTCTTTCTGCATATCATGAAAGGGAGAAATGTTCTGGTAGTCGTTTCCTTTGTCAACTTTATATGCAAGGCTATGGAATTTCTTTACCCATAAACATGATAAGAAAGAATAAAGCAGAGGGTGAACTAAGTATAAGGGAGGAAATAATTTTATGACCACAACAACGCTAACAGCACCTAAGGAACAAACATGTAATACCCTTTTAGCATCAGGGCATACTGCCTGTACAGGGTGTGGTGAAGCGCTTGCCGCTAAACTTGTATTGGGTGCTGCCGGTTCTAATATTATTGTTACCGATGCTACGGGATGTCTGGAAGTCTTTACTACAAGATTCCCTCAATCCTCATGGGAAGTACCTTTTATTCATTCTCTTTTTGAAAATTCAGCCGCTGTGGCTTCAGGTGTTGAGGCAGCCTTAAGGGCATTAGGGCGGCAAAACGAGGCAAAGGTTATTGCACAGGGTGGTGACGGCGGAACGGCAGATATCGGTTTACAGGCATTGAGTGGTATGCTGGAGAGAGGTCATGACATACTATATGTCTGTTATGACAATGAAGCATATATGAACACAGGTGTCCAACGCAGTGGTTTGACACCGTTTGATTGTATAACAACGACAAGTCCTTATGGAGAATGCTCATGGGGAAATAAACATAACAAAAAAGACATGCCCAGTATTGCTGCTGCTCACGGTATTCCTTACGTTGCAACGGCATCTGTCGCATTCCCCAAAGAGATCGAGAATAAGGTAAAAAAGGCGCTTTCAATAACGGGTCCAAAGTATATACAAATTCATTCCCCGTGCCCGCTGGGGTGGAGATCAAACCCGCAGCTTACTATTAAGGTTGCTAAATTAGCCGTACAAACAGGCCTTTATCCCGTTTTTGAAATTGAAAATGGCAAGGTAACAAAAGTAAGAAAGGTTACAACTCCAAAAACCCCGGTAGAGGAATATCTAAAGATCCAGGGCCGTTTTGCCCATCT
>CAZPUD010000343.1:0-3939 GCA_964589115.1 uncultured candidatus Brocadiaceae bacterium | reverse complement strand
ACTAACTCCGACTAGCTTCGACCAACTCCGGCCTAATTCCGATAGCCGACTACTGAAGTCTGACAGCTGATATCCGACATCCGATATCTGATGTCCGATGTCTGAATTCCGATATCCGATATCTGAATGAGGTCACATGCCTGGGTTTACTTCTCTCCAGTTGAAGTTTCTTTGGAGAAAATTGTATGGAATTTGGAGAATAAAAGATGGACTAAGGGTGAATTTTTCTGCTGGATTATCATTGTTAGTAAGGGATCTTTGAAGATTTAATCTATTAAGAGCTACTACAGAACCGGTAATATTAAGAGAAGTGTCTTGGTTTTGGCCTCTTGTGCCTGTGTTAAATTGATTGTTGGTAAGGTAAATACCAGAAATTGAAGTGACATCATAAGGATTTACATTTATATTACCACTGACAATAAACATAATCAGGCCATTTGTGTCAACTGAAATATTGCTGTTAATATTCAAGTCTCCATCAACAAGAAATATATATCTAGACGAGGAAGGAACAGAAATAGTGCCATTTATAGTAAGGCTTGCTACTCCTGATGAGTTTTTCTGGATTAATATCCATCTATAGCCACCAAAGGAATATGAGTTGGTGTTGTTAAAATATGTCAATGAATTAATGCTAATATTACCTGAAATTAAGGAAGGGCTAGTTAGATTATTCCAAGCATTTTTTACCTCAGCTGGAACACGGCTAAAGAAATAATTGTAATTATATGATAAATATGATTGAGGAACACCTGTTTGGACATTCCATCCTGTTTCTGAGACATTCCCTGCTCCAAGATTAATTGATCTTAAATAGATAGGAATGCCTGGAGTATCAGAGAGTGAAATGCCTGGCCTTAGATTAAAATATGTGGAGGCAGTAGGAAGAATAGAAGTAATGCCCCCTCCTGATACAACATCCATATTGGTTACCTGCCACCAGGCACGAGGGATTATTGAAACATTTGCTGTAAATGCGCATGTTGGGCCTCCTGTCCTTCCTTGGCTATCAGTAATAGTCGCAGTCCCTGTATAACTATAACTTCCAGTACCAGTCAAGGCTGTTATGGTGGCACCAAAAGGAGATGAAGAAGATGTTGATGGAGAAATACTTAAGGCGCTTGTGTTGTTTACAGAATAAGCTACATTTAAAACACGATAACCTGTTGAACCTGAAGGGTTTATGATTACAGTAGGAGTGACTGTCCTTGAATCACCATATCCATTCAGGATTAAACTTGGTAAAGAAATAGAGCAGGTAATACAAGCTAAAGATTTTGGACTACCCTGCAGAGTAGCATTATTGTTATTTTGAGTACCAGCACTGTTGATTCCTAAGGCAATAGCGCTGTAAGAACGTAAGGTAGAATCACGATAGCTTGGTGGCAATTGGATATTAAAACCATGGTTGGCATTACCTCCACATTCATTTGCTACAGCCTGCTCACGAGTAGCATTAGCTAATCCTGTTGCAGCAACAGTAGAACCAAAATTTATATTAACATTCAAAGCTTGAATATATCTGTCAGGATCACATGCCCAACCCAAAGCCGAACACGTCAAAGGGTCTAAAACGTCAAGATAGCCTTTGGGAAGATTGTCTCGAGGAGGCTCCGGCTCTTCTGGCTCTGGCGTCGGTGTAGAAGAAGCGCTACCACAGGGGGTGGTACACTCGAAGTCGTGATGATGATAACCTCTCCCTCTCGAAGAGGTGTTTAAACAGTCGCTGTAATTTTCTGCATAGTTATAATAAGCAGTACCATGAGAAGTTTGTCCACCAGGATAATTGTAACAAACATCATTTGGCTTAGGACTACCACAAGTCAGTCGGGAGGGAGTAACAGGGGTGCAATCAGCCTCTACCTTTCCTGGAGTTAAAAGTAATGAAAAGACAAAAAGAAAGATCACTCCTATTAACCTGAAATCGAGGGATAATATATTTTTATTTTTTACTTTAGACATGTTAAATCTTAAGGCAAAATAAGAAAACAGTCCTTGTTTATTTCTTGACAATTTGGATCGGTGCAAATTCCCTGGAAAAAGACAGGCTCACTGGTTTTCCCTGATTTATTATCTGAATTTCTTTTTGAAAGAATATCCGCTATCTCGGCAAAGAACTCTGTCTTGTTAATTTTTTTCTTTTCACCACCTGAACTGTAAGAAATTTCGTCGCAGCCAATTTTACTCCTAAATTCTTTTCCTTCCCAAGTCCGTGGCCAGGCAACTTTAATATCAAGTGCTTCAGCTTCAATATCAGCGGCTAAAACATTAAAGACAGCGCTATTTACCGAAGGATCAAAATCGGTTGTAAGTTCAAGAGGTAGATCTTCGGGTTCAAGAGTTGACTCCTTGGGTTGGGAAGAAGCACTCTCAGTAGAATCAGTTCTGCCTTGATCAAAGAAGTTTGTAATTTTTCTCTCTTGGCTTGGATCAACAAGTGTCAACGATTCTCTACTACTTTTCATCTTAAAATACAATATGAGTTCAACTACAAAAACAATAATTAAAAACAAAAATAAAACCCTTATAATAACAAAGAACTTATCGCTCATTTAATTAATAGTATAAAACATAAGTTTAGATGTCAATAACATTAGTTCATAAATACAACTTCGGTACATTCTTTTTTATCATTGGGTTCAAGAATTCAAAAAATCAACACTGGAAGATGTAAATAAATTTTCAATCTCTCAAAGACACCCAGCAACAAAAATTTTTATGAGTGAATTCTAGGTGCATTAAATCTCTGTCCCCAAAGGTAGAAAGAAATCACTAATGTCTCAACAGGTTAAAAATTAGGAATCTGCTTAAGGATTTGAGGATATGTCAAGATTAGTATTGTATGGATGAGCAAAAAATTCTCTTGCTACTATATCTCCAAACTCATCGTAACCTACCCCCGCAAGAATTGCAAACTCTCTATCGCTAAATTCAAATTCAGCATTTTCGTTATTTTTCTTTCTCTCCCAATAATTACCGTTAAGAAAACTAATAACGAGAAATGTAGATTGGGGGTAAACATCTGGGACGTTTGGTTGGGGGCTTACTTCCCTAAGTGTGACAAAAATCACGCTACCCCTTCTTCCATCTTTGTCTATTATATCTGCAGAAGTACCACCAGCTCTTAAGATATTTAAATATTCTTGATCTTTGAAATCAATATTACTTTCATTAATTTTTTGTTTCTCAAAATTCAGGTAAAAATCAAGCCTGTCTCTGAAAGAAACAGGGGTTCCTCTTTTTATCATGTAGTCAATTAGCTGCCCAACTGCTTTCAACCTTGCTTCGTGTATTTCTTCTTCAGACATTCCTTCATTAATCATAGCAGTAAAAATTGGAGCTTCAACAATTCTCGAAGGTGAACCATCAACTCTCACCAATCTTATTTCCGTGAATGCTGTTTCCTCTGGTATTTTCAGAAAACTTTCACCATCAAAAGCATATCTTGCCCAGCTGTTTTCATCCCTGTAAATAATTAAGTCTGGCCGCAATGTGCTGACATTACTTTTTTCTAAGACTAAACCATTTTCGGCAGTATAATTCAGAGGAGCAAGATTAAATCGCTCTTCAGGGGTTATTGCCTCCCAGTTAATAGGAGTAGGTGTTGGCTCGGGTGTGAAAATTGATGTTGGTTCTGGTGTTTTAGTTGGTTCTGATGTTTGGGCTTGAAGTGGTTCAGATTGGATAGTTTCGGGTACTACCACTGTTACTGTTTGAGGAACGACAGTTGCTATCTGGGCATCCTCTTGAGCTTTATCAACCTCCCCACTCAAAGACGGCGTGGGTAACTCCTGAATAATAGCTGGTGGTAAGGGAGCACAAGACGCAAGAATTGAAGTAAGAGCAACACCGGCAAAGACTGAACCAGGAACTTTTGATCTTCTACCGCTAACTTTCTCTTCCCCTTCTGTAAAGTGCTTTATTCCCCTTCCCCCTTCT
>CAZPUD010000342.1:0-3963 GCA_964589115.1 uncultured candidatus Brocadiaceae bacterium | reverse complement strand
CCTTTAACTTATGAAGTATTTCAGTAATCTTTTCTGCCTGATGCATGATTACACTTTCGGTAAGTTCCAGTTCCAAATACTCAGGGTTGAAACCGGTCTCCTCAAGTACCTTTCTTATCATTTCCAGAAGATTCTGATGTTTTAACTGCCGGCCTGATAAATTAACGGCAACGCTCAACAGCGGAAATCCCTCTCTCTTCCACAGCATACATTGCATACATGCCGTACGAAGTACCCATTCGCCGATCGGTATAATAAGATTAGTCTCTTCAGCTATTGGAATGAACTGCGATGGGTTCACCAAACCCATTTCTGAATGCTGCCATCTAAGAAGCACTTCCACCCCGCAAATTTTCCAGCTATTTGTATCAATTTTCGGCTGATAATATAGTAAAAACTCATTACGCTCAATTGCTCGATGCAGATTATTTTCCAGCAGAATACGTTCAAAGAGCATAGTATTCATATTCTCTTTATAAAATTGGTAGGCGTTTTTCCCCTGCTCTTTGGCATGGTACATAGCCGTATCTGCTTTTTTCATCAGCGCCTGCACATCATTACCATCGTCAGGATATACACTGATACCTATGCTGGCTGTAATGTTTAACTCATGACCGTGCACAACAAAAGATACAGACAGTAAATGAAGGATTTTTTGTGCAACAATCGCTGCATCCTGTACTTTTTCAATTTCAGACAAAAGGATTATAAATTCATCACCTCCTAATCGTGAAACCGTATCATTTTGCCGTACAGCATCTTTCAGCCTTAATGCAACAGATTGCAGCAATGTATCACCAACACTGTGTCCGAAAGTGTCATTAATAATTTTAAACCTGTCCAGGTCAATAAATATTACTGCAATAATTCTTGGATAACGACGGGCGGAGGACAATGCTTGCTGCAGCCGGTCATGAAACAACATACGATTTGGTAAGTTCGTCAGGGGATCGTGGTATGCCATGTGAAGAATATGTTCATCTTTTTGCCGAATCTCAGTGATATCCCTGAACACGGAAACATAGTTGCATGGCTTGCTATCAGCGTCTTTAATTGCAACAATTGTCAACCATTCATAGTATGCTTCACCGCTTTTTCTCCTGTTCCATATCTCTCCATGCCAGTAACCCTTTTCCAGCAGATCGGCCCACATATTCTTATAAAATTCATCATTATGATGGTCTGATTTCAATATGCGCGGATTCTTGCCTATAGCTTCATTTGCACTATAGCCGGTAATTGTAGTAAAAGCGGGATTTACAGACAGGATAGTACCCTCTGCATTGGTAATTGCGATACCTTCAAGCGTATTTTTAAATACTATATCAGCTAATTTAAGTTCTGTTTCGATGTTTATACTTTCTGTAATATCCTGAATCGTACCAATCACTTTGGCCGGTGTGTCTGCGCTGTTAAAAATAACTTCCGCCTGGTTGAGAACAATCTTTTCTGAGCCATCGGGCTGAATGATCCTATGCTCTGTAATAAAGGGTTTTTTCAAGCGCAGCATAGAGTTAATGGCCTGTCTGACATACTCCCTGTCACCAGGATGAACAAATTCTAAAAATGAATCATATGTTCCTTTAAATTCATGACGGCATAACCCAAATATCTTGTAAATCACGTCAGACCACCATAAAATGTTTTTCTCTATATCCCAATACCAATTTCCCAATTGAGTTACACGAGATACCCTTATCAGGCTAATATCTTTTTCCTCCATATGCTGTTCTTTTATCTTTTCTTCATTCCTCATAATAAGAACTCCAGACTATTACATATGATGGTATCTGTTTCTTCGTATTATATTAGCCACCGTTTCACCGATATCTGCCGGACTATCGACAGCAGTAACACCCGCACTTTTTAATGCTGTAATTTTTGAATTAGCAGTGCCCTTGCTGCCAGAAATAATGGCACCTGCATGACCCATACGTCTACCTCTGGGAGCCGTCTGCCCTGCAATAAAGCCAATAACAGGTTTTGTAATCTCTCGTTTAATAAACTCAGCAGCCTCTTCTTCTGCACTTCCACCAATTTCTCCAATTAATACAATAACCTTTGTTTCTTCATCTTCCTGAAATAACTTAAGGATATCGATAAAATCCGTTCCAACAATAGGGTCCCCCCCGATTCCAACACATGTGGATTGTCCAAGACCCCTCTGAGTTAGCTGCCAAACAGCTTCATATGTGAGAGTTCCGCTCCGGGAAACTACCCCTACGCAGCCTGGTTTGTGAATATATCCTGGCATAATGCCAATCTTGCACTCATTTGGAGTAATAATGCCGGGACAATTGGGTCCGATGAGGCGTGTCTTCTTGCCTACAAGATATTTTATTACCTTAATCATATCAAGGGTGGGAATACCTTCCGTTATACAAACTACTAACGCTATTTCCGCCTCTGCGGCCTCCATAATGGCATCCGCCGCAAACGGGGCAGGTACATAAATTACTGAGGCGTTTGCCCCAGTATTCATTACTGCATCAAGTACATTATCAAAGACAGGGATACCATGCTGTACAGTCCCCCCTTTGCCCGGTGTAACACCGGCAACGAGTTTTGTCCCATACTCTAACATTTGCTTGGCATGGAAACTCCCTGCGTGACCTGTTATACCCTGGCATATTACACTTGTATCCCTATGTACTAATATTCCCATTTTTCTTACGTTTCCATAACAAATTCCTATGCCTTTTCGCAGACAGCGCTGCGAAAAGGAAATACGAAACACTAAGCACGAAATACGAAACAAATTCGAAAATACAAAATCTCAATGACAAAAACCTCGTTTCGAACATTTGAAAATTAAGATTTTGGATTTGTTTCGAATTTCGATATTCGAATTTAGACGTCTCAATATCGATAAAATTTTGTCGATATTGAGGCGCCAAGCACCTAATTTCTTGACGCATTAACAACCACACTTGCTGCTTCTTTCATATCTTTGGCAGAGATGATATTTAAAGAAGAATCACCTAATATCTGCCTCGCTATATCAACGTTAGTCCCCTCCAGTCGCACGACCAAAGGGGTATGGATACCTATATCTTTTACGGCTTGAATGATGCCTAATGCAATGACATCACATTTCATTATTCCCCCGAAGATATTGATCAAAACTGCTTTTACTTTAGAATCGGATAAGATGATTTTGAATGCCTGTGTAACTTGCTCCAGTGATGCATCACCACCCACGTCTAAAAAATTTGCTGGTTCTCCACCATGCCGTTTGATGATATCCATGGTAGCCATGGCAAGACCAGCACCATTTACCAGGCAGCCTATATTTCCGTCAAGGCTTATATAACTAAGCTTATATTTTTTCGCCAGAGATTCAGCAGAAGAAACGTCCTGATCCAGGGCAAACCGTTCAAAATCTGGATGGCGATATAAAGCATTATCATCAATATCCATCTTTGCATCAAGTGCATATAGCTCATCACCACTTGTAATGACAAGAGGGTTAATTTCCAGTAATGAGCAATCATTTTCCAAAAAAACGGGAAATAGACCCACAATGAAATTATACAGCTTGGTTGAAGATGTTTCTGTTATATGTAACTTAGAAATAATACGGCGTGCCTGAAACGGAAGTATTCCGAAAGATATGTCGATTGGCTCTTTGATAATTTTATCGGGTGTCTTTTGGGCAGTTTCTTCTATATCTACTCCTCCCTCGGCACTGGCGATGAGAACGGGTGCATGAAGTGAGCGATCAGTTGTTATGGCAAGGTACAATTCCTTTTTAATCGAAATAGCCTCTTCAACGAGGACATATTTGATTTCAATACCTTTTTGGTTAGTTTGATGTGTTATCAGGCGGGAACCAAGCATGTTTTCCACGCATGCCTGGAGTTCTGCAGGAGTATCGGCAAACTGTATACCGCCACCTTTCCCTCTGCCGCCGGCAAGTACCTGTGCCTTTATAACGCAGCGGTTACCGCCGATTTCCTGAAA
>CAZPUD010000341.1:0-3973 GCA_964589115.1 uncultured candidatus Brocadiaceae bacterium | reverse complement strand
TTATGGTTGACAAAAAGTATTAACTACATTTGGGCAAATAAGCTTCCAAAGGGGAAATACATAAAAAGTCCACATTATTCAAGGTCCATTATGATCGCAGTTGAAAGTGGAGATGAGCATGTGGGAAAATGGATTACAGAACGGAGAAATGTTTATGAGGACTTCAAAATGGTTTTTGGAGAAGACCCTCCGAAGGTAGGCGGGATAGCTATTATGACGGATACGGATAACACCGGCGAATCCACCACTGCTTACTATGATGATATAAGAATTGAAAAACCATAATAGAAAAAGATATATCACAAACAAAATTTTCTATGCGAGGAGTCTTAATGAGGTATGTAATAACCATAAGCGTTCTTTTGATACTACTGGTGATTGTTGTCTCAATAATCGTCTCGTTAATACTATACTTTGCAGATATATAAATCGTTACTCTTGACCATGGCCCTTCCCTGCCACTGCACCTGAAGGGGAAATGACATGAAGAAAAAAATAATAATTTTCACGCCGATAGTTTTAATCCTCATTTTGTTAATTGTAGGAGGCATATGGTTTACAGGGAGGTATTCCATCTCAAACACAATGGATATTCCCTTAAAAGAATATTCTCTATTTGAATATCCCGAAGACCCTGCCGAACGCAGCATTAATTATGCAAGATATTCGGGACGAGGTTTAAAACTCGTTAAGCTGGATAAAACGCATTTTGATTTTATTCTTGAACCTAAACATGACCATATAGCGAAAATTGCTTTTAAAAATATCGATACAGGACTTTTCGTAACCAATTTACCGGAATGGACAAAAAATGATAAGAATTTAAAGATTGTTGCATTGACCGACAGGGAATGGAACAGGCAGCAGGTAAGCTTTAAACCAGGTTCTGTGCATGTTGAAGTTACCGGCGGCAACGGATTCGAAAGAAATAATCTCTACTCGGCTGAAATTGCAAAAAATTGTTTAAATGCCGGTCTCTGGGAGATTTTACTCTATACAAAAGAAGACGGGCAAAAGGCCATCTATTACCAGGGGTGGTTTACATTTCCATTAGGTCATTATAAAGAAATATTTGAAGAAATTAGCGGCCTGTCTTACTGGGAAAATTGGCATTGGTGGAGGATGGAGCATTGGGTCGATCCTGCAGGTCTGCATATGGATTTGAATCCTCTAAGAAAAATTCTCTTCGCAAAAGAAGCAGATGCTCAGTTCCTCGCTTTTGAGCGCATTTTTGCATCAGGTGAACAAGTGAAAAAAATCAGGACGACAAATTTTCAAAATATTGTCACATGGAAAGATTTTTATAATGGAAAACACCATATTGAATTTGCAGCTTTTGTTCCACCGGGCAGATACGATATTAAAAGGCCGTGGGGAAACGAATACTGGAAGATTGCAGAATTCAAAAGGGCAATGATAAAAAACATTCAATCACCGGTTTCAAAAGAGGTATTGCAAGAAATTGAACTTTTTTTCAAAGATTCAAAGACCGGTGGAGAAAACCGGTTTATTATCAGTGGGTTCAAATTCAACAGTCTTCCTCAACTCAGGACAAAAGATTATCCACAAGGTCTCTATATGCCTATGGGAATTGGAATCCCCCCTTTCTTTCAAAGTTACGAGGATTTAGAGAAAAATCCACCTGACAAAAGTCCCTTTTTTTGTCTAATGTTAGATTCAAAAGATGCCTGGGTTAATCATCATGAACTGGCTGTTGATGGATCAATTCTCCACAGAGATGTTAATAACCCCAATATTCTTCATGTTTATCTGCTTTCATACGAGCGGCATAGTTTAATAAGCCATTTTCTTTTTGAATTTTAATTTTTACTTTAAAAGAGCAATGTCAGATATTGTGGTAATTATCCCCGCATTTAATGAAGAGGACTCGATCCATCATGTAATCCATGATATACCGAAAGGACTTGTGAGTGAAATCATTGTTGTGAATAATAACTCAAGTGACGACACTTTAAGAAAAGCCAGAGGCGCCGGTGCAGTAGTCCTTAATGAAAAAAGACGGGGATATGGTTTCGCGTGCTTGAAAGGTGTTGAATACGCAAAGAGCAGAACGCAGAAGACGGATATTGTCGTTTTTCTAGATGCCGATTACTCTGATTTCCCTGAAGAAATGGAGAAACTAGTGAGACCTATTACAGAAGAAGATTATGACATGGTAATTGGTTCAAGGTTATTGGGCAAAAGACAAAAAGATTCCATGCTGCCGCAGCAACTGTTAGGAAACTTGCTGGCAGTAAAATTGTTAAAATTCTTTTACGGGGTTAAATATACCGATCTCGGCCCGTTTAGAGCAATCAAATTACATAAATTAATTTCTTTAAACATGCAGGACACAACATACGGATGGACTGTTGAAATGCAGCTAAAGGCAGCAAAACAAAGACTAAAGGTATGTGAAGTGCCAGTTAGTTATAGAAAAAGGATCGGTGTCTCAAAGATTACAGGGACGCTGCGTGGTACCATAATGGCAGGGTATAAAATTATTTTTACTATTTTTAAACATATGTACTAAATACCATAAAGGAGACGCCCTGCCAGGACATCTCTACAGGTTTGATACACAGATTTGACAAGGAGATTGGGAACAATGAAATATACATATCTCTTAATTGCTGTAATAATTTCGATCATTGATTTTACTTGTACGCAATATAACGTAAATGGACAACCAAACAACAAGGAGAAGCCTTCTAATAATACACAATTCAATACTCACTGGTATCAGGGCAAGGCAGAAATAACCAGTTATAAACTGGAACAAGCAAGGTACGGGGAAATCCACAAAGGAGATGCAGTGTTGATTTTCGTTACCGAAGATTTCTCAAAAAGTAAACAGGTCAAATTGGACAATCCTGTTCAGGCGGGAAACGACGCCGTTCCCGTGCTTAAACTGAACTTTACAAAAAAATTCAGCACCGGGATCTACCCTTATTCCATGATGCTGTCTGTTTTTACCCCGGTACAGATTGAAAATTACCCTCGCACATTAAAGGCAACCGCCTCCTCACAGGAATGGTGTGGACACACTTTTACACAACTTAACTTGCGCGACAACCAGTATCAAGCAGTCCTGTACTCTTATTTCGAGGATGAAGGAGATCAAAATAAGACTATTCCGGCAGAATCCCTTGAAGATGAATTATGGACGAGAATACGGATTAACCCGGCAAGCCTTCCCATAGGTGAGGTCAGCCTTATTCCAGGTTTATTAACACAAAGGTTAAGGCACACCGCTATGAAACCGAAAACAGCACACATATCGATAAAAGATGGAGTATCAGAAGTTACTCAGGAAGAATTGAGTAAAGAAATAGAATGTATGATCTACACCATTCAATATAAGGATAATGACAGGACCTTGGTTATCTATTTCCAGAAGGATTTTCCCTACCAGATCGTAAAATGGGAAGAAACCTACCATGATGGTTTTGGAAGAGATGCTAAAAAGCTTACGACAAGGGCTGTAAAAAACAAATCAATCATGATTGACTATTGGAATAAAAATAAGAGTACAGATGCTTATTTCCGCGATTTACTCGGATTAGCAGATTACCATTAAACTGGTATAGTAGAAACGAATAAAACACAGGCAATCGAACCAGCAAAGGCAATACGAGTTTTTATATTTATCAAGTAAATATGACGACAAGAGCATCCTTTTATGTACTATTGGTAATATCACTAGCTGCATATATCGTCCTGGGATACTTTACAACCCGTACGGCCTTTTATCAGCTTATTACCCTTTTCATAATACTCTTTACCGCATACGGACTTATTTTAAGATACGACATACCGGCCGGACAATTAAGCATCGCTCTCGGGGCCGTAATACTATTTCGGCTATCCATGCTTTTCATGATACCGAACTTATCAGACGATTACTTTCGGTTCATCTGGGATGGACGGCTCCTCGTACAGGGCATAAACCCTTATAGTACTTTACCCCGCG
>CAZPUD010000340.1:0-3980 GCA_964589115.1 uncultured candidatus Brocadiaceae bacterium | reverse complement strand
ATTTTGTTCCTGCATGTTTTGGACATTCAAACATTAGAATTTGGGATTTGTTTCGAATTTCGATATTCTGATTTCGAATTTAGACACTTCGGCATATCGACAAAATTTTGCCGATATCGAGGCGCTAAGCACCTGACTCCACATTTTTCATTACTCCCCTTTCTAGCTGTGGCCTCGATGCGATATGATAATATGCCTTTTCCAGTGATTATTGTCTGTTTCCGGATAATCGGAACGGTGATGAACACCACGCGATTCTTTACGTTTCTGGGCGGAAGACACAATAAGCCGGGAAACGAGTAACATATTCTGCAGTTCCCATCCGGCAGGGTTAGAAAATTCCTTATCCATAACGTAGCTGCTCCACATTTCGATCATCTCTTCCGCCTCAAGGAGATGCCTTTCATCCCGCTCTATTCCGGCATCTCTCCACATAAGGCTCTTAAGAGAATTTTGAATGTCTTCAAGATCCAGCCAGCTAATCTTTGATAAGCCCATAGATTCATGAATGGCATAAGGTAATAGTTCAGGTTTCATTTTCCGGATGGATTTACAAGCATCAATTCCTGATGTATAGCCTGTTACCAACCCTTCAAGAAGGGAATTGCTGCCAAGCCGGTTAGCCCCATGCATTCCGGTGCAGGCCACCTCACCACATGCATAGAGTTGTTTGATATTGGTCCTGGAGAAGCGGTTGACCTTTATTCCACCAACCATATAATGGGCGCTAGGGCGAACAGGAATGAGATCCTTCGCAATGTCAATTCCAAAGGAAGCGCAAATTTCTTTGATCTTTGGGAACCGCGCATACAGCCGCTCTTTCGGTATATGCCGGACATCAATATACACGTTTGTGTGATCGGTTTTCTGCATTTCTTTCAGAATACTTTGACTGACGACATCCCTCGGTGCAAGTTCTGCCTGTGGATGGTACTTTGGCATGAACCGCTCCCCATTTTTATTTCTCAATATTCCCCCTTCCCCCCGTACCGTCTCAGAGATGAGAAAACGCACTGCCCCTGCAATATAGAGCGTTGTAGGATGAAACTGAACGAATTCCATATCCTGAAGGGTGGCGCCTGCACGGTAGGCCATTGCCAAACCGTCGCCGGTAGCCACATCCGGATTAGTAGTCTCACGATAGACCTGGCCGCACCCTCCCGTAGCCAGAATCGTCTGTTTTGCCCAAACCAGCATAACACCCTTTTTTGCATGCCAGGCAACAACGCCGTGGCAAATATTATCTTTAGTAATGAGGTCTATAGCGAATGTATGCTCCGATATCTTGATATTTTTATTTTCTCTCATGGTATGTATAAGGGTATGTTCTACTTCTCTGCCAGTAGAGTCGCCCTGTGCGTGGATGATCCGCGGGAAATGATGTCCGCCCTCTTGAGTAAAAATCAAACGACTGTTCTCTTTGTCGAATGCTGCTCCGAGGTCAATAAGTTCTTTTACCCGTTTGGGACCTTCACTCACGATCCTGTTCACAGCGATTTTATTGCATAAACCCTGTCCGGCATCCAGGGTGTCTTTCGCATGTTTTGCCAAAGTATCCTTAGGCGATAACGCCACGGCAATTCCTCCCTGAGCATATGCTGTGTTGTTTTCGTCAATTTTATCTTTTGTGAGTATCAACACTGAGTTATGCCTTGCAGCCTGTATGGCAGCGCTAAGTCCTGCTATCCCGCTGCCGATTATCAGCACATCGGTAAAGACGTGAGAAGAGGTATGATTATCGAAGGAAATAAGGTATCTTCTTGGTTCTGTATATTTTCGCATGGAACGAAATTTTATCATCGAATAAAACTGAGTACAAGCCTTAATTAAATTAGGCGCCTGCGGCAGCGACTAAGGTTGGTTCAATCTTGCAGATTGAACCATGCGTTTGGCATCGGCCTGTACGTTTTGGTTTATTCCAGACATATGAAACATGCTAAACGTTTCGGTTCAATCGTGGACGATTGAACCAACTCTGAAACCAACTCTGAAACTTTAAATTAGGTCTCCGGCGGTTTTCCGATAAAAATTTTTCCTATTCAAAAGAGGGCAAATAATATTTTCCGGAGAATTCTGTTATAAGCACTGATTTTCCCACTTGAATATAATTAAAAATGTTGTAGAATCCATCGGGATTCTTTACTGGCCCGGCAATGGCCGGAGAATTACTGGCATGGAGTAGTGGAGTAATGATATTCCTTTAATAACAATACTCCACTACTCCATTACTCCATGCCAAAAATTTATGGATTGCATTAAAAGCTTGTAACTGCTTGGGCTCTTCGACATTTTTAAAGGTATATTCTCCATGAGAACTGTAATTACAGGTGGAGCAGGATTTATCGGCTCACACCTCTGCGATTATTTACTGGAAAAGGGACACGAGGTTGTCTGTATTGATAATCTGTTAACGGGCAAGGCAGAGAATATTGTTCACTTAATGGGAAACAGTAGTTTTCGTTTTATAAAGCATAATGTAAGCGATTATATTTATGTGTATGGCCATGTGGATAATGTTTTGCACTTTGCATCACCGGCCAGTCCTTTTGATTATATGGAACTTCCTATTCAAACTTTGAAAGTCGGTTCTCTGGGTACTCTAAACAGTCTGGGATTGGCCAAGGCAAAAAGGGCAAAGTTTCTTTTGGCATCTACTTCAGAGGTATACGGAGACCCGCAAATTCACCCCCAAAAGGAGGATTACTGGGGGCATGTAAACCCTGTAGGACCGCGCGGCGTATACGATGAGGCGAAACGATTTGCTGAGGCAATGACGATGGCATACCATCGTTACCATCATATAGATACCAGGATAGTAAGAATATTCAATACATACGGACCAAGAATGCGGGTAAAAGACGGCCGGGCACTGCCAAACTTCATGTGTCAGGCGTTAAGAGGTGAAGATGTTACTGTATTTGGAAATGGTTCGCAGACAAGGAGTTTCTGTTATGTTTCCGATCTTGTAGACGGTATTTACCGGCTGCTTATTTCTACGGAACATGAGCCTGTAAATATTGGCAACCCCGAAGAAATAACAGTCCTTCAGTTAGCGAAAGAAATCATCGGCCTCACAGGCAGTAGGAGCAAGATTATATTTAATTCCCTTCCCGTTGATGATCCCAAAGTACGGCAGCCTGATATTTCAAAGGCAAAAAGAGTCCTGGGCTGGGAACCAAAGGTTCAACGTGAAGAAGGATTACGCAGGACGCTTACGTATTTTAAAGACATGATAAGTTGTACAAAAACATAAAGTGTATTATAATAATAAACATGAAAAAAGTAATTGGTATCTTTGGAAGCCCCCGTCAGGATGGAAATTCAGATATCCTGCTTAACTATGCCTTAAAGGGTGCTGAGACATGTAGTGTCAATACTGAAAAGATTTATGTTCGGGACATGCGAATTGCCCCGTGCAATTCCTGTGGAGGATGCCGGGAAAACGGAGTTTGTGTTATTAACGATGATATGCAGAAAATCTATCCTAAATTAGTAGACACCGACGCCATTATAGTCGCATCTCCCATCTATTTTATGGGTGTAAGTGCACAACTAAAGGCTCTTATTGACCGTTGCCAGGCCTTCTGGTCCCGGAAATATATTTTACATTTGCCTATCAGAGAAGGAGGGCGGACTGCCCGTGGTTTCTTTATCGCAACGGCTGCACGCACTGATGGAGAAGGATTATTTGCAGGTGCGGTAAAAACGATAAAATCCTTTTTTCATGTACTGGACACTCAATATACAGGCGATATGCTATGTGCCGGTTTGGAAGAAAAGGAAGAGGTAAACAAAAAGCAAGAACTGATACAAAATGCATTTAACTCTGGAAGACAGCTATTTAATTAGACCTTTAGCAATTTACAGTGTAGTATAGCAAGACGCACCTTGCTACTACATAGAACAACTTTAAAATTCTCTGAATATTAAATTAGGCTGCCTTTGGCAGCGACTAAGGTTGGTTCAATCTTGCAGATTGA
>CAZPUD010000339.1:0-3987 GCA_964589115.1 uncultured candidatus Brocadiaceae bacterium | reverse complement strand
CTTCGATATCTGAAAAATTTCTCAATGCCAGTTGAATGGTACCCTGTGTAGCCGCCAAGGCTAGTTTCTCTCCTTCCTCAGGGGTTACCTCAAGGGTGATGACGTCTACCTGTACGGACTTTTCTTTTTTATCAGTTTTATCCATCTCCTGACCTGTTGCAAGGACGAGTATGTTTTCAAGGACTATTTTGGTTACCGGGGTGCAATTCTTTTCGTTTTTTTTCAATGTAACAAGCACGTCTACCCGGTTACCGGGATGGATAAAGCCGGCTATACCGGACATCTTGTCCACTTTTACGGACATTGCTCGTTTTTGAGGGGTAAGTACTGCTGCTACACCTCCGGTCCCGAGGGTATTAGGGGCCAGTCTTGATTCAAAGATCGGCTCGTTTGCTTTGAGAGGATAAATTAATGTCCTCCCTTCAAGGGAAGAGAAATCAGTAAAATGGCCAGGGGGTAAACTCTCTCTAAGAAAAGGTACAATTTTTACCATACTTTTTGTAAGTAATGTGCCCCATGATAAATCAAATGCTGCTACAGCTATTGGTTGATTTTCATGAGTTGCTATAGGTTGCTTCATGAATTTTGCCTGTAAATGCTTATAGCTTAATACAGCTACAAATAGAGCTATAAAGAGCACTATGCCAAATATGATGATTGGTTTTATTTTCATTATCCTGTTACTCCTGTTTTAAAGTTTAAGAATCTCAAGCCAGATGATGTTTAGGTGTGTCCTCACACCGAAACCTGCCTGGTTGATGTTTTGGTGAGAAGACTTACCGAAACATCAACCATCTGTAATCTTCCGATAAGTTGCCAAATGTCTAATTTAGTGTATAGGAATTTCAAAGTTTATTGTAGGGCGACCCTTTAGGGTTGCCATTCCCGTGTAGTTATTCTGGCGTAGAAGTAAGGCTAAAGCCTTGCCCTACATCTTCATAACAGACAAAAGTTGCCAAAGGCCTAATTTAAACGTTTAGGAATTTCAATGTTTTTATAGAGGCTGAAGATTTTCAGCCCCTACCTTTTGTATAGTTTACGGGTTTTTTGGGACAACCCCAACGAGCAAGGAATTTGTCTTGTTCCAACGCTCTGCGATGGAACACGTCGTAGGACGCTCTGCGTACTAATCAGATACTTGAAATATAAGAGGCCGATAAAGATATCTTTGTAATTGTAGCTATTATTATATTTATTCATTGTGGTAAGTATGGCTCAGAGCGTCTGGTTTTACGTTACAACGCAGAGCGTTGTAACGAGCGGAAAATACTAATACATCAAAATAGCAATGAGGCACAAAGGGTACAGAGGAAAAGATTTTCTTTTTTCTTCTCAAGGTTTAATTCGACCATATTACTTCCTTTCATTAACGGTATAGAGGAATTAGTTACTCTTTCGGAAACTTTAATTGATTGCCAGGTTACAGTATTTTTCTCACCCGCTATCCTTGCGATTTTTGCTGTCTTTGTTAAGTATTTTGCAAACGATAAATCACTCGCCTTCTTTACCGTTGATTGATCTCTATGGAATATTACCTGTTCCACGAATATTTTTTGTAAATGATTATAGTTCAATAAAACGATACAGATTGCTATAAAAATACCGGATATAATTATTGATTTCATTACCGTATTATCCCTTCTTTTTAGAGCCATCAGCCCTCATCTGTAGGCGGTCAACTATCAGCTTACTGCTTACTACTTACTACCTACCGATGACCGATTCCATGATTTTCATTCATACGCTATATAACATCTTTAATGATATTTGTAAGGATAGAAAGTATCGTACCGAAGGCAATGGCTACGCCATAGGCCATTACTGGCATCTTTTCTTTTTTCTCCGGGGGAAAGTAAGCAAACCTTCTTGTAAAGATAAATACTCTTAGAATTGCCCCGTATCGCTTAATAGTCTCCTTAAGATGTCCATGGATAGTAAGGAGTATCAGTGCATAGATTCCCCCAACTAATGCAGTACCAAGGAATGCCATAAATACACCCTTGGGCCCAAGGAGACCTCCGATGGCACCCATAAGTTTTACATCACCTGCCCCCATCCCTGCAGTCAGATAAAAGACCATAAAAAGTGCGAATCCCAAAAACAATCCCTCTATGCTGAAAAGGAGTCCCTGTGTTCCTTTCATATATGTATGATATCCAATACCTGCTGCCATGGTTGGAAACGTTGCCCAGTTAGGGATTCGATGAAATTTAATATCGTAGACCGTTGTGATAATCAGTACAATGGTTAAAATTGAAAGGGGAGTTATCTCAATAAAATTCATATTTTTCTTATGCTCCTTTTGGGTTTAAGAAAACAGTAGTTAGTGGATAATGAATAGTAGTTAGTTGATACCTTTAATCCACTATTCACTATCTACTATTTAAATCGAGATTGACATTTAATGATTTCATGATTACAATGCCTTATTAAGGGGGATACATTACCCAGTAATCATTACCCTGTATTTGTCTATCAAATTGGATAATGTATCCCTTGTTTAGGCGTTACAGTGTCAAATTAACAAAAGCAGTTTAAGGCAGTTTAGCATCTACTGTGGTAAAGGTAGTTGATACTCCTGTCCCAACGGCCTCTACGGCGGCGATGATTGCTACAGCAATCAAAGCAGCGATCAAACCATACTCAATAGCCGTAACACCCTCTTCAGCCTTCAAGAACTGTAAAAATTTCTTCATCCTTATCACCCCCTTTCGTCTGTATCAAAATTAATATATGCCCATCAATGACGATTGACGAGGCCGCTACCATCAATTCTTACTCACACGCGTGGCTTTGATGGTTTAGCTAATAGTAAAAATTAGGTAACAGTTCAGCCCACCGCAAAGATATAAAAAACATAAAGGATGCAAGAAAACCCTTTTGTCAATTTTACGGCTCGTGGTTGATTGTTTTACTTACTTCAATGTAAATAAATTTCAAAGATCAGAATTGGGTCAAGCCTGTCCTGTTTTGCCTAATGAATGAGGCAGACCCATCACAAAGCCGTTTAAATATCTTAAACTATTTAAACGTTTTTAGTGCGCTAACGATTCATCTATTCTTTCATGCCTATATCCAACATCAATCCGGTATTCAAAAAACAATGAGAACAATACAATCCTTTGGAAATATTGAAGATTGAGATTTTGTACTGCTGATAACGAGTACAGAAAACTAATTCTATACTGCAGGTATTTATGATTTGATGACATTAGAAGTGTTAGTGAAGATACAATTCCATCAGAAGACATAAAGTATATTAGTGGTTTCTCATGCCTTTTTATGAATGCAAATCCGAGAAAATTCTTATTGATCTTCAAGGGTTCATGTCTCTCTGTAATACTTTCAAGAAAACGTAATTTTATTTTTAATTAACATTTTATAAAATCTAAAAAAGCTTATATCAAAAAGAATACCATATGAGTATAGGCGCAAGGCGTGCTTAGCTGTAAGGCAGTAAAATTGAGCCATCTTATGTCATTTATTATTAAATATGACACAGGATAACTGTACCAGAATATAGCAGATGACATGGGAGTGCGTTATGTCAAACTGTGTCATGTTACATAAGTGCGTCTGCCCATAGATGTGACATGTCACATTTTGTCAACCGATTTCAATTTTTGAAAGATTTATCTTACTTCAATTTTGTTAGCCATGGGTTAATATGGATAAAACGGGAACCGTGAGCCGTGGCCCGTTGCCCGTGGTCCGGGAATGAGAATAGGGAAACGGGAAACGGAAACCGAAAAACGGAAATCGTATTTGACATCACGGTAAACGCATGTTATAAGTGAATTTGTTGATGCTCAGGTTGATTTATTATATAGTATTTAAACGAAAAAGGGCAAAACTATGATTTCAGGTGAACCGGAAAATTTCTTGAGGTGAGTAATAACCCTATAGAAGATGAAAATTACGATAAAGGTAAACCCTGAGTAATCAGGGGACGCAAAGTAAAGGGTCTTTAACACCCCTGTAGAGACG
>CAZPUD010000338.1:0-4006 GCA_964589115.1 uncultured candidatus Brocadiaceae bacterium | reverse complement strand
TTTCCGAAGCAATCTCCTAGAGTTTAGAGTTTGAACTCGAAACTCTAAATAAAGAGATTGCTTCGGGGAAAAAACGCCCTCACAATGACAGATACTATATAATCTATTACTAACAACTATGTTGACAGTGTACCAGATTGAACCTGCCTTGAAATTTCATAGATAAAAAACAGAAATACAGTGCATGCAAATCATTTTCAAGATCCATCTTAATTTACACTTCCGGAAACCATAAGAAAACCAGGCTTTTTACCTTTGCTCCCTTTCCTCTTCTTCGTCTTCAACAAAAATGTCTTTTAAATTTTCCTCAAATTCTTCCCGGCTTTTTTTACATTTCCTCATTTCCTTGTACTTGTTGATCATGGCATCAACAGCAAGATTGGCTACTTCATCTAACTTTTTACCTGCTTTTTCTTCCAGACGCATCTTCATTTTTTCCTTTAATAATTCCTTTTGCGCGGAATATGCCAGCCAAATCAAACCGGATACGTAGTCTTTATGATGGCCCTTACCGCACATATCACATTTCTGGTGGCCTTTATCACACATATCACATTTTGTTTCGTGATGTGGATTTCCTTCTATACATTCTTTTGGCTCCGCGAATACTTTTGATTCAATAAAACTCGCAGGAATGTATGAAATAGTAAATATCATTATACAGTATATTGGTTTTTTTAATTTCTGTAACATATTTTTCTCCTCTCTGCTTTACTGGTTATAATGAATAAACACAATAATATTCTTTTCCTCCTTTCTATGAAAATACACAAAGCCTTCGCAGGTTTGAATTCCGCGAAGATGTACCATTGAAATATCCATACAGGGTTTAAATAGTATTAACTTGCAAGCCTAATTTTTAGATGTAGTACACTGTCAACATAATTGTTGATAATAGATTATATAGTATCTGTCATTGCGAGGGCGTTTTTCCCCGAAGCAATCCCTTTTGAAGTATCCAGGAGATTGCTTCGGAAAAGACCCTCGCAATGACATGCTATACCTCTTTTGGTTATTCACATACCGTTACAAATAATGTTGACAGTGTAGTAGTTAGATCAATTTAAAAATGCAGTTTGATTGTCAACTTGGTGCTTAGGATTTACTGAACTTTTCATAATGAGCCGTAAGGCTCGATATAGGAATTGACAAGTAAAAAGGTATATTATGGATGAAAGGAAATACTAACTTGATAACAACGCATATTCATCAAAGCGGTACCACTCGGCATTTTCAAGCCAATTCTCGGCACGGGAAACAAAGACGATAATGTTCTCTAATATGAAAAAATGTTTTTTTTCCTCTTCTGCAATCTTTAAGAATATCTCTTTCTGTGATGTGGATTTCACCTCGCTGGCTTTTTCTTCGTAAAAATCACGGCTTCTCTTTTCTATCTCCTGTGCCTTTCTATATAACTCTATGTGTGAGGCGTTAATACCAGTGATTTCATTGTTTTCCTTCATTTTTATGAAGACATTTTTAACATTTGACAGGATTGGCGTGTCCGCTATTTGCACTTCTTCATTTTTTTTCATCTTCAAAAAGGTATTATAATGAACCACTTCCGCATTAGCGAGCATAGTAAATATTTTCTTAAGTCCGGGATTATCCATTTTTTCAGCTAATTCCCGATAATAGTTCTCACCATCTTTCTCCATCTGCATTGCATATTCGTAGATATCCATTTTCTGTTCTCCTAACCCGAACAAGTCGGAAAAGAAAAAATCCGAAATGTCAAAATTATTTTTGGAAGATACTAAAATCGTAATTTGTAAATTTTGCCGAGAATGTTAAGAAATAAGCATCTATTATCAGTAGTACAGATACAAGACTAGACGGCCACAAAGAATTTATGATTGAACTGTTCATCATAAAGACGGCGATAGAGTCCGTACGGCTGCAGCAGGAGTTCCTGATGACTGCCCATCTCAACAATTTCTCCATTATCAAAAACAACAATTGTATCTGCCGACTGAATTGTGGAGAGGCGATGTGCAATTATGATAGTTGTCCTGCCCTGCATTAATCTTTTCAATGCTTGCTGGATTAGGTTCTCAGCCTCTGAGTCCAGGGAAGAAGTTGCCTCATCCAGAATCAGAATAGGTGCATTTTTTAGAAACGCCCGTGCCAGCGCGATACGCTGCCTCTGTCCTCCCGAGAGTCTTATACCTCCCTCTCCTATTTCTGTTTGGTATCCGTTGGGAAACTTTTCAACAAAGTCATGTGCATTGGCAGAAACAGCCGCTGCTTCTACCTCCTCTTCAGCAGCATCGGGCTTGCCGAATAAAATATTTTCGTAAATTGTACCAGAAAACAAGATGGGTTCCTGAGGCACTGTGGCAATCTGTTTTCTTAAAGAACTCAGCTTAAAATCCTGGATATTAAAACCGTCAATTGTAACTGTTCCCAATGTGGCATCATAAAACCTCGGTATAAGTTTAACAAATGTAGATTTACCGGCACCACTAGGTCCGACAAGTGCCACCGTAGTATTCGCAAGTATATGTAAATTTATATCCTTTAAGATGGTTTTAGACGGCTCATAGCTAAAATGGATATTCGTGAACTTAATATCGCCTTTGATAGGACTAATGTCCTTTGCATTAGGACAATCCACAATTTCCGGTGATGTATTAAGTACTTCAAAAATCCTGTCTATTGCAGATTGTGAGTTTGCAAGAAGTATATTAAGTTCGGTAAGCCGGTTGAGAGGATTATAAAACATACCCAGATAGGCATAAAATGCGGTTAACTCTCCAACAGTAAGCTGACCCTGAATGACTTGCATAGCTCCATACCAAACGACAAGAATCGGAGCAATGGAAGTTAAAAGTCCTATTACCGATACTGCGATAGCATTATTTTTTATATTCTCAAGTTGATACGATAAGTATTCACGGTTTTCCTGAAAGAAATGCCTTTCTTCTGTTTTCTCCCGGGTATAAGACTGTATGATAGAGATACTATTAAGCTTCTCATGAACACTCCCGGAAATCTCTTCCATTTTTTGCTGGGCAAGCAAGCTGGTTTTCCTAATCTGGGATTTGAAGAATTTGTTTAGTATCACATAAAGAGGAAAAATGGAAAAAGAAACAAATGCTAATTTCCAGTTCATGTGAAAAAGTAGAAAGGCAATAAAAAATAGAGAACTAGCATCCATAATGGTATTGGTGAATGCGGCGCCAACAAAATTCTGGGCAACTGCTATATCGCCAAGCAAACGTGACGCAACTGATCCCACACGGCGCTTCTCATAGAAGCTCAATGACATCCGCTGAAGATGGACATACAATTCATGTCGCAGGTCAAAGACAAGCCTCTGGCCAGCCCGGTCAGCAAAGAAAGACCTCAGGTAAGTAACACATGCCCAGAAAAAATAGATCGCAATCAAAACCAGCATGGTAGAGTGCAGTCTCATTGTGTCATATGAGGATGGAGAGAGCAGTTTATCAATTACATCTTTAAATATCCAGGGAAAGATTAAAGGAATGTTGTACTTCAGCAGCCCGCAAATTGTCGCTGCTACAATGAACCAACGATAGGGTTTTACATACGAGATAAATTTTCTAAGAGCAGGATTTTTAAAAGGGTTTATCATTCATTAAATTCCATTTGTGTTTATGAAATATGCTACGAGTACCTAATAATATGTGATAATATCCTGAAAAAAACAACAATGACAATTATTAGAATAAAGCAAAAATCACGGGATTTTCAACCACTATTTCTAATTTTATTCCTGTAGGAAACTGATTAGTTTGCTAGATTTTTCGCCTCAACCCGGCATATACTACTATCTAATCCTTACTGCTTGTTCTGAAATTAGGTTGGGTTTTAAAAGACAAAAACCCAATGGTTTTCTCTTTACCCACCCCTATCCCCTCCCAGGAGAGGACTTCTAATATTCCCTTCCAGAGGGGCTTATCCTTACCCGCATCTTTTCCATCCCTGTAAGGGATGTTGATAGTAGGCAGGCAATTTATTGCCTGTTTTAGATTAAATTAGG
>CAZPUD010000337.1:0-4027 GCA_964589115.1 uncultured candidatus Brocadiaceae bacterium | reverse complement strand
TTTCAAAGTTTGTCATTATGTCCTTAACCCACCCCTAACCCCTCCCAAGAGGGGAATCAAAAAGTCCCCTCTTGGGAGGGGATTTAGGGGTGGGTTAAAATAAAAGCCGTTGGGTTTTGCCTTTTAAAACCCAACCTAATTTAATTGTAGCTGATTGCTGACAACTTATTATCTCTTTCATAGGTCTGAGGTTTCATTTAATTAGTATATTATCAACTTAATTATTAATAATAGATTGTATAGTATCTGTCATTGCGAGGGAGTTTTTCCCAGAAGCAATCCCTTTTGAAGTACTTAAGAGATTGCTTCGGAAAATGCCCTCGCAATGACAATCTCTACCTTTTTGGACATCCCCATATTGTTACAAATTATGTTGACGATGTACTAGATTTTACAGCGGATTTGATTACTAACTAATCCTGTCTTGTGTTACAGGATCAAACCAGTGAGCGTCACGAGGGGAAAATTTTAAACCAACCCGGCTGCCTAAAGGTTTCCCTTTCAAAACGTCTTTTACATACCACGTTATTGCCGGAGTAATTCTTATATGACTGATTGATTCATGTCCGAGATATTCTACATATTCGAGTGTGCCGGGTATCGTAAAGGGTGTGGTTGCAGAAGCGAGCGTTATTTTTTCGGGTCGTATGCCCAGTATAGAGCTTTCCCTGGCAGGTAAATGAGCCGGATATTCAATAACATTTTCTTCAACATTAAAAGAGTTGGATGTTTGTTTCTGCGTTTGTACCATATTCATGGGTGGAGTCCCTATAAAACCCGCAACGAAGGTATTTTGAGGGTTCTCATATATTTCAGCAGGCGTACCAATCTGCTGCAAAACCCCCTTATTCAAAATTGCTATTCTGTCACCTAAAGTAAGCGCCTCTATCTGGTCATGAGTAACGTATACGGTAGTTACGTTTCTTTGGCTTTGAAGTCTTTTTAACTCCTCCCGTGCAGAATGCCGGAGCGGCGGATCCAGATTACTCAGGGGTTCATCCATAAGGAAGACCGATGGATTTCTGACAAGCGCCCGTGCTAATGCTACGCGCTGTCTCTGACCACCGGAAAGTTCCCTGGGATATTTTTCTAAAAAAGCGTTTAGCCCTAATGCTTCAGCGGTTTTCAAAACCCTCCGATGGATATCTTTCTCCCCGCGTACCCTTAAAGGGAAGGCAATATTGTCATAGCTCTTCATGTGGGGATATAAGGCATAATTTTGAAAAACAAGGGCAATATCTCTTTTTCCGGGTGGAATAGTATTGACTGCCCGTTCATTAAAGAAGAGATATCCTGAAGTGGGTATTTCCAGGCCGGCAAGCATGTTTAATGTAGTAGACTTACCGCTTCCACTCGGTCCTAATACAACCAGAAACTCGGCATCATGTACAAGTAAATTTAGATTGTTAACAGCTACAATCTGATGATAACGTTTCGTAATATTCTGAAATTGAATTTTCATCCTTTTAGTGCACCTGCAGTTAGGCCTTGTACTATATACTTCTGGAAAAACAGTAAAAAAATAAGAAGGGGGAGGGTTACTATAATTGAGGCAGCGGCTATATCACCCCATGGAACCTCAAAGGTGCCCTGAAATAAAGCGATTCCAACAGACGCCATTCGTGATGATTCTTCCAGGGTGAAAGTAAGGGCAAAAAGAAACTCATTCCAGCAAAAGATAAAAATAAGTACGGCAGCAGAAATAATGCCTGGTAATGTTACCGGGACAATGATATACCTGAACGCCTGAAAGTGTGTACAACCATCGATAAGCGCAGCATTATCCAGGTCGGTCGGAACCTTGTCAAGATACTTTACCAGGAGAAAAAAGGCAAGGGGGAAATTATGGGCACTGTACGTAAAGATAAGTGAAATAGGGAGATTAATCCAGCCTAAATGGTAAAATAGTTTATAAAGAGCAGCTACAAGGCTTATCGATGGAAGGGTAAATAATATGATGATTAAAAAAATAACGGTAGTTTTTCCCCTAAATGAAAAGCGGGAGATGCTGTACGCTGCAAGAAGAGAAAAGGGTATAGTTATTAAAACTGTAGATAAAGAGACCATAAAACTGTTTAACAGGTATTTCGGAAAATTACTTGCGAAGACGACATTCCTATATGCTTCAAAACTAAAGACGTCAGGAAATATCGGCGGCAGTCTCATGATTTGAGAAGGTGGTTTTACAGAGGTCAATAAGATCCATAAAAAAGGAAATATGCTCCAGAATATAATTGCAATAAACAAAAAGAAAATTAAAGGTTTTTTGTAATAGTATTTCATTATAAATAGATTATTTCCTCCGGATGATGCATGCTTAAAAACAGAAGTATGCAGTCTTTCAAGTGTCTGGTAAGTAAGAAATTTTGTTTGATATGCTCACGTCCGTTTTCACCTAATCTCTTTGCATATTCGGGATTATGTAATAATTGTTTAATAGAGAAAGCAGCGCCAAAGATACTGTGACACAGCAGCCCGTTATACTTATGCTTAATTTGTAGTGGAATACCTCCGACGCTTGAGGCAACTACTGGTTTTGCCTTCCATAACGCCTCGGTTACTGTGAGTCCAAATCCTTCCCGGATAGATTTCTGTATAATGACCGTTGACGCCCTTTGAAGGGCGTTAATATCCAAATCACTGCCTGAGGGAATAGCCAGGATGTGGATATCAGGGTCATCTCCCGCCTTTTCCTGTGCATCTGCGTAAACCTTGTTTGATTCCGGGTCGTCTGTTGCCGTTCCTCCGGCAAGGATAAGCTGGCAGTCAATGCGTCTTTTAACAATACGGTAAGCTTCAATAACACCGGCCGGGTCCTTCAAATAATCAAACCGGGAAATCTGTGTAATAATGGGTTTGTCATTCGGAATATGGTATTTATCCAGAACGTCATCTATCATTTCCTGCGGTAAATCCTTATTCTTATCACTTAGCGGGTCAATAGACGGCGGTATAAGGAACTGCCGGATGGGTAAATTTTGAGAAAATCCGGGAGAAGAAAATATGGCGCTGTCATATTTGTAGACAAACGGTATTAAAAAGTTCCATACTTTGATATCGGGGGATGATACATCAATATGGCACCGCCAGATCCACTTGCTGCCTGGTAGAGATGTTTTTTTATTAATAAGCACAATAGGCTGCGGGTCGTGAATAATGATAAAGTCTCCGGAGAGATTGATCTGCTCGATATTCTGATGGCTTATTTCCAGAAAAAGATCATACATTTCCGGTGTAATCTCTTCATATTTGCCATGCAGGGCGTTATGGAATCTCTTTGTGACGGTGAAAAAACTTTCCCCGCCCTTGATAACATCCCACTGTGCATTTATGCCCAACTCTTTTAAGAGTGGCACTATCCGGCTGAGAAGTTCAGCTACACCTCCCCCGACAGCGGTTGAATTGATATTTTGTACTACCTTTCCCTGGAGTTTATTTGCTAATAATTTTAACTCTTCTATAACGCTTGAACCAACAATTGCGGCATAATCTGAGATATTTGGCATAGTTTCCTTTATGATTTTGGAAGGGCTCCTTGAATTTCTGGCGATTTATCAAGTTCAGAAATTCTTTTATCGGTTAATTTTATGAGAGCAAATCTTAAATTTTCAAGAGTATGGGTGTATGGATCTATAGCAGCAATCTTATTGGCAAGTTTTGGCTCTTCCAGGCATTCGTCAAGCCACCTGGAGAAGTCATTCGTACCCCGTCTTATACGAAGTCTTGCCTCATACATGTGAAAGTATATTGAATCAATAGATATCTTCTGCAGTGCATCCCGGAATTCTTTAAGATCCGAAGCCCTGTATGGTGTCTGCAAAATAAATTCGACAGATTTTAAAAAATGAAATTCTTCACCGGGAAGAACAAATTTGTTAAGGGAAGTTGGATATTGCCCGACAAAGTCTTCTATAGTACGGATTATTTCATTGCGGAGTTCACGGATAGTCGTATATTGAATGGTATCGATACTAAACAGGTATTCTCCAAGCCTTACTTCATGTAAAAATTCTGTAACCCAATAAGC
>CAZPUD010000336.1:0-4044 GCA_964589115.1 uncultured candidatus Brocadiaceae bacterium | reverse complement strand
CGCTTCTGCCACGGGCTTTAATTCCAGCATCAATTGTTCAAAGGATTCAAGATTAATTGTCTGAGGCCCGTCTACAAATGACTTTTCAGGATCAGGATGTGTCTCAACCAACAAACCATCGGCACCCACAGCAATGGAGCCCTTTGACATAGGGTTTACCAGACTCCTCTTTCCGGTTCCGTGGCTGGGATCTATGATAACCGGAAGGTGTGTTAATTCCTTAAGTTGTGGAACGATACTTAGTGACAAGGTGAACCGGGTATGCGTTTCAAAGGTCCGGATTCCCCTTTCACATAAAATTACATTTGGATTATTTTGTGCCAGAATATACTCGGCTGCCAGAAGGAATTCTTCGATAGTCGCAGACATCCCCCGTTTTAAAATCACCGGTTTACCTGCTTCACCAACTGCACGAAGAAGCAAGAAATTCTGCATGTTACGGGTTCCGATCTGGAGTATATCGCTGTACTTGCTTACCAGTTTTACATGCTCCGGGGTAAGCACCTCTGTAACAATCGGCAGGCCTGAAGCCTCACGGGCATGGGCCAGAAACGTGAGACCTTCTTCCCTGAGACCCTGAAAAGTATATGGATTGCTTCTGGGTTTGAATGCCCCGCCCCGCAGTGCGGTTGCACCCGCATCTTTGACTCTTTTTGCAATTTCAACAATCTGCTCTTTACTCTCTATAGCGCATGGTCCGGCAATAACGGCTATATGCTCTCCGCCGATCTTCTTCCCGTTACTCAGGTGTATAATAGTGTTAAAATCCTTCCCTTCCTTACTTGCAAGCTTATAGGGAGCAAGGATCGGAACTGACTTCTCCACCCCCGGCAAAACATCCCAGAAATCGCCCGGTACAACCCGCTCATCACCAATAATTGCGATCACATTCCGGTTCGTCCCCTGTAAAAGAATTCCCTTTAACCCAACCTTTTCTATACTTTCGAGGACGTGATCAATATCCTGTTTTGTAGATCCAGCCTTCATTACAATAATCATCAGCAACACCTCCACCAAATTTTGTGGACAAAAAAAAGCCCTAAAACATGGTTTTAGGGCAATAAAGAAATATTCTCAATTTTCATAATTAAAGCCCTAACACCCCTCCTCTTTAGAATAGTATCTAAAGTAATAAAAGACTGAATACAAGTTTAGCTCTCTGCCAAGAAGGATTTCCATAATATAGGGCAGTAACCTGCAAAGGTTAATACTTTTATGGTTTTTTAAGGAAAAATGAAATGTTTAAATTTTACATAACATAATTCCCATGTCAAGGTAATTTTTTTAATATATTACAGTCATAAGTTTTACGTTGAAAATACTTATACTTTGTTATATCCTTAGACATTTCGTACAGCGGCGCATAGTACTTGATGAAGGAAATTCAAACCAGTACACTATCAACATTATTTGTAACGGTATGTGAATAACCAAAAGAGGTATAGCATGTCATTGCGAGGGTCTTTTCCGAAGCAATCTCCTGGATACCCCTTGCGGGTTCAGGTTTGCAACCTGAACCTACGAGTTTATGTGGATAACAGCGCTATGTGTAATCGAAGGCGTGATCGGCAACATAAAACATAGAGTTCAAGTTACAAACTTGAACCCACCCATGGGATTGCTTCGGGAAAAACGCCCTCGCAATGACACATACCATATAATCTATTATTAACAATTATGTTGACAGTGTACCAGCGTGATGTTTCGGTGTTGGTTCAATCGTCCACGATTGAACCGAAACGTTTTGCATATTTCATACGCCCGGAGTAAATCAAAAACGTGCAGGCCCGTGCTAAACAAATGGTTCAATCTACAAGATTGAACCAACCATAGACCGTTATTAGTTGTAGGGGCTAACCTTGTGTTTGCCCTGCTGAAAACTTTTACACTGCTTCAACGACTATTTTCTTCCGGCCCGTTCGGATCAAGGATCGCAGAATTGAAGAAGTCCTTCTCTACAATTTGTTTATTGTTTCCCTTTTTTATTGCAATTCTCGTTTATGTAAATTGCCTGAATCATTCCTTTGTATATGATGACGAATCTACCATTGTACATAATTACTTTATAAGGCATTGGGGCAACCTTCCTGACCTTTTTACCGGCAAGTATTTTACCCTTTCAGCAGAATTGACGTATCGCCCCGTGGTAACCCTTTCATATTTTATTGATTACTTCTTTTGGCATTTAAATCCACTTGGATATCACCTTACAAATATCTTACTTCATGCTGTAAATAGCATACTCTTCTTTATTCTTGTCTTTCATATATTGAAAAAAAGGACATCAGCTTTCGTCTCTGCCCTTTTCTTTTCTTCATATCCACTCTTTTCAGAAGCCGTTAATGCTATTGGATTCAGGGAAGATTTGCTGGCGTTTATGTTTTTTATACTGTCATTCATCTTTTACCTGAAGGCAAATCAGCAAAGATACGCCCTTTACTATTCTCTGTCTCTTGCTTGCCATTTTTTCAGTCTTTTTTCGAAGGAAATGGCTATTACCCTGCCTGTATTGATAATTTTATACGACCTGATCCTTAAAGAACGCATGATTCACTGCCAAAATCCCTCTTTATCCCCTTTTTCAAAAGGGAAATCATCGATTTTTAATAAAGGAGGGTTAAGCGGAAATCTCCTTACACATCTGAAGTCGAGATTTGTACATTATTATATAGGATATCTTCTTGTTACTATTTTTTACATCCTGAGCCGTTTCTTTTTCCTTCATAATTCAATGGAATCACAAGTCCCCTACCCGCACGATAGTCTTTTTGTCAACTTCCTTACCATGGTTCAAGTCCTGGCCTCATACGTAAAACTTCTCTTCCTGCCCTTTCACCTGAATGCCGATTATGTAATCCCTATCTCTGTATCCGCTGCGAAAGCCTCGTTTTGGCTGTCCGGCCTGCTCTTAATTACAATAGGTATACTCTCATTCTGTTTACGCCAAAGAAACAAGCCTGTTTTCTTTGGTATTCTGTGGTTTTTTGCTACACTCATACCGGTAATGAATATAATTCCCCTGGGGAATCTTATGGCGGAGCGCTATTTATACATACCTGGTGCAGGTTTTAGCATGATCGTTGCTCACTCACTGATAAATGAGAAAACGAGACTTGGTATGAGCCGTAAAATAGCTTTAACTTTCCCTGTAGTGTTTTTTATTCTGATGGGCAGCGCTTACTTGACCTTAAAGAGGAATAACGATTGGAGGGATGGCCTGTCGTTATGGTCGAAGGCAGCTTTAGCCTCGCCGGATAGTTTCAGGGTGCATATCAATTTAGGAAATGCATATGAGGAAAAGGGATTCAATACCGCTGCCCTGGAAGAATACAAAAAGGCGCTATCAATCAATCCAAACGATGCAGACATATATAATAACCTAGGTATTTACTACAACAAGATGCACCTTTTTGATAATGCTGTCCGGCACTTGATACAATGCCTGAAGATAAATCCAAAACATGCGAAGGCATACAACAATCTAGGTGTTGTCCTGACAAAACAGAGACGGCTCGATGAGGCGGTCCAGGCCTTTCAGCAGGCCGTTGCTCTCAACCCTCTATATCCGGATGCACATAATAATCTTGGGATAGCTTACTACAGAAAAGGCCATATGGATAAGGCTGAACACGAATTTAAACTTGCCATAGAGATAGAACCTTACCATGCGGAAGCACACAACGACCTTGGAATCCTCTACAACGATAAACACCTCTTTGACGATGCCATCAGGGAGTTTGAAATGGCTGTACGAATAAAGCCAGGTTATGCAAATGCACACATGAACCTCGGGGCCGTTCTTTTTAAACACAAGAAGGATAAAGAGCGTGCTTTATCTCACCTGAAGGAGAGCATCAGAATAGACCCCGAACAGGAACAGGCTGCCGGAATAAATAAACTGATACAGCAGCTTGGATATATAAAAGACAGTGAATAGTGGATAGATGGTTAAATAGCTATTAACCATCTATCCATACAACTATTACACGGTCAACATAATTATTAATAATAGATTATATAGTATCTGTCATTGCGAGGGCGTTT
>CAZPUD010000335.1:0-4057 GCA_964589115.1 uncultured candidatus Brocadiaceae bacterium | reverse complement strand
TATCCTTTTCACTTACATTATTCACGTCACTAAGTAAATAATCTGCGATACGCGGGTCTATCTCCTTTTTCGTTACAACCTCGCTGAGACCCGGTATTTCTCCCTGATAATCCACAGCACCAAGGGCAAGAGATACAGATTCGCGGACACGCGCATCATCATGATTGAGCATCTTAATGAGTTCTGGAATAACTTCCTTATCGTTAATATCACCGATTGCAGAAGCTGCCGCAAGCCTTACCCACATTTCCTCGTCATTAAGTGAAGCCAGCAGTTCAGGAATAACGACTTTATTCCCTAAAGCGCCCAACGACGACACGGCGGCTGCCCGTATTTCCATATCATCGTCATTGAGTGCATTACTCAGTATGCCGTAGAGGAGGCTGTTGTCGTGCTTCCTGGTATCCTTTACGATACTTGCATAGTGTTCAATAGCCTCTGAAACTTCTGTGCTGCTCCAGAACTGTTTCGTTCCGGCTGCACCCGCATCGGAAAGTTTCACCTGTTGTACCGTTTCGGTATGGGCGGTGCATCCGCTGCACCCGATGCCCAACCCGGCAATGATCATTCCTGCAAATAATATACTGTCAATATACATTAAACGTTTTCTCATCGTAACAGGTCTCCTTTTTAAATGTTTGCCATTAAGTTAAGTTCACCGCAGAGAAAAAATAAAAATACGAAATTCGAAACCCGAAATACGAAACAAATACGAAAATACAAAATCCCAATGACAAAACCTGGTACATGGTCAACATAATTGTTAATAACAGATTATATGGTATCTGTCATTGCGAGTTATATGGTATCTGTCATTGCGAGGGCGTTTTTCCCCGAAGCAATCCCTTTATTTAGAGTTAGGGAGTTAAAGAGTTGAGGAGTTGAAGAGTTAACTCCCAAACTCCCAAACTCTTAAACTCTTAAACTCTAAGAGATTGCTTCGGAAAAGACCCTCGCAATGACAAGCTATGCCTCTTTTGGATATTCCCATACCGTTACAAATTAAATTGACTATGTAATAGTTTCGAACATTTGAAAATTAAGATTTTGGATTTGCTTCGAATTTCGATATTCACCCTGTGGTTCCCATGTTTTGGTCATTTAAACATTAGAATTTAGGATTTGTTTCGGATTTCGATATTCGAATTTCGAATTTAAATTCTTTGTCGTAGTGCCACTTCGCTCGTAACGAAGCAATTGCTTCACCCTACAACTCACCTGCTCACGAGTTCTCTCTTCCAGAAGCACAGCCATGCAAACAGGAGGAACAATGCGCCGTAGAACGCCGCATAGGCGGCTACCTGTAAAAATATCCCCATATCTATATATGTACCCTGAAGGAAATATCCCGTAGGGTCAAAACTTTTAAAATCAGGAAATACGCTGCTGAAACCGATGAGCAGCTTCTTCAGAAGGGTGATATGGAACCCGTCCGTAAGGTATTTGGGTAGTTTTGAAAACGTCTCGGCCTGGTGGAGGTGTCCATGTCCCGGAATAAACGTCTGCATCTCTGCAATACTCTTTAACCCGATAAGATTTCCAAAGCTTTTTAAATATGGGAGTGTATTTCCGGTAAGATAGGCGAAGAGCGAAAGCACAAGCGCCATCTTCTGCCCAAAATAAGAAGCGACCGACAGGGTAATGAGGGAAACCAGCGAAACGAGCAGGAATACAAATCCGAAGGCACGGAAATAATTACTGAAAAAACTGCACCGGTTCTTCAGGAGAAATGATACATCCCCTTTCTTCGGTGCGATGTAGAAATTCCCCCCTGATGGGAAAACCTTTACTTTTATTTTCCTCTTCTGTTCAAGGAGCGCCCTGTTCACGGAAATGCTTGTCTCAGGGTTCATATTCCCTACATATGCATACTGAGTTTCCTGGAGGGACTTATCTTCGCCGTCAAGGACATCTATACCGACAAAGGCTGCCCCCGCATTTGTGGCTGCATTTATTCCACCAATCTTAAGACGGATATCTACCCGTTCTTCATTAAAAGGGATGCGGTGCATTCCCTGGAACGTCCATGTTGCAGAACCTTCTTCACCGATAAGCCTGGCGCCCGTTGAAACCAATTCAAAATCGGCTACTTTTCCCTCTATGAACGGGCCCTGGCCTTTGATTAATTTTACCGGACGAAACATCTTCGTCTCCGCAATATCCCTGCCGTGAAAAACCATAAGATAAGCCAGCGCAACACCGGAAAGCATAAAAACAATCACAAACCCTATTGCAATAAACCCCATAGCCTTACCCGATATATACATAAAACGGCTGGCAGGTCTTGAGAATATTGTGTAAATTGTCTTCTCTTCTATATCCCTGAAAAGGGACGTGGCGATAAAGTAGATGACAAGTAATGTGCTGAACAGTCCTATCAGGGTAAATATCACCCTTAGAATAAGCCTTACCTTATCCCCGGATGATATTGCAGGTAGTACAGAAGAGACCCCTCCAATAATGAGTCCGACAATGATCAGGAAGAAAAAAATCCTGTTCCTGACGAACTCCGTCAGTGTTCCGTACGCAATCGTTACGATCTTTTTCATCATAAAGCTGACCCTTTTTTCTCCTCATAAAGATTGAAATAATAAGAATAAAACATCATGAAACAGTTTTTAAATGACGACGCACGAGAGACGAAAGATGAGGTACGATAGACGGCAGACACACTCATCCCTCATCCCTCGTCCGTCGCCCCTCATCCCTTAATTGCCATCCACATTGTCAACAACCTCACAACATTCGCCCCCTGCTTTCCTGATACTCTTTACGAAAAATTCTTCAAGGGTGATATTCGACATACCTGTCGATGTTATCTGAATATCATTCATTTTTGAGAATTCACGGATTTGCTCCATTGCCTTTCCATTGTGGTCCCGGATTTCTATCCGTATATGGTCCTTTTTTGATAATATATCCCGGGTTGGCCCTTCCATAATAAGTTTGCCCTGATGAAGTAATATGATCCTGTCGCAAACGCCCTGCACATCTGCAAGAAGATGGGAAGACATGAGAATCGTCTTTCCTGCCCGTTTGAGGGTTTCGATAAGGTCCTTCACTTCACGCGTTCCTATGGGGTCTAACCCGCTGGTAGGCTCGTCAAGGATGATAAATTCAGGATCGTTGATAAGCGCCTGGGCGATACCGATCCGCCGCTGCATACCTTTTGAATATTCTTTAACACGCCTCTTTCTTGCATCTTTGAGGCCGACAATTTCTATCAGCTCATCAATCCGCCTCTTCCTTACCCTGGAGTCCATCTTAAAAAGGCTTCCATAATAGTCCAGGATCTCCTCGGCGTTAAAAAATTTGTACAAATATGATTCTTCTGGCAGGAAACCGATCCGTTCTTTCACGCCGACGTTGGTTGGTTTTTGGCCCAGCAGTGATATGGTACCGGACGTAGGTTTAAGGAATCCCAGAAGGAGCATAATCGTGGTTGTCTTTCCCGCCCCGTTGGGACCGAGGAAGCCGCATACTTCGCCCCGTTCTATAAAAAAACTCAGGTTATCTACCGCTTTTATTTCACGGGTAGAAAACATCTTCCGGTACACCTTTGTCAAATTCCTGATTTCGACAACATAATTGCTTGCGATCATAAATTATTCCCCCCATTTCTATATTTAAGACAGAAATTCGTTTAAGTTAGATACGGCAACACGGTTTCCGTTTTCCGTTTCCCGTTTTCATGGGCCACGGATCACGGTTCCCGGTAAAAACCTCAATCCCAAAATCCATACCGCAAAATGGTAAATATGGCAAGCAGCCCGTCTTTCCATCCAATCTTCTTTCCCTCGGCGTACGTCCGCCCATAGTAAGAAACGGGGACCTCATATATCCTGAACCCTTTCCTCGCCACCTTTGCCACCAGTTCCGGTTCTATCCCGAAACGATTCGATTTGAGATTAAGGCACCCGACTACTTCACGCCGGAAAACCTTGTAGCCCGTCTCCATATCTGACAGGTTCAAGTTCGTAAACATATTCGATAAGGTCGTAAGCATCTTGTTCCCTACATAATGCCAGAAAAAGAGCACCCGCTGTGTCTCACCGCG
>CAZPUD010000334.1:0-4062 GCA_964589115.1 uncultured candidatus Brocadiaceae bacterium | reverse complement strand
CATCATAAAAAAGTCCCATTCCTTGGATCGGATAAAGTGACGTGTTAATCTGAACCGTTTCTCAGTCATGCCATAGACCGTTTTCAAGATAGATTCCTTATCATCACTGCGGAATTCATCCACATCGAGAATATATCCGTTTGAAATGGCTTCTACTTCAGACTTTAACCCAGGTGGATATGTATATTCACATTTAGTATCGGGCGTCATAAAACAGGTTACCATACATCCGTTAACGGGCTGGGGTGGATATGTTATTGGAACACCGATAACCACGACCTTTTTCCCTATTCTCGATAAAATGTTCCATATCGTATCAAAACGGACGGCCCTTGAACTGGCAAAAACTAAACCCTCATAATCGAAACCAGACCGATTTCTAAATCCATATAGGCCTAATTTACCAGGGTTAACGCCCGTCATCATAGATATCCATGCCGGGCAAGTAATTGCCGGAATGGTACTTTTCATCTCACCATATACACTACGAGAAATCAATCGCTTTATATTTGGTAATTGGTCCAACCATCGACCAAAAAAAAGTTCAGGTGGTATTGAATCCAGACCTAACACGAATACTTTTTTTCTATTAATTACCATATAATTAATTAACCATAACCCTTTACTACATTCGTTAAGAGATATCAATTTACACTAAATAACCGACTGTATTACGATGTGGAAGAAACCCAATTGGATATATATCTGCTGACTTATGCTGTTTGATATGTTCTTAACAATAGGAGGGAACAACCTTTTTTACAACACCGTTCATTAGAAAAGCCCGCGATCGGAGTCGAACCGACAACCTCATCATTACGAATGACGTGCTCCGCCAATTGAGCTACGCGGGCATAAAATGCCTGCTTTACGATTAAAAATATTATACGAAATTTTTTTTCATTTACAATAATTATTCCGTTAGGAGTGCAGTTATGTAGGATAACTCAAGTGGAGTGAATTCATCAATCCCGTTGAATATTTTTATTTAAGCTAGTTTAAGGGTGGTACTGACAAACTTTGTTTGTCAGTATTTTATATTCCATACCATGTGCGTATCAAACAAGCACGGACAAACAAGTTTATCCGTGCCACCTCACCTAGATGTTATCGCTATGCCTCAAATTTCTCTATCTGACTTGTGGGTAAAGATAAGGACAAATGGCCACCACACGACCGCTGCGACTCTAACCCAACCACCCGATGGATCTCTAATGCCTGTTCAATTAAGTGCGGCAGGTCTTTTAGAGGCAGCATGGTAGAAGCATCTGAAAGTGCCTTTTCCGGAGTCTCATGTACCTCCAGAAAGAGACCATCGCAGCCGGCAGCAACAGCGGCCCTGGCAAGGGGTATAACCATGTCTCTTTCACCTCCGGAAACACTTCCCTGTCCACCAGGCAATTGAACGCTATGTGTAGCATCATAAATTACAGGATAACCAAATTCACGCATAATAACTAAAGACCGCATATCGCTAACCAGATTATTGTACCCAAAGCAAAAACCTCGTTCAGTTAATAAAATTTCTTCATTTCCTGTACTTCGCACTTTATCAGATACAGATTTCATGTCCCAGGGTGCCAAAAATTGCCCTTTTTTTATATTAACCGGTTTACCTGTCTTAGCCGCCGCAAGGATCAAATCAGTTTGTCGGCAGAGAAAGGCAGGAATTTGTATAATATCAAGTAACTCTGATACGATTGGTATATCTTCTTTACAATGGACATCAGAAAGCACCGGCAAATTCAATTGTTTTTTTATCTCAGCTAATATTCTTATACCTTCATGAACCCCTGGTCCCCGATAAGAATTGATTGATGTTCGATTTGCCTTGTCATATGATGCCTTAAAAATAAAAGGAACCTTTTTTATTTCAAAAATATTTTTTAATTTCTCTGCCAGCTTCAAACACCCCTCAAAGGTCTCAATTACACATGGACCAACAATAAATATAAGAGGCATCCCCTGACCTATGGAGAGATTTTTAACTTTCACAATTTTAGTCATTTTAAGTAATTATAAGAACAATAAGAAAATACCACAAATATGATTCAGTAATATATATAACAATGTAACGGGTGTCAATAAATTATCATCAAAAAGTAATTGCTACCTGTTTGTTCTCTGTGTAAAATGATGACAAACAGATTTTGTATTTTATGCAATCAAGGTGGTTGCAGTGGTTTGAAATTTTAGTAACAATCTTTAGAGGGCAGTATAAATGAAGAATAAGGTTAAGATATTGATTGGTATTCTTGCATGGCTGAGTATAGCTGCTACTACATTCGGACAATCGTATGACTATGAAACTCCATTAATCAGACTGAAAACAGGCTTACCGAGTGTATTTGCTGTAGAAAGTGTCCGGCAAATATATGAGGGGGATGCGGAAACAGTTTTGAATATTGTTGTAAGCGTAAAGAAAGGAAGAATTGAATCGGTAAGTAAAGATGGGGGATACTGGATTATTACTGTAAGGACAAACAGTAAAGAAGCATCAACATATACAGTAAAAGATTCTAAATTTAAAATTGTTGGGGAAGAATCAAAAAAAGTTACTATCAATGCTATTCACTGGAAAGATGGAAATTAAAAAATATGAAGGTATTTTTTATTGGTGCAGGACCAGGTGATCCGGAGCTGCTCACCATTAAGGCATTAAAGATTATCCGACGTGCAAATTATTGTATTTATGCAGGTTCTCTTGTAAATCCTGAAATCCTTAAATCCCTTCCACCCAATGCAGAAGTATACGATTCATCTCATATGAGCCTGGAAGAGATGATAGTTATCTACAAAGAGGCGATGAAGAAAGATGCTGATGTCGCACGGATACATTCGGGAGATCCATCAATTTACGGTGCAATGCAAGAACAAATGCATGCCTTGAATACTATGGGAATTCCTTATGAAGTTATTCCAGGTGTTAGTTCTTTTGTCGCTGCCGCGGCAGCCTTACGTCAGGAATTAACCCTTCCGGGAGTAACACAGACAATTGTTATAACCCGCATGGAAGGGAAAACCCCCATTCCAGAAAAAGAACATCTTAGTCGATTAGCAATTGCTACACCTACCTTGTGTATTTTTTTAAGCATAGAAAAAATAGATGAAATAGTAAAAATACTTACTCCATACTATGGTATGGATTGTCCGGTATCTGTTGTTTATAAGGCAACATGGCCAGAACAGAAAATCGTTTGTGCAAAACTATCCAATATTGCTGAGAGAGTTAAGCAAGAATCTATTAAGAAGACAGCACTCATTATAGTTGGAAAGGTATTAGGGAATGAGTTTAAGAGGTCGGTGTTATACAGCAAAACCGAAAACTACGTAAACATTTAACCAACTAATGTTTGTTCCACAATATCTTTAATATGAAATGAGCCACCCATCTGTATTAAGAATGGATGGCTCATCTACCAAAAGACCCTCTCTTAATATTGACATAAAAAGAAATTATGGCAACATCATTTTAAATTCCATATCTTATAGTCTTATGAAGAGCACATACTTTCCAAAATAATTTCCAAATAATCCAGAAAATACTTGATTAAGACAGTCATTTAATGTATCTTACCTCCAAATTTAACATGTCCTTTATTATATCATTAACCATTTTTTGAAAGGGGGTTATTGCAATGAATAAACAGGAGTTGGTTGAAATAGTAGCAAAGGAATGTGAGATATCAAAGAGTAGTGGGGAAATGGCTGTAAATGCTGTACTGAATGCCATAAAAAACGGTGTAAAAAAAAGTAAGGAAGTTCGTTTAATAGGATTTGGAACGTTCTCTGTGAGGGCTAGAAAGGCACGAAAGGGGCGTAATCCTCAAACAGGAGCCGCAATCAATATTAAAGCCAGCAAATCAATAAAGTTTAGCGCCGGTCAAGATTTCAAAAATATCATAAACAACAGCAAATAAATACTCTAAAATCTATTAGGAACACAAACTGCATAAGCAAAAAAGCAGGCATTGATGCCTGCTTTTTTGCTTATGCAGTTTAAAATAGCAAGTATTCGTTTACAGTATCGCTCTGCAAAAGTTTTTATTACTCGCTTCCTTC
>CAZPUD010000333.1:0-4064 GCA_964589115.1 uncultured candidatus Brocadiaceae bacterium | reverse complement strand
GCTGCCAAAGGCTGCCTAACCTGAATGCAATCTTATATTTTAGAGACTCCCGCCGGGGCATCTCCCTGTGCCATGTCCCATTTCTGTAATATCACACTTCTGTGCCAAGATACATTTTAATGCTTTAAATTAACAATTCCGGGAGGTAAAGAAATATTATTAAAATATAAGAATATACTATCCTAACAAATGTTAATGAAATTAGTTATATATAAACTTCATCTATACTTCTTATTATAAATTAAATAACAAAAATATTTGGCAAGTAAATTGCCAAACTGTTAAGCACAATAAAGAGATAAATAAATTCAAGTATTTACTTACTTTCTCTGTGATAATGTAGATAAGGACAAGTTCTGAGAGGAGAAGGATATTTATGTTTAAGAAAATGTGTGTTGCTGCGATACTTACAGGTATTTTGATTTCCGTTACAAGTGTTACTAATGTCTTTGCAGAGGAGTCTTGTTGCCAAAAAGACAGGATGCAGATATTAAATATAAGTAAAGAACAGAGTTATGAAAAGGGAAGAACAGAAGATTGTCCGGACGATTGCAAGTGCGGGCCGGATATAGATTGTAAAGATCAGGGTTGTGAAAAGTCAAAAACAGATACATGTATCTGTGGGAAATAAAAACCTATCCCCTGTTTGCACGAGGACAAGTTTCACGGATTACACAGATTTTGGACTATAAGATTCCACAGATTATTGTAGAGGCAGGTTTATAACCTGCCTTTGCGTTTTTGTTTAAAACTTTTTGATATAAGGAGGAAGACAATATGGTAAAAAACTTTGGTTACGTTCTTACTACGATAGGTGTATTAATGTTTAGTGTTGGTACTGTAAACAATACATTAATTGGTACTGCAAGAGCAACACACCCAACGCACCTCTCCGAACATGAACATGAAGGGAAAGAGCATCCCGAAGGGAAAAAAGAAGGGCAAAAACCAGAAAGGAAAGGCGTAGAAGACGGAAGAGAAAGAGGTGGAACATACGAAATGGGTGAAAGAGGTGTAATGAAAGAAGAAGGGAAAGAAAGAGAACAAAGAGCGGGAGAAAGGGAAAGAGAAAAGGAAAGGGAAAGAGGTGGATATTAACTAATGGGTAGAGTCTCGGATTAATAACGGGTAAATGGGTGGATGAGTAAATGAGTGGATGGGTAAATGAGCATCTAACTCATATACCCATATACCCATCTACCCATTTACCTTCCCATAACTTCAGATTTTATCCTGTTGATAATTTCACCATAGCGGTCTCCATAACCATATATTTCTATATTTCTTTCATTTTCTGAGATAGCTGCCAGTGTTATTCGTAAGTATTCCTCCGGCAGGCAGCCAGCTACTTTATCCCCCCATTCTATAATAGATACACCATCCCCGAAGAGTATTTCGTCGCTGCCTATATCAAGCATCTCCCGTGTATCTTCCAGCCTATAGGCATCAAAGTGATAAACGGGGACATAGCCTTCATATTTATTAACTAATGAAAAGGTTGGACTTTTTACAACACGCTTGTCTTCAACTCCAATTCCCCTTGCAATACCTTTTACGAGGGTTGTTTTACCTGCACCTAATTCTCCGATTAAAACAACAACATCTCCGGCCGATAATAAACTTCCAATCGCCTCTCCAAGCTTTATCGTTTTGTCTGCACTTGTACTCTTAAGAATTAATTTTGTCTCTCTTTCAGTCAATGTTCTATCCTTATGATTTAGTATCTTCCAAAAATTTACGAATTACGATTTTGGATTTACGATTTTTTAAATCCCAAATCCCAAATCGTAAATCCAAAATCGTAAATCCCATTTAGTTACTCTTCCGACTCGTTCGGGTTAGGTATTATTCAAAACTAAGTTGTTACAAAATTACAAGAAATGCTCGTAGCCATGTGGTTTGATACGTCGGACGTTGCCCTTCGCATGCTTCATCCATATACCCTGTCCACGAACGATTTCCCCGATACAACTGATCATTCTTTTTGGGAATAGGTCTGATTCTATAACCTTTTTTGCCTGAGATCTGGATAGTATTATCAACAGCTCATAATCCTCTCCATCTGATAATGCATGATACAGCGGCGTATTCCCGGTTTTTTTTGACATTTCTGCCGCCGCTCCGGAAATAGGAATTTGATCCTCATACAGAATAGCACCAGCCTTGCTTTCTTCCAGGATATGATTTAAATCTGCAGTCAAACCATCACTGATATCTATCATGGCATGAATTGTAAAGTTCTTGTTTAAGACAATCCCTTCATGTAATCGTGGCTCGAAACTAAGGTGCTTCCCAAGTATCGACCCACCCAATGCGCCTGTTACAAGGATCATGTCTCCAACCTTCGCACCGGAACGCCTTACTGGTTTTAATCCCTCGTCTCTGCCCAACATGGCAACGCTTATACAAAGAGGACCATGTCCGCTGATTATATCTCCACCTACAATCTCAATGCGATATTTATCTGCAATACTCCATATCCCCTCATAGAGTTCCCTTGCAAGTTTTTCAGGAAAGCGATCTGGAAAGCAGATAGAAACGACCGCAGCAGTTGCCCGGCATCCCATAGCAGCCACATCACTAATGTTACATGCAATTGCTTTTCTCCCAACAGCATATACGGTACATTTTTTCAGGTCAAAATGTGTTCCATCTACAAGCATATCTGTTGTAATAAGGCACAGTTTGTCTGAAGAAACATTTATTAATGCGCAGTCATCACCTATACCAAGGACAACATCTTTACGCCGTTTTTGTCTTTCCCGAATCCATTGTATGAATGAAAATTCACCCATTAACGTCTCCTTTGTTTCCGTATCATAACATCTTTTACTTGCAGGACTCAATAGTTTTAAATTTACATGCCATGCATGGGAAAGTTTCAAAACTGCCCATACAATAGATACCATTTGTGCGGGAGTTTTCATACGAAATTTCTATTAATCCTGATAAAATATAGCAATGCAGGGAATAAAAATGTTAATATATGACAATTCACTATTCACTATTTCAGAGAGGAAATGTTTTTATGTCAAATCTTTTTCAAGGTAATTTTTCGGCTACTGCAATTGGCAGTCTTCCACATACTGATGTCGATGTAGCCTGTGATATCATGCTGCAATCACTCCCTGAAATTCCATGCTGGCCTCAGCTACCTAAATACAGTATCAAAGAAGATATGTGCATCCAGTATACTGAAGGAATACCTTGTGCCAGGCTGGGTGCGGATGAAAAAGCAGTGCGTATTGATACATCAGATGACACCCCGGCGGCTCTTGAGGGCTTTTATGAGGCATATTTAAAAAACGATCCTGACTTATTCCGGATAAGCCCGGAATATTCAACAGGATTTTATGCTATGGTCAACCGGCTTAATCAATCACGCCCCGCTGCCATTCGGGCAATAAAAGGACACGTTGTCGGCCCTATCACCCTTGCCGGTTCCATAAAATTATCAACGGGTATCACGGCCCTGTATAGTGAAGAGTTTTTTGATGTCATTATCAAGCTGTTATCGATGAAGGCCTATTGGCAATTTACAAAATTATCTCAATATGGCCTTCCGGTTATTATCTTTGCAGATGAACCTTACCTTACAAGTTTTGGTTCTGCATTTATGAATATCAGCCGGGAAAAGGCAATCAATGCAATAAATGAAGTTTACGAGGCCGTTCAAAGTCATGGGGGATTAACGGGAACTCACTGTTGTGGCAACACCGATTGGGCCATGCTTATGGAATCAAAAGTGGATATTGTCAGCTTTGACGCCTATGAATTTATGGATAAATACCTGATGTACTGGCGTGAAGTAAAAACGTTTCTCCACAGGGGCGGATATCTTGCCTGGGGTATTGTTCCTACTTCGTCGGTTATTATGAATGTATCGTTGAATGAACTCGTAAAAAGACTCGAAGAAGGAATCAGGTTTCTTGCAGATAAAGGGCTGCCGAAAGAGTTTATTAGAGAGAGATCTATTATAACACCCAGTTGTGGGACAGGGACATTAACGGTAGGGGAGGCTGAAAGGGTAATGGCATTAACGCATGAATTATCTATGGTTATGA
>CAZPUD010000332.1:0-4095 GCA_964589115.1 uncultured candidatus Brocadiaceae bacterium | reverse complement strand
GCCTTTGGCAGCGACTAAGGTTGGTTCAATCTTGTAGATTGAACCATGCATTTAGCATTGGCCTGTACGTTTTGGTTTATTCCAGGCATATGAAACATGCCAAACGTTTCGGTTCAATCGTGGACGATTGAACCAACTCTGGGCACGAAACCCAACGGAAACATTCGGAAGATACTTCGGACATTTCCTGTTGGGTTTCGTGCTTTAACCCCACCTACGTGACTGCGAAAAGGAAATCCGAAATACTAAGCACGAAATTCTAAACAAATCCCAAAAAACAAAAATTGAAATGACCGAAACCATAAGAGTTGAGTTGTTTTGAACATTTTGAATTTCGGTATTGTTTCGTATTTCGATATTCGAATTTAGACGCTTCGACATATCGATAAAATTTTGTAGATGTTTAGGCGCTAAGCACCTAAAGATACCTGGATATCCCTTCCTTAAATCCAATGGGTTTCATACCAAAATGTTCAAAAAATGGCCTCTCATCACAGACGTTGCCCTCTAAGAGCATGATAATCTGCTCTTTTGTAATAGGAAAAGATGGCAGCCAGTCGAATAGCTCGGCCATAAAGCTCATGATAAAAGCAGGGATATGGAGCTTGTGCGGCGATAAACACAAGACATCGCCAATGATGTCAATAATCTCGTTAAACTCAAACTTTTCCGGCCCGCCTACTTCAAAGGTTTTCCCGGAGGCGCCTTTCTGTTCCACCGATTTTACAAAACCCATAGAGACATTTTCTACTGATACAGGCTGCATCTTATATTTTCCGTTACCCACGACAGGCACAAATTGCATGGTTTTTAGCATATTGGCAAACATGTTGACAAATTGGTCTTCCGGTCCGAATATAATTGATGGGCGAAATACAGTATAATCAAGCCCACTGCTTCTTACATACTCTTCGGCACGGAATTTAGTCTGCTGGTATTGGGTCTTCCCGTCAGGCCGCGCTCCCAATGCACTCATTTGTATAAATCTCCTGACCCCCTGAGAAAGGGCGGCCTTCGCCATGTTTACTGTCCCTTCATAATGTACTCTCTCAAAGGTAATCCCCTTCCCCGGGAATTCCCTGATAATGCCAACGAGATTGATTACAACATCACACCCTTCCAGCTTACCCTGTAAACTGACGGCATCGGTAATATCGCCGTGTACGATATCAATGTTTTTGTGTCCTGTAAGCTTGCGATCAGAACCTTGCCTGACAAGGCATCTGACAAGATAATTATTATTGACCAGATCATGCAGTATCTGCTTTCCAACAAAACCTGTACTACCTGTCAAAAAGATCTTCATAGCTTGTTACCTCCTAAAAACAGGTCCATCTCTCGAAAAACAACCTCTCTTTTAGCTTTAATACACCTTGCACCGGGAAGAGACTGGAGAAACACATGTCCATACCTTTTTGTAATAATGCGGTTATCAAAAACAATCACCACCCCGCGGTCATCACGACCGCGTATAAGCCTCCCGAAGCCCTGCTTGAATTTGATCACTGCCATAGGCAAGGAGTAATCATAAAAGGCATCTCCGCCGGCTATCTCAACGGCTTCTGCCCTCGCCTCGGTTATTGGTTCCGTAGGGACCTTAAACGGCAAACGGGTGAGAATAACGCATTCCAATGCATCTCCCCTGACATCAATGCCTTCCCAAAAACTGTCTGTAGCAAAAAGTACAGACGTTTTATCCCTTTTAAACGTTTCCAGCAGGTTATGACGATTGTCCATTCCCTGCTTTAAACAAGTATAGCCGAGCCGTGTAATCTGAGGTTCTAACCTTTGATAGAGATTATCGAGAAGGTTATATGAGGTGAACAGGACAAGGGCACACCCCTCTGAGATTTTTACGGTTTTAAAGATATTTTCTTCAAGTGCTAAAGCAAAACCAGCGTCATTAGGCTCTGAAATATCCGTGGGGATACCTATAATTGCTTGTTTTGTATAATCAAAAGGGGAATCCAGAATCAACTCAATCAAGCGATCCCCGGGAATCTGGTGCAGTCCGACGCTGTCTTTAAGAAATGTAAAATTCCTGCTGATCGCCAGGGTGGCTGACGTTAATATTATAGTATGATAGTTATCATAGAGACACGCCCTCAGACCGTCAGAAACTGAAATCGGTGCGGTACAAAACCGGATAACGGGATTCTCTTTGTACCTTTTCATCTCAATCCACTTACAATACCTTTCGTCCTGAGTAACGAAAAAATTAATATCGTGTGCCACCATATTAAGCCGAAGCTTACATGACGTAACATCTATCAATACCGCTGACAGCATATCCTGCGACTTCTTCGATAGTCTCCCCGTTTCATCCAGCAGCGTTTTTAATAATGAATTAAATTTATGGATATCGATGCACAGCGCCTTGAGCTTTGCCCCGATAACATCCTGCCATATGCCTGTAGATACAAAATGTGAAGTAATACGTAATTTTGTGTCTTCATTCTTATCCTTGTTATTTTGCGGCTTTTCACAATTACGATAATTATATACAGCATAACAAATATCTTCAAAAATCGTTTGAACGGTATCGTAGAGGTATTGTCTCGCATCAATAATTTCATTGTTAATTTTATCGGTAACATGTTCAGCAATAATCCTGTCATGCTCGGAGCTTACCTCTTTCAGCTTGTTCTTAAGGTACTGCAGGAGACCTTTTTTGTTATCCTTAAGGTTGATCAGTCTTCCAAGAAGCTTTGTTATTCTTAACTTTGAAATCATGCTGCTCAAGTTCGCTGTAGCCACAGCCTCAAGATGATGTGCCTCATCAATAACAATCTTCTTAAATGGCGGCAAGATGGCCACGGCATCATACCCTTTCATTTCCTGCCGTACAACCAGGTCTGCCATGAGAAGGTGGTGGTTTACCACGAGTATGTCGGCGCTAGCAGCGTTGCGTCTTGCAATATAAAAAAAGCACTCGTCGTAAAACGGGCATTTCAACCGTGTACACTGGTCAGCTTCTGACTGTATCGCTTCCCATGCGTCATCCTGCGGTATAAAATTCAGATCTGCCTTGCTTCCATCCCGCGTTTTTACTGCCCATTCCAGGAGGTTATTTAATTGGTTCCTCTCTTTATCGTCAATTAACGTACCGCCTTCAGAACGTAAATTATGTACCTTTCTCAGGCACAGGTAATTATTCCTCCCTTTCACGAGTACGCTTTTAAAGTCAAGCCCGCAGCACTTCCTGATAAGAGGGATATCTTTTTCAATTAATTGTTCCTGAAGATTTATCGTATTGGTAGAGATCACTACCCGTTCCTGATTCTTTATACTCCAGTACACGGCCGGGACAAGATATGCCATGGATTTTCCAGTTCCCGTTCCTGCCTCAATTATAGCAATTTTATCGTTGTTAAAAGAATCAATTACGGACTCAAGCATTTCAATCTGCGGCCTGCGATGCTCATATTGAGGGAGATGTCTTGAAAAAGCCCCGCCCGGCAGGAATTGCCCGGAAATCTCTTCGAAATGGAGCTGTTCGTGTATCCGCTTCTTTGGCACCTTTACTACCGGATATACGTATTCTACCGTATTATCCACAATGTAGCATCCTATCCCCAGAGAACCCAGATGCGATGCAATTTCGATATCCGCATCAGATGGATCAAGGGTGCCATTGGGGTGATTATGGATAATGACGTCTCCCTGTTTTGCATCCTTGACAATAGCCGGTACGGCATGTTTGTTCCCCATGGCGTATACATCGACATCCATTACGAGATACTCATCATTCAGCCTGCCTATCAGGAATATTTCATTTCCACCCGCCTTTTCAATAGCGTCCCGAATCGCGGAAATGGTTTCAGGTACGATGAATTCACCGGCCAGCCATTTTGTTGGTTTCATAAATCAGAGTATAAATAAAAGCATAGAGGTATACAATGAAAAATAACCATCGTTTTACTTCTTGACTCTTTTTCTCATTTCCATATAATAAACATTTCTTTAGACCAGCCTGGATGGCTTTATAGCACATTGTCAACATAATTGTTAATAATAGATTATATAGTATCTGTCATTGCGAGGGCGTTTTTCCCCGAAGCAATCCCTTTATTTAGAGTTTCGAGTTTCTAGTTT
>CAZPUD010000331.1:0-4096 GCA_964589115.1 uncultured candidatus Brocadiaceae bacterium | reverse complement strand
GCTTAGGAATTTCAAAGTTTCAGAGTTGGTTCAATCGTCCACGATTGAACCGAAACGTTTAGCATGTCTCATACGTCTGGAGTAAACCAAAACATACAGACCAATGCTAAACGAATGGTTCAATCTACAAGATTGAACCAACCGTAGTCGCTGCCAAAGGCAGCCTAACTTGATTTGGAAGTCAGTTAATTTTTTATGCTAGGAATCAATGGCATATACAAAAATTATGAGTGAAAAAAATTTTTTTACCGAAAGTACGGGGACTGGTATAGTCCAATCCTTCTCTCCAAGCATCCAGCAACATTGGTTTAAACTTTCTATTTTAGCTTTTACCATCTTTTTAGCCCTTGAAAAATTTGGTTTGAACACAATTACAGGCCTCAGCATACTGTCTGTAAGCAGTATCCTTGTTATTTATATTATTCTCTCGGTTTTCACGACAAGATATATGATTACACATGAGGGAATCCTTGTAAAAAAAGGCCCTTTCTCCAGAAAATTAAAGGAGATAAGCTATCGTGATATTAAAAATATCTTAATTAAACAGGGAAGAATGCAGAGGCGATTCAGGATTGGAAACCTGGCTATTTCTACCGACCATGTTAATCGTGTGTTGAAGGGAGTTAAAAACCCTCAAAAGGTAAAAGAGCTTATTAACAGGGAAAAGGCTTCTGAGTATGAAAGGCGTACTTTATTAAGAAAAATATTATAACAAGTTGAGACCAGCGTATGTACAGGCGTTTGGTAAAATACATCAATTTCTGTATTTTTTTCTTTTTATACCTTAATGAGGCGGTCTCTTCGCCTGTAGTAGAATCCGGCAATACCCTCGATAGCGAAATCATAAAAAAATATCAAAAAGTCGTACTCCAGGATCCTGCCAATCTTAATGCGCATTTCAATCTGGGTATCCTCTATCAAAAGAATGCCTTGCTTGATGAGGCCGTTCGTGAGTTTAATAAAGTTCTCGAAATCAACCCTAAAGACTATGAGGCTTATTATAACCTTGGCAATATCTGCAATAAAAAGGGTCTTTTTGATGACGCCGTTAAATTCTACAAGAAGGCCTTAACGATTAATCCGGAAGATGCCGCAGCATTACATAATTTAGGAAATGCTTATGCCGGCAAAGGAATGATTGATGATGCCATTGCATCATACGAGAAAGCTGTCGAAATCAATCCTGATCTTGTAGAAAGTTACAAAAACATTGCATACCTTTATAGGAAAAAAGGCCAAACGTCGGCTTCAATTCCCTTTTTTGAAAGGGCTGTTAATCATAATACTAAAGACCTTACCCTCCTTTTTGATCTGGCCGCTTCTTATGAATCGAACGATTTACAGGACCGAGCTATTCTTACCTACAAAAAGCTATTGTCTATAAATCCTGATCACAGGGAGGCGAAAAACAGGCTGGCGGTAATTTTAAACAATAAAGGTGTGTCGCTTGCACTGCAGGGAAAAACTGATGAGTCGATCTCGGCATACAAGGAAGCCCTCCGGAATAAAAAGGATTTTAAAGAAGTATACAATAACCTCGGTGCAATTTATGTCGATAAAGGGATGATCGATGATGCGATTGCCTCTTACAGAAAAGCGATTGAAATAAGCCCGGATTTTGCAGAGGCGTATAATAATTTAGGCGTGGCTTATACGAAAAAAAAGTCATATGACGAAGCTATTCCTGTTCTTAAAAAAACACTTTCCCTGAATAAGAACCATGCAGGTGCGCATTTTAATCTCGGGATAGTTTATTCAGAGAAAGGGATGATTTCAGAGGCCATTCATGAATATGATGAAGTTTTAAAACTTACCGCAAATGATCTCTCAGCACTTTATAACAGGGGACTACTTTATTTTAAAAATGGCATGCTGAATGATGCTGCATCAGATATGAAGAAAATAATCGGGATCAATCCAAAACTGGCTGATGCTCACAGTAAGCTCGGAGATATATACAAGAAACAGAGGCACATCGATGAAGCCATTGCTGAATATAAAAGGGCGCTGGAGATATCGCCTGATCTTAAAGAAGCATTAGAGAATATTGAAGATGCTTATCGACTGAGGGAAAAGATACGGAAAAAAAGAGAACGGGGAAAATAGAGTAATTGGTATTTGAACAAAAACGCATTCTTATTTTTTCCAGGGCTTCCTTTCCGGCGTATTTTATTATATAAGTGTTGGTTCAATCGTCCGCGATTGAACCGAAACGTTTTGCATGTTTCATACGCCTGGAGTAATCAAAAACGTACAGACCCATTTTAAACACATCACAATATTACCTCCTTACCTTCACAATTGCCGATCTCTTTAAACCACCAGCCTTGAATATGATTCTGGCATTGCCCGTTTTATTCTTTGCGATAATGGTAAATTTAGCCTCACCATTTTTATTTGTAGTTGTGCTTTCTGGCAAGATCAATATGCGCTTATTGCCAGCCTTGTTAATTGATGTGTTTACCATAACACCTTCCACCGGTGAGCCATTATCACATAGCACCATTATCATCATGTCAGCACTGGTATTCCTCTTAATTTTTATCTTCCTTGAGCCTACCTTAACAGAATCTACCCCGGTGCACGGTGTCGGCGATATAGTTGGCGATGTACCTGGCATTGGTGATGGTAGTAATGGTAACATGGCGAAATTAACCGTTACAAACTGACCTTCTTCAACCGCAAAAGATTTAGTAGCAGTCTCATATCCCATCGCAGTTATAATCAGTAAGTAATTTCCAATAGTGAGGTCGTGCATCAGAAATTCACCATTCTCATCCGTTGTTGCTGTAAACCCACCTGGATTAACTGTTACGGTCGCTTCAGCAATTGGATTTCCAGTCAAAACATCTACTACTTTACCATTAATACTGCCAGCCAGTACAGGTGTTGGAGATGTAACTGGAGTTGGCGTACAGTCCCAACTATCGCCTGCTATACAGATGCTTTCAACTCCCTTTTGATCTCCATATGATATACCTGCACTATTTTGTGCTGCTATTCGATAATAATAATATGTAGGTCCAATATATGTTGTTTCGCCAGTACACCAATTATAATGATTGATACAAGCTTCTACATTAATTTCCATCCTTACCATAGTGTTTTCCATTCCAGGTACTGTTTGAGTAGATGAAGTACCGCTATATGAACCATCGACCGTTCCGTATTCAAACCACGCCGTGGTTGTTAATCCATTTGCATTAACAGTGCCGTTTAATGTCATTAGACCAAAAAAAACTGCTGCTTCATCCGTTGTCACCGTAGGTGGTTGTGGTGTTGATGCAACTGCAACGGTGGGTGTTGATATGACTGTAGCTGTTGGGGTCGGAGTAGGAGAGGAATACAAAACTTTAACAACAATTATCAGGACTAAAAAAGCAAAACAAAGGAGTTTTAAAAAATGAGTCATGATTTACTGCTCCTTTTATTAAACCTTTATAAATTTTATAGGCGCTAGCGCATTGTCAATTTAATTATTAATAATAGATTGTATAGTATCTGTCATTGCGAGGGGGCGTTTTTCCCCGAAGCAATCTCTTTTGAAGTACTCAGGAGATTGCTTCGGAAAAGACCCTCGCAATGACATGCTATACCTTTTTGGACATTCCCATATTGTTACAAATTATATTGACAGTGTACTAGCGCCTCAATATCGACAAAGTTTTGTAGATATGTAGAAGCATTTAAATTCTAAATTCGAATATCGAAATACGAAACAATACAGAAACACAAAATTCAAATGTTCAAACTAAGACCGTGAGACGTGTCCGTTTGCCGTGACCGTAAAGCTTGCCAGTTTCGTATTTCCTTTTCGCAACACCGTTTGCGAAAAGGCATAGTATCTTAAGGAATATATAACACATTTTTAAAATAAGGCAATATTTTCGATTGATTTCATGGACGCCATACTTAATTTTTTGGTTTTACCGGATTTATTAGCCGGGGTTATTGTGATTACAAAATTAGCAAAATCAAAGGAGATTGATGATAGGAAAATTGCCTTCTTGTTTTGATATTAACATCGTTATACGTTATTATTAACTTGATTGTATAGGAATTTTCATTTTAACTAAGCGGGTTTACGGGGAGGTGT
>CAZPUD010000330.1:0-4096 GCA_964589115.1 uncultured candidatus Brocadiaceae bacterium | reverse complement strand
AAAGCATTTGGAAAATGCCCTTTCGACCCTGAATATTCTGAAGGAAGAAGATATCATCCCTGAATCGGAGGGTATTACTGTAAAAAGGCTTAAAGATATCATTGTGTCTACTATGGGGGAGATTTAATGTTAAGGAATTTCAAACTAGTATAGAGTGATGGAGTAATGGAGTGATGGAGTGATGGAGTTTTATTCAATGCAATACTCCAATACTCCATTACTCCGGTACTCCGTTACTCCATGTCGAGTATTTTGGTTGTGGCTACACGGGCCAGATATTTATAAGTTGTCGAAGGATAATAAAGAGTGGAACAGCAGGAAAAACAGAAAATTCTGAGAGAAAGGGCCAGGGAGCTTGCACTTGAGCCTAAAAAAAAGGACGCATCACAAGGATACATCAGGGTTTTAGAATTCCTTCTGGCATATGAGAGGTATGCCCTTGAAACGGCATATGTCCGTGAAGTGTATCCCCTTAAGGACCTCACACCTTTACCTTGTACACCTCCCTATGTTCTTGGCATTATTAATGTACGCGGTCAGATCCTTTCCGTTATTGAACTTAAGAAATTCTTTGAATTTCCGGAAAAGTGTATCTCTAATCTTAATAAGGTTATTATTATTTCCACAGATAAACCGGTACTTAGTGGGGTTGAAGGAATGGAGTTCGGTATCCTGGCAGATACAGTTTTTGGAGTAAGATCTATTCCCCTCAATGAGGTTCAAACTTCACTTCCAACCCTTACCGGCATTCGGGAGGATTATCTCAAGGGTATAACAAAGGACAGGATTGTAATCCTCGATGCGATGAAAATTTTATCAGACAGGAGGATTGTTGTTAATGAGCAGGCGGAGTGAGGGGGTTAATAGTACACTGCCAACATTGTTTGTAACGGTATGGGAATATCCAAAAGAGGTATAGCGTGTCATTGCGAGGGTCTTTTCCGAAGCAATCTCCTTAATATCCTTTATTGAATGAGGCTATAAGACCCGTTCCCTCAGTGTCTTTTCCGAAGCAATCTCCTTAATATCCCCAAAAAAATGATTGCTTCGGATAAAACCCTCGCAATGACGCATATTCTATCACCTATTATTATGAATCATCTTGGCGATGTAATAGTGTTTTAAAATTTATTATTTAAAGTATATGGTGGAATAGCAATGATAAAAAATGTGAATATAACAACGAGGCTTATGGTTCTGATTATTGTTACTATTGTCGTTTCCTCAAGTATCCTGACTTATTTTAATATAAAAAGACAAAAGACACAAATAGTAAGAGAGGTTCAAAAACAGGCAAAGATGGCTGTGGATCAGCTTATCAGTGCAAGGAGGGTTGTTGCAGGTAAACAAGATAAGATAAACACCGATGCCCAGGGTAATTTTGAATTTAAGGGCGTAGTGCCTGCAATTGTAGGACGTGAAATTGCAGAGGATTTTAACAGGGCAACTATATACAAGATGAAGCAGACGAGTATCAAATACCGGAATCCTGTAAACAAGCCTGACAAATGGGAAATTACCCAGTTAGGAAAATTTGAGACAAATCCTGATTTACAGGATGTGTCAGAGATAACGACATTAGAGGATGGTACCGATGTCTTTCGTATGATGATTCCGTTAAAGATTGAGAAGGCCTGTTTGCAGTGCCACGGTGATCCTGCAACAAGTCCCACCGGTGACGGTAAAGACATTACAGGCAGGCAGATGGAGAATTACCAGATCGGTGATATCCGGGGTGGAATCAGTGTTATAGCGCCAATGGCTGCGATTCGTACGGCTATTGCCTCGAACAGGAATTTTAATATTATTGGAAATAGCATATATGCCTCCCTGGTTGTTGCTGTAGTTTTTCTCATTGCAAAAGGGATTGTCAGTCCGCTTCGTGAAGGGGTCAAAGTCCTTGGTTCCTCTACCAATGAAATCCTTGCAGTGACGACGCAGGTGGCTACCAGTGTTTCTGAGACAGCTACTTCTGTGGCAGAGGCCACAGCGACTGTGGAAGAAGTGAAGCAAACGACACAGGTTTCAGTGCAGAAGGCCGTGTATGTGTCCGAGAGTGCCCAAAAAACCCTTCAAATATCTCAGAGTGGCAAAAAAGCGGTAGATGATTCCATTGAGGGAATGAGTCAAATTGGGCAGCGGATGGAGTCTATTGCCGAGAGCATTATGAGATTAAATGAACAGAACCAGGCAATCAGAGAGATTGTTGCGACTGTGGAGGATCTGGCGGAACAGACTAATCTTTTGTCAGTAAACGCTGCTATAGAGGCGGCAAAGGCTGGGGATGCAGGAAAGGGGTTTGCCGTCGTGGCGCATGAGATTCGAAATCTTGCCGAGCAGTCAAAACAGTCAACGGCACAGGTACGGAATATTTTAAATAATATCCAAAAGGCAAGTGGTATGGCGGTAATGGTGACGGAAGAGGGTAGTAAAGTCGTGGCAACGGGAATAAAACAAACTGCACAAGCGGGAGAAACCATCCGGACGCTGGCGGAGAGTATTGCAGAAGCGGCACAGGCGGCATCACAGATTGTGATAACATGTCAGCAGCAAATGGTCGGCATGGATCAGGTTGCCTCTGCCATGGAAAATATTAAGCAGGCCAGTGCGCAAAATGCATCAGGTATTAAACAGGTAGAGACTACGGTAGAGAATCTCCGCGGATTGGGGCAAAAGCTGAAACAGATGGTTGAACGGAATGGTAGATAGTAGATAGTGAATAGTGGATAGTACACGGTCAACATAATTGTTAATAATAGTATCTGTCATTGCGAGGGCGTTTTTCCCCGAAGCAATCCCTTTTGAAGTATCCAGGAGATTGCTTCGGAAAAGACCCTCGCAATGACATTATAAAGACCCTCGCAATGATATGCTATACCTCTTTTGGTTATTCATATACCGTTACAAATAATGTTGACAGTGTACTAGTTCGGGTTAGGATGAATTGTTACGAATCGGTGCGTGATTTTAGTATGTGGAGAAAGAAATGGTAAGTTTAATTAAGAGGAGTTTAACAGGGAAATTAATAATCCTTGTTCTATGTGTCTCACTTATACCCATTGCAATTGTCGGATATCTGAGTTACTCATCAGGTAAAGCAACAATAAAAAGCCAGTTTCTCGATAGCCTGACAACGATTGTAAAATCACGTGAAACGGCAATTGCCTTTTATTTGAAGTCAAAAACGGGAAGGATATTGGATTTTAGTTCGGATGGTTTTATCTGTGATACCCTTGAAAAGATAAATCACGGAGGGCCTGATGCAGCGAAACTATCAGAGGAGTTGAATAATCATCTGGTAGAGAATAAAAAATCCCTTGATCCGGAAATTTACGGAACGCATATACTTGATCTTACAGGCAAGGTTGTTGCCTCTTCGGAGAAAGAGGTAATAGCGGATGATAAATCAAATGACGTTTACTTCCTTGAGGGAAAGAAAGGTATGTACGTTAAGGATATTTACCGCTATTCCAGTGAAGGTAAAGAACTTATTGCGTTTTCTATGCCTTTAATATCAAGGATAACAAAGAAAGTAATCGGGGTTATCGTAAACCGTTATGATCTGGCGGGACTAAATAAAATAACGACAGATAGAGAAGGTATGGGAGAGACGGGTGAGGTGTACATAGTCAATAAGGACCGGTACATGGTAACAGATTCGAGATTTATTAAAGAGTCAATTCTGAAGCAGAAGGTTGATACTGTACCTGTAAGGTTATTTCAGGAACATGGCAAGGACATGGCAGGGATTTATCCTGACTACAGGGGGATACCAATTGTAGGGGCATCAACAGGCGGGACGCTGGAGAAGGAGTTTGGTTTAGGGTGGACGGTTTTGGCAGAGATTGATGTTGCAGAGGCATTTGCACCGGTCAAAGTCCTGGCACTCAGGGTTATATGGATTGGTATTTTTGTTGGTTTGGTTGTAGCGATTATTGCCTATTTTTCTTCAAAAGAGATCGTGAAGCCGATCAGGAGGATATCTGAGCAGGTTGTTAAGGTCGGTGCGGGCGACCTGACAGTTCAGGTGCCTTATGATACCAGAAAGGATGAAATAGGTTCCTTATCAAAGACGTTGGGCAGTGTGGTGAAAAGT
>CAZPUD010000329.1:0-4104 GCA_964589115.1 uncultured candidatus Brocadiaceae bacterium | reverse complement strand
CTCGCAATGACAGATACTATATAATCTGTTATTGACAATTATGTTGACAGTGTACTAGTTTCCCATGCTACCCCTTCGGGGTTCAAAATCCTTATCTGTTTCATGATAATGGCGCTATTTTAATAGATGGACACATATACATCAATCGAATTCTATTGATTTTTTCGCTATTGAGGTTATAATTAAGACTTTAAACACATTGCGCCCGTAGCTCAGCAGGATAGAGCGACGGTTTCCTAAACCGTAGGTCAGACGTTCAAATCGTCTCGGGCGCATTAAATATTCTCTGTGCGGTTTATCTTTAAAGTGGTTTAAGTTTCAGAAAAAATTACTGAAACCACAGATTGCAAAGTTAGCAGATGGGTAAATGAGTGAATGGGTAAATGGGTATTTAACTTATCTACCCTTCTACTCATTCACCCATCTACCAAAAAAAGGATTATCGTTAAAACTCTCTCATGATTGACTTACACACACATACCTTATTCTCTGATGGCGTGCTGTTACCGGCAGAATTAGTACGACGCTGCGAGGCAAAGGGTTTTCGGGGACTCGTAATAACGGATCATGTTGATTACTCTAATATTAATATAGTAATACCTAATATTCTATATGCCTGCAGGGAAATAGCTGCTGTCTCAAAAATTAAGGTGCACGGAGGAGTTGAATTAACGCATCTTCGTCCTGAGCATATAAAATCTATGGTGGAGCGGGCAAGGGCATTAGGGGCGTTTATCGTGCTCATGCATGGGGAAACTATTACCGAGCCTGTATCTCCGGGGACCAATAGGGCTGCAATAGAAGCAGGCGTTGATATACTTGCCCATCCAGGCCTTATAACGGAAGAAGACGCCAAACTGGCGAAAACTAACGGTGTCAGGTTAGAGATATCAGGCAGGAAGGGACATGCTTATGCAAACGGACATGTTGTTAAAATGGCAAAAAAGGCTGGAGCAAAACTTGTTTTTGGGTCAGACTCCCATACACCTGATGATCTCCTGGAACGCAGCCATGCCGAACGCATCGCATGCGGGGCTGGTCTGGAAAAAGAAGACATACAAGAAATTTTTAAAGAAGCGGAATCTTTAATTGGTTTATAACTTTTTGAAAGAAGAAAAATGAACGAATCTACTTTAAATGTATTACGGATACTTAATACCTATAAAGTTTATATTAGTATTGGTGTGGGCGCTGCTATTGCCATTGGCGTAGGGGTTACTTTTTTTGTAACAGCGAATGCCAGAAGGGCAGAGACTACATGGCAAAATGTATGGAGGATAAATAACGAACTGGCGACAGCAGTACAACAACAGGGAAAAGACGAGAAGAGCAGAAATGCAGCTTTATCTACCGCAGCAAATGAATATAACTACGTTAAAAACACCATGTCCTCTTCAAGTGCTACACCGTGGGTATTATTCCAGCTGGGAAATGTTTACTACAGCTTAAAAAACTACGATGGAGCAATTCTGGAATACAACAATTTTTTAAATAAATACAGCGGACATCCTCTTGCGCCCGTCGTAAAACAATCTTTAGGATACGCTTATGAGGAAAAAGGCCTTCTTCAGGAGGCAATAAAGCAGTTTGAGGACATTTCCACCGGCAATAGTTTTCTGGCTGCACAGGAAAACTGGGATGCAGGACGTTGCTATGAAAAGTTAGGCCACACTGCCGATGCAATTCGTTCTTATACAAAAACAATAAAACTTTCTCCAAACAGTAACTGGGCTAATATGGCTCAGTCCCGTTTATCGGTGATCAGATAAAATGCTTCAGGAAATTACACAAATAAAAGAATTAACTTTCGATATAAGAAAAACCTTTCCCGAAGACAAAAGGATCGACAGGTACCTTGCTATGCGTCTTCCTGATTATTCAAGAACCTTTATTCAGAAATTAATAAAAGAGGGTGAGGTTCTGGTTAACAGGCGTACCGTCAAAAGTAGTTATGATATACAAAAAGGAGACGTTATTTCTGTTCGGGTACCGGTATTTGAAGATGATAAAATAGTCGCAGAGGATATTCCTTTAAATATTGTTTACGAGGATGACTACCTGATGGTTATCAATAAACCTTATGATATGGTAGTTCACCCTGCCGGTGGTCATCCTTCGGGAACGCTTGTAAATGCACTGACCTACCATTGCCAAAATCTCTCTCAGGTTAACGGACCATTAAAAGCAGGGATTGTGCACCGGCTGGATAGGGATACGAGCGGTGTTATGTTAACAATTAAAAGTGATGCCGTACATTCCCATATCGCCATGCAGTTTGAAAAAAGATACGTTAAAAAGGAATACATTGCTGTAGTGGAAGGCGAGCTTATGTTCGATTCGGATGAAATTCATCTGCCTATTGGAAGGCATAAAAGCGATTCACAAAAAATGGCCGTAAGGCGTGATATCGGCAAGGATGCCATTTCCATATACGAAGTAATGGAGCGCTTTAATGGTTATACTATGGTAAAAGTAATGCCAAAGACAGGCAGAACACATCAAATCCGGGTACATATGCGATCAATAGGACATCCTGTTGTTGCAGATTTTCTGTATAGCGACCATGAATCATACTATCTTTCAGATCTTTTACCGAAAGAAAGAGAACTGGGAGAGATACCAATCATTGAGAGACAGGCGCTTCATGCACATAAGATTGAATTTTTTCATCCTATTCAGAATAAGAAAATGGAATTCCAGGCAGACCTGCCTGCAGATATGTCTTCTCTTATTAAAACACTAAGGGAATTAAGGCCCTATAGAAATCAATAAATTCGTAACAATTTAGTTTTTTAGTATCTTCCAAAAATAATTTTGACATTTTTAGCAAAAATATTTCGTATTTTCAATTTTATATCTGTGCCATCTGTGTAATCTGTGGTTTCTACGGTTGGTTCAATCTTGTAGATTGAACCATTCATTCAGCGTGTGCATGTACGTTTTGGTTTACTACAGGCGTATAAAACATGCTAAACGTTTCGGTTCAATCATGGACGATTGAACCAGCTCCGAAACTAAATTGTTACATAAATTCTTTGATTTTTATCTATCAAACGATATAATTTAGATTGTTTTTAAAACCTTATTAAGGAGGCATAAATTATGTTCAGTATGCCAGGTGGTTGGGAATGGCTCATTATCCTGATTGTGGCACTTTTGATCTTCGGAAGAAGACTTCCGGAGGTAATGAAGTCCCTTGGACGCGGTATTGTGGAATTTAAAAAAGGCGTCAAGGGAGTTGAAGACGATATCGAAGACGCCAGCGGCAAGCATGCGCAGAAAGTTGAAAAGGACGTCACAAAACAAGAAAATGTTTAAGTTGTGTAGTGCTAAGGTGGTTAATGTAGGTTGGGTTGAGGTACTAAACACAACAACCGATTTTCCGGCAGGATAACCGTATTTTTGTTGAGTTTTGTTCTACAACTCAACCTACACATTTATGGTGTCTTTAGAAAAATATTTTTACCAGCAGCATGTAGGGCAAACCTTTAGGTTTGCCTTCCTGCAATAAACGCAAGATTAAGAAGAAGCGCAAGGCTAAAGCCTCGCCCTACATTTCTCATCTGACTCGTTCAGGTTAGGCAATAATTGGCAGATTATGTGCAAATGTCGGAATTAGAGAATATTTTGGTTTTAAGGTAATTTTTAAGTTAGGATAATCACGATGAGAGACAAGAGAAGACAAAGATTAACATGGCGCAGCAAACGTGCGAACCATGGAAGAATGGGTTGTAAAGGCAGGAGGGTTGGAAGGTATAAGTAATAATAGCCAATTCAAAATAATTATTAAAAAAGCCACTCGAATACGGGTGGCTTTTTTGTAGGTTGAGTTGAGATACGAAACCCAGCAGGAACAAGCCGGAAAAAACGAAATCCGAAGCACTAAATTCGAAACAAACTCGAAAATACAAAATCTCAATGACAAAAACCTCGTTCCGGATGAGATTGGTGAGTGGGGCAGCACACCCTACAATTTTATCATTTTAAGTTTTCCTTTGCATCCTTTGCGCCTCTGCGGTGTAGCATTACCATCTCAGATTAGTGCGTGGGACGCATCCTACAATTTTATCGTTTTAAGTTTTTCTTTGCGTTCTTTGCGTCTTT
>CAZPUD010000328.1:0-4107 GCA_964589115.1 uncultured candidatus Brocadiaceae bacterium | reverse complement strand
TATTTGTAACGGTATGTGAATAACCAAAAGAGGTATAGCATGTCATTGCGAGGGCCTTTTCCGAAGCAATCTCCTGGGTACTTCAAAAGGGATTGCTTCGGGGAAAACGCCCTCGCAATGACAGATACTATATAATCTATTATTAACAATACGTTTGAATATTCTGATGTTTCGGTGTGTCTTCACACCGAAACTCCTTTATCGATAGCCTTCAGACGTTTCGGTGACCCTTCTCACCGAAACAAATTAACCTATTCTGTTGCAAACTGCCCTGCTTTATGAAGGTATTTTGGATGGTTAAGTTCCATTATCCTGAGTCTATACTCAGCATCTGAGATCTTCGTGTACCAATGCCCGGTTGCCCTGGCAGCGTTCGTTAATGCAACATAAAGGCCTATGAGCATAAGGGCATAAAGCCCGTAATGGATCTTCTTACGGGTTCCGACCGGTTTCATATCCAATGCCCCGTTTACCGGGCAGGCGTGAACGCAGTCATAACAAGCAGTACATTCATGTGTCAAGACGTGCTTTTTCTTTTCTACAAGAATGTACGACGGACATGCCCTGGTGCATTTTCCGCAGTCAATACACTTTTTGGCATCCCGTGTAATCCTTAAAGGGCTTGCATATGCAATGATACCCAAAAGGGCGCCATATGGACAAAAAAACCGGCACCAAAAATTTTTACTTACAAGAGAAAAGACAAGCATAGTCAGGATGACAGATAATGCCATGCCTGACATGTTGATAAAAAATTTCAGCATCTTGACATCTGCTACACGAATAAATGGTACGCGGTCATACATAAACTCCAATTGTGCAACAGGCATTTTAATAACAATAACCTGAACAAAAAATGCCAGGATAGCATATTTCCAGGCCCGTGCAATCCTGTCGTTTACTATATCAGGCCAGATTTTCCTGGGAACGACAAATGGCAGTACCATCGCCAGAATATAAGCAGGGGTCAAGTACATAAAAACCGGGGATTTAAAGGACTCCATGGTTAAAATTTCCAAAATCAGCAGAACAATAATAGGCGTAAAAACAAGACTCAAACCGGCCGTTAGTTGAACTGGAATGTTCCTGATCAAGGATGAGGCCTGTTTAGGAAGTTTCTTCATAAACCAATCCCCAAACCGCCATTCCCATTCAGAAATAGTACCAATGGGGCAAATCCAGCTACAGAAACCCCTCCTGAAAAATAAAGCCGTGAGAAGCAGTGTCCCGAAAATTACAAAACCAGCGGGATGAATGGTGTTAATCTTGCCTGTCCCAAAAAAATATTTTGTACCCATAAGCGCACTAATCGGTAAGAAAGACTCTACCCCTGGCGGCCTAGGTAGATAGAAACCTTTTCCACCCATCTCACAGTATCTTACAAAGGTGTAAAACTGCCAACCAATTACGAGTACAACAATAAAGAATGCTATTTGTACATACCAGCGCAATCTTTGTGAGCTTAACCACTTCCCTTTATTTTTGGCCGTTTTCTTGCTATTTGGTTTTTTAGTATCCAGATAAAGTTCTTGAACCGGTGCAGATGTTTTTGCCTCTTCCAAGCAGCAGTCCCCCTATTTTGTTAAGTATCATTAGAAATATCAAAATTATTTTTGGAAAATACTATAACACTAAAACACTTGATTCAATACAGAGTAAAGTTTAGAATGCTACATAGTATTTACTACACGATTATATATCATAAAACATTATATTAATCGAAATTGCCCTCTGTATGCAAGCAATTTTGATATGGATAAGTATGCAGCAAAACAGAAAAAATTTTAAGTCAGGTTATGTAGCTATCATAGGTAAACCCAATGTAGGTAAATCGACCTTAATCAATGATATTCTGGGATGTAAGTTGTCTATTGTTACTCCTAAACCGCAAACAACCAGGAAGAAGATTATGGGGGTACTAACGAGGGATAACTATCAAATCGTCTTTTATGATACGCCGGGTATTATGGAACCCAAATATGAACTGCAGAAATATATGGTGAAAGAAGCCCATAACGCTGTAAAAGATGCGGATGTTATTCTAATGATGGTGGAACCTTTTGAACCACCCGGCAAGGTAGAAAAAGAAGTTATGCGAAGGTTATTTCAGACACATGTTCCTGTAATTTTGGCTATCAATAAGGTGGACCTGGTAGAAAGGGACAGTCTTATACCAGTTATTTCGGCATATGGTGAACACTTTAAGTTTGCTGAGATTGTTCCAATCTCTGTTTTAAAAGGTACTAACCTTGATCTGATGCTTGATCTTCTCGTGAAATACTTGCCTGAGGGGGAACCTTTCTATCCGGAAGATTACATAACTGACTACAACGAGAGATTTCTTGCCTCTGAGATTATTCGGGAAAAGGTTTTTGAGTATTACGGAGAAGAGATTCCATACTCAACTACTGTAGAGATTGATGAATTTAAAGAACGGGAAAAAGGCAAGGATTTTATTAAAGCCATTATCTATGTAGAACGTGAATCACAAAAAGGCATCATTATTGGAGAGGACGGCAAGGCTATTAAGCGGGTTGGTGTTATTGCCAGAGAAGAAATAGAAAAACAGATAGGCCGGAAGGTTTATTTAGAACTCTGGGTTAAGGTTATGGAGAAATGGAGAAAAGACAAAAGTAAATTGCACAGGTTGGGGTATACATAGTGTATTGATGGCATTGGCCTGTACGTCTTGGTTTACTCTAGGCGTATGAAATATGCTAAACATTTCGGTTCAATCGTGGACGATTGAACCAACTCTGAGACCAACTTTGAGCTTGACCCATCCTACTTTTTGAATTCCCAAACGTTAAATTATATTAGAGTAATTCATGCTGAACCTAAATAACCATCCTACTGACTATTTCTCACCTGTTTATCAACAGATTGTAAATTCTTTTAATACTAGTACAGGTAATGCAGAGGCAAACGGACGTTCACTCCTGTTCGTTTTAGAAGGTACGGAAAAACTCATTAAAGAAGAATTGGTTCGTTGTATATGGTTTGGGCAGCATATCAAAAAAGATAAGCTTTATACTGATAATGGCACACGCTTAGAGATTTTGTCACCGGGATGGTGGAATTCTGAAGGAGGACCCGATTTCAAACATGCGGAAATTCTCCTGGAAGGTAAGGGACTTATCAGGGGTGATATTGAAGTCCATGTATTTGCATCCGATTGGGTAAAACATCAGCATGATAAGCAAGAAACATATAACATGGTATGTCTACACGTCGTCATGTGGAATGATATTGGAGTAAAATGTATTTGTAATCTTACAGGACAGTATGTTCCGCAGTTAACGTTGTCAAAATATTTAAATATGGAGCTTGATGATATAATCGATATCATTGATGTTGAATCATATCTAAAAGGTGAAAAGGTAAACCCCGGACATTGTCAAACAGAAATGGAAAGCCAGAAGGTTGATAAACAATGGATTGGTCTTTTCCTTGATTATGCAGGAGACGACCGAATCCTTCAAAAAGCCAAAAGATATGAGAAATGGATTGAAAGAAGTCCCTTTGAACAGGTATTCTATGAAGCACTTATGGAATCACTTGGATATAAGGAAAACAAAGGACCGTTCCTGACTTTGGCCTCCCTCATGCCGCTAAAAGATATCCGCTATGTAGTCCCTGAGGATATCCCCTCTAATGAAAAAAAGATACAAGTGCAGTCGCTGCTGTTAGGTATGGCAGGGTTATTACCCCAACAAAGAACTCTCAAAAAATCGTATGATAAAGAGACCTCGGAGTACATAAGTATCATCGAGCAAGTATGGAAAGAGATCCAATCCAAAACAGACCGAACTCCCATGGTAGAAAACGATTGGACATATGCGGGAATCAGACCTGCAAATTTTCCCGAAAGGAGGATTGCAGCTATAGCGAACATAATCTCGGACTGTTCATCCTCCGGTATTTTCAGACACGTCCTATCTGTATTTCATAAATTTCTTACTTTTAACGAGAAGAACACAGAAGTTTGCAGCAAAGACTGTACTGGTACCGGTACATTAGTCGCCAGTATTCAATCTCTCTTTCTAGAAACGCACGATCCCTACTGGTCATATCATTATGTACTGGGCGGGAAAAGGCTTCAAAGGC
>CAZPUD010000327.1:0-4119 GCA_964589115.1 uncultured candidatus Brocadiaceae bacterium | reverse complement strand
TTCGGAAAAGACCCTCGCAATGACATGCTATACCTCTTTTGGTTATTCACATACTGTTACAAATATGTTGACAGTGTAATAGGTAGAAAAAGATTTATTATTTTTTGTTAATGTTATGAGGATGAGTCTCAATTACAATCAAAGGAGGTTGTTGATGAACAGAGGAAAAATAGGTGTCTTGTTTGTTGGATTAAACGGGGCTACTGCCAATACCACGGTAGCTGGGTCAATTGCCTTAAAAAAAGGACTGACGAATAATTGTGATGGTATGTTGACCGAGACCGGCCTGTTTTCACATCTGAGTCTTGCTCAGTTTAATCAATTAATATTTGGAGGATGGGATGTCACGAGCCGAAATGCTTACAATGCAGCAATCTCCAACAGGGTGTTGGAGTCATCACTCATTGAAGGTTTACGCACTGAATTGGAAGTGTTATATCCCTGGAAGGCAGTGGTAACAGAGCATGATGTCGATTCTACAAAAACGGCAGAAAATGTAATGGCTACCACTTCATTACAAGAGGGGTTGGATGTATTAAAACAGGACATTATTTCCTTTAAAGACCGATATAGCTTAGACAGTGCCATCGTAGTTTATCTTGCTTCTCCCTTAAAACATATTGAATTATGCAATACTCACAATGATCTTGCAAGGTTTAGAAAGGCAATAATCAACAACGATAAATCAATAAGTTCGGCTATGTTGTATGCGCTTGCTGCAATAGAGACTGGATGTCCGTTTGTGGATTTTACTCCTAACGTGACTTTAAAGGTACCAGCCCTGCTGGAGCTTGCGGAAGAGAAGAAAGTTCCTCTGGCAGGAAGGGATGGTAACACAGGTCAAACTCTTATCAAGACCGTCCTCGGACAGATGTTTAAGATTAGAAACCTGAGATTAAACGGATGGTACAGTACTAATATCCTGGGAAATAATGATGGTCTTGTGCTCTCAATGCCGGAACACAGGCAAACAAAGATGGAAGATAAATTGGGGGTGTTGGAGCCTGTCCTTGGATATAATCATTTTGCCCATATTGTTGATATTCATTACTATCCTCCAAGAGGCGATAATAAGGAAGCATGGGAAAGCATAGATTTTTCGGGATGGCTGGGTATGCCTATGAGTGCAAAGATAAATTGGCTTGGAAGGGATTCTATACTGGCCGCCCCTCTCATCCTTGACCTCGTCAGGCTGCTGGAATATGCCCTCAGGCGTGGTGAGTGCGGTATACAGTCCCAACTTGCCATCTACTTTAAACACCCGCTTGGCACTTCTGCAAGGGGGTTTTTTGACCAGTATATGTTACTGGAGAATTATTACTCGGTTATTAAAGAGTCTGTACCGGAAAATAACGGTAATGGCAGCAGGCACACGGTTAAACGGTCAGAGGTTTTATCAAATGTATAGGCACTTAGCATCTCAACACCGACAAAGTTTTGTCGATATGACAAAGCGTCTAAATTCTAAATTCGAATCCCGAAATATGAAACAATACCGAAACTCAAAATTCAAAGGTTCAAAACAACCCGACTTTTATAGTTTCGGTCATTCCGATTTTTGTTTTTGGGATTTGTTTAGAATTTCGTGCTTAGTATTTCGGATTTTCTAATTCGAAATTCCTTGTTCAATATTAATACTACCATTAGGTAGATTTTAAACCTATACATTATCTCTTTTGAGAGAGGAGGTGAATAAAGGCGTATCTGTATGGAAGTTTATTAATTCTCATTGTTTGAAGTATCCAAAGGTGACTCTTTTCAATATCTTGAAGAGGCTATTGTTGAATATCTCTACATCAAAATGTAACTTTTTGCACCTTGATGCAGTAGAGAAAGAATGGACTTTGTTGTAAAAAATATAAATAGTTTTTTTCTCATATAAAAATGCTGAAAAAAACCTTGTTATTTGAACTCATTTGTGAGAGATCAGAGAACTTTATTTGTAGTGTTAAGAATAAAATAACAATCAACCACAACATAAAAAGACCGAATTTATTTATGTTTTGGTATGAGTTTTGATAGGTTATTCCAGTACTTCTGATTAAATTATCCGGGAAGCTATTGATGAAAGATTAATTGATTCCGTGCCAGGGATCAGTTATGGAAGGAGTATTAGATGAGAAGAAAAATAACAAGAAAGGTCTATTCTCGTAAAAGATGTCCTCTTCTTAAGAGGCCGCCCAGTAATGACTGCTACTGTGTTAAATTGAACAGCTTAAGCATAGAAGCGGTTATATATTATTGTGGTAAGAATTTTTTAGAATGTGAGATCTATAAATCTCATTCACCTAAAAAAGTAGCTGCACAAAATATGGTATAAAAGCAATGAAGAAAGGTGCTTAATCTGAACACCATTTTCAGCGAAAACGAGAATTAAGGTATGTAGTACCCGGTCTCAGCTTTGACAGGGAGCACCGCTGCGAACCAAATTGTCCTGAGTACCTAACCCGAATAAATCGGAATGCGCAGCGCGGGAATTTGGATTTCGGATTTTTTAATTTGGTTTTTCATTCCGCAATCCGCAATCCCAAATCTGCAATTGGATGCATCCTCCGCTAAATGCTGACCACAAGGGATCGGCGCTACAATTTTGCCGAAAGTGCAAAAATATTTCTTGTAAGCGTCTGAAGCTGAAAGGTAATCAGGATAAAATAAAACTTCCATGCAGTAATACACACCATTTAATTCCCACGAAATTCCATCTTATAAAACCTTGCTTTTTTAGCAAAGTTTTTCTTCGTGTTCTTCATGGTTAAAATCTTTTTGGTTGTGGCTTCGCCACGCTGTGAAATCTGTAGTTTCAATAATTTCTTCTGAAACTTTGGCGCATTAATTTTGGAGAAATTTATATTTTGTTATTTAAGGGGGTAAAATTGTTAATTAAGGAGGGTAAAATGGCGCTTTTAAGCATACTGCCAGGAAGGATAAGATTTGAAGGTAGGTATCTTATTGGAAATGTGTATGCATGCAAACAAATGCAGGAACATATTGGTAATTTCGGACCCGGAATAATAGAAGTAAAGGTCAATTACAAAACTGGCAGGATTCTTGTGATGTTTGATGAAAAACAGGCTGATAGGAAAACCTTAGTTCAATACATTAGCCGCGCAATGAAAGAGTATAGGGGAAAAACGACAAAGAATTGCTTACCTGTAAAAACTAAGAGACCAAAACTACCAACTACGGATATAGTGAACCATATATTAGTAGATATGGTTGCACATGCGTTTTTTCCAAAACCGTTCAATTTCCTTTTTCCAATAGCGATGAAGGCCGTAATAGGAAGGAACTAATATTATTTGAAAATAAGGTAAATCCGTGATATAGTCAAAATTACCTGGTGCGGCAAAGCCCCCGGTCAGATAAAAAGAGATTGAAGCTACAGGACGAATGTCGAAATTCGAATATCGAAATCCGGAATACGAAACAATTTAGAAAATACAAAATCTCAATGATAAAAACCCGGTTTCTAACATTTGAAAATTAAGATTTTGGATTTGTTTCGGATTTCGTGCTTAGTATTTCGTATTTTCTTGTAATCTCCGCAATCTATGTTTCGTAATTTCTTCTGAAACCCGACCCATTTGTGAAGATAAATCGGGTGTAAAGTATTTAATAAATAAGGAGGAAAGGGTATGATTAGCAATCGAAGTTTATGGCTGCTGGGTAGTGGTGCATTGGGGGCACTTGCTTTCCTGGGGGCTGGCAAGTTGTCGAAGAAGATAAGACCTGTGGCAGTTGGTGCTGTAAAGGAAGGCATTGCGTTTAGTGATTGGATGGTAACAAAGTATGAGAGGGTGAAGGAAGACGTGGAAGATATTGTTGCGGAGGCGAGGCATGCGCGTCAAAAAGATCTTGGGTCGAAAACAGAAATGACAAAAAAGGAGGAGGAGATACTGAAAAGGGTTGAACAGAAAGTAGAAGAGATTTTAAGGAAAAAGATTAATAAGGAGGACGTACAATGAGTATACTTCATAGGTCGACTATGTATTTAGGATCACTGTCAAGTATTTTAACCGGTGCTGCCGGTGTATTTCTCGGGACATATTTTTTTACAAGAATGAAGGAAAAACAGGAAACTGAAACCCGCCTTGACCGGATAGAACATATGATTCAGAA
>CAZPUD010000326.1:0-4144 GCA_964589115.1 uncultured candidatus Brocadiaceae bacterium | reverse complement strand
GTGCCCGCATATAAAATAGCATCGTTTGAGATGACCCATTATCCTTTGATTCAGAGAGTGGCACAAACAGGAAAGCCTGTAATCCTTTCAACGGGTATGTCTACATTGGGAGATATAGAGAAGGTATTAACAATAATTAATAATGAAGGGAATGATCAGGTGGTTCTTCTCCACTGTGTAAGTAATTATCCGGCACAACCAGAGGATTATAATTTAAGGGTCATTAATACTCTGAAGACAGCTTTTGGTTATCCTGTAGGTCTTTCAGACCACACGCCGGGAATCGAGCTTCCAAAAATAGCCTTTGCTGTAGGTGCCAATCTAATTGAAAAACACATAACTATTGACCAGAGTTTACCGGGGCCTGATCACTATTTTTCATTAACGCTGGAAGAACTTGCCGGTATGGTAAAAGCACGAAATGAGGTTGAAAAAATGCTGGGTAGTCCTCGGAAAAAATGTACAGAAGCTGAATTGGAAATGAAAAGGATAGGCAGGCGAAGTCTTGTAGCTTCCTGTAATATTCCAGCAGGCACTGTTGTCGATAGAAATATGTTTGCTGTTAAACGTCCTGGATATGGTCTTGATCCAGATTTAATAAAAATCTTAATTGGAAAGTATACCATAAGAGATATTGAAGAAGATGAACCTTTAGCCTGGGATATGTTTATTCAAGGAAGTACCGAAAATGACAAAAAATTTTAAAGAAACTGAAAACGAGGTTCTTGAAGTATATAAACGGGTAAATCCTTCTTACCGTCCTATTGAAGAAAATCCAGAATTGTTTGCATATATGAAGCAAATGAGGGAATCCCTTTTTTTTCAAAGGCTTAAACTTCCAAAAAAACTTTTTCAAAAGGCTAAGATTGTTAGTTTTGGTTCTGGCACAGGCGAATATGAACTGTTTTATGCCATGTGGGGTGTAAGTGAAATAACATGCGTTGATATAAATGAAATATCAATGAACAGATTGTCTAATTTATTTAAGCACTTCGATATTGAAAACACTTTAAAAAGGACACATGTGCATTCCTATTTTGATGTTGATTTAGAAGAGGAAAAATATGATTTCGTAATTGCAGATGGTACTATTGTGCATACAGAGGATCCATTAGGCGCCATTAGGAAATTTATTAACCATATTGAGGATGAAGGATTCATAGTAATTTCTTTCGGAGAACTTGCTGGTGGTATGCAGAGGAATTTGCAACGATTTATTCTTTACTATCTAGCGGATAACAATGAGACAAAGATAATTGAATACGCTTCAATTTTATTTAAGGAACATTTAGAAAGGTCTGTAAAAATTGGAAAAAGATCAAAAGATGCCATCATTTATGATACTTATATTAATCCAAAAATTAAAACTCCAATGATGCAGGATGTTTTAAAAATTTTCTCAGAAAATAATATATATTTTTATAGTAGCTATCCTTTCGTGAGTCCTTTCTTTTTAACATCTTCTTTTAGAGAAAATGTTACCCATTTAGAAAATGAAAGTTTCTACCATTTAATGATGTTAAACCAAATTTGTTGGCTATTAGCTTCTGACGATGACAAGACGGTCGCCGAGAAAGATTTTTCTGAACATATGAGTCAATTCAAAGTATTTAAAGATTTTCTCTTATCATTTTTTGATATTACGCATAGGAATTCTAATTTGTCCACATTTGAGCAAGGTTTGAATTGTCTAAAATCATTGATTGAAACAGACATTATGAAGCCACTTGAATCTTTTTTTAAAGCTAGATTAAACGAGCTTTTCACTGATCTTAACGAGCTAAACGAGTTATTAAGAAATAGGGACGTAGATCTATTAAAATATAAGACATTTAGACGTTTATTTAGAGGTACTTGTGGTGTGGGTAACATGTATTTTGTAGGACAAAAACATTCTAATAATGTAGTTTAATGATGGTGAAAGATTTTATAGTTTTAGCTCTTTATGAAGTTCATATGGCATCGGCTGCATTGATGGTTAATGGTGATGTTGTGGCTGCCGCACATGAGGAACGATTCAGTCGCCTTAAAGGGGATCATGGGTTTCCTCTGAAAGCCGCACAGTTCTGTCTACAGTATGCAGGTATTGATCAAAAAGATGTTGATATTGTTGTAATGGTAAATGATTCATTTAATCATGATGGAATTGCAAATATACTTTTTAAAAGGGCAGCGTTATATAAGATTGATGATTGGATTTATGAAAATGAACGTTATTGGAAACCAAAACTATTGGGGAATAAATCTCTTAGAACCTATTTTGATATTATGGGTGGATGGAATCGTGTTTCCGACCAATATTATTATGGACTAACAAGGCTTGATATGGATGGTCCTGATAATATAGTATCAGAGATTTTTAATGAAATCCGCAAAGACACTGTTGTGGAATGCCTAAATATCCCTGAAGAGAAGATAGTTTTTGCTCCTCATTATTTATGTCATCACTATCATGCCTATTACTCCGGAGAAACAAGAGGAAAAGATGTCGTTGTGGTACATATGGAAGGCGATGGCGGAAAGTACAATTCTGCAGTTTCAGTCCCATCTCCTGAAGGGTTGAAGATTATTGGGGGTTCAAATGAGAGTAATCTGGGAAGATTATACCAATGGATTACTTTGCTTTTAGGCATGAAGCCATATAATCATGAATACAAAATCATGGGCCTCGCTCCTTACGCAAACGAATATGAGGTGGAAAGGTCTTATAAGGTATTTGAAAAGATTTTTAAGGTTGATAGAAACAAGCTTGCCGTTATTTATAACGAACACCCCTCTGACCTTTACTTCCACTTTCAGAAGTGCTTTCAAGGACATCGTTTTGACGGTATTGCTGGGGCCTTACAAAGATTACTTGAAAAATCGCTTGTTGAATGGATAAGACAGGTAGTATTAAAAACCGGGAGGTTCCGTATATGTTACGGTGGAGGTGTGGCCATGAATGTAAAGGCGAACATGCTTCTTGCACAATTAAAGGAGATTGAGTCACTATACATACCCCTTTCTCCGGCCGATGAGTCAAATGTTATAGGAGCCGCTTACTGGGTAACAGAGCAACATATGCTAAAGAATAATAGAAATTCCGAGATGATTCAACCTCTTAAAAGCCCTTATCTGGGGTCTGATTATAGCAGAAGTACTGCATTGGAGGCTTCTAAGGAAGTTCAGGGGGAAAACGGATTTTATGTCTATGAAGGGATTGATATAAAAAGCATCGCAAAACTCCTGTCAGAAGGAAGAGTTGTTGCTGTAAGTCAAAGGAAAGCAGAATTTGGACAACGTGCTCTTGGAAATCGTTCGATTCTGGCGCATCCTTCATGGTCTGGCATTGTGGATAAGATTAACAAACAAATTAAATATAGAGATTTTTGGATGCCTTTCTGTCCTACTATCCTAGAAGAAGATCAGGACAATTATCTGGATAATCCCAAACATTTGGAAGCAAACTACATGACAATGGCCTTTCCGGTACAAAAAAGGCAACAAAAAAATCTCCAAGGGGTGATACATCCAGGAGATGGAACAGCACGTCCGCAAATTTTAAAGAGAAAGACAAATCCGGAATATTATGATCTCATTAAAGAATTCAAATCGCTTACTGGTATAGGTGCACTACTTAATACCTCATTTAACCTACATGGAGAACCTATCGTTAATAGTCCTTATGATGCCATTAATACTTTTGAAAAATCAGAGCTTGATGCACTATGGATGTCTGATATTCTTATTTCAAGACATCGAATAAACAATCATTGAAAAAGAGTAAAGTAATTTAAACAGATGAGTATAAATGGAAAATCAGTTGTAGCAATAATACAGGCAAGAACTGGCTCTGCAAGATTACCTGGCAAGGTACTTTTAGAGATTGGTAACAGACCTTCCATATATTATGTAATTGAACGAATAAAACGTTCTCAGCATATCGATAAGGTAATACTCGCAACAACCGATCAGTCAGGAGACGACAAACTGGTTAAAATTGGAAATGAATTGAACATATGTGTTTTTCGTGGTTCGGAAAACGATGTAATCGGAAGGTTTGTTGGATGTTTGGATGATGAAAAAGCTAAATTTGATATTCTTGTACGTGGTGGTGGTGATAATTTTCTTGCCTGTATTATTGTTACAACTGATTTTCCATTTA
>CAZPUD010000325.1:0-4199 GCA_964589115.1 uncultured candidatus Brocadiaceae bacterium | reverse complement strand
GTAAAATTCAATCCATAGAGTTTATGAAAAACGGATAAATAGTGTTCCACAGTGTGTTTGCTTACTCCATACTGTGAAAGTGGTTCTACAAGGCAGGACTCACTGACAGGCAAGTCCTTTGGCTCGCCGTAAACAGCACCACCGGTTGAGACATAGATGAACTTCTTAACCTGATATTTTCTTGATAACTCGCACAGATTAAGAGAGCCGAGGATATTAACATTTGCATCAAAAACAGGCATCTCTACTGATTTGCGCACATTAACATGGGCAGCATGGTGGTCGACTATCTCAGGTCTCTCCTTTTTGAACACCTCTTCTAAGGCCAGGACATCACAAATATCAACTTCATAAAATGTTGCTTTCGGATTAATATTTTCCTTTCTCCCAGAGGAAAGATTATCAACCACAATTACATGATGGCCGTCTCTAGTTAATCGGTCTACTAAATGAGAAGCAATAAAACCAGCGCCGCCGGTTACGAGTATTTTCACCTAAACCCTCCTATCCTAGAATTAACAATTGTAATAAAAGATCAGCAGAATAATACCTATTGTAACAATATTTTCCGGAAATTATGTAAAATATTTTTAGATATAAATAATCTACGCTTTTGGATAATTTATCCTGAAAAAAGTATGCCAATAAATAGAAAAAAGAGAAAATAATGGAAATTAAATGAAAGAGATAATTAGAATCATCCAAAAAGTACCAGCTACAGGTTATATGGCTCCAAAATATAGGTATAAAAAGTGTGACATGCGCGGAAGTGTGACAGGAGACAAAAATGTGACTTGTCACAGGTAAACTCCATTATTTAAAGAAATTCTCATAAATTATCCTTGCATATTTTACAATATGTAGAATATAATATTTCGTGTTTAGATGTTTACAAATATAAATAAAAATTATCGAAAAGAGACCAGATATGAATAAACAATTTAAATTCCATTTTAATCCCTTTAAACGAGGGGTAAACCAGGTATTGGGGGAGCTGGAGAAAGATATAATGGAGGCCTTGTGGAGCCATGGTGAATGCAGCATAAAAGACATACTAAAAGTATTTCCTGCCAAGAGGAACATTTCTTATTCTGCTGTGATTACGGTTACTAATCGGATGGTTGAGAAGGGACTTGTTAAAAGAACAAAAATTGGAAAAGCATATTTCTATTCATCAGCCTACGGCAAAGATGAATTCCTTGCACTTGTATCTAAAAGGATTCTTGAGGGGGCTTCCGAACTTTCTCTTCATTCTGTAATGGTACATTTTGTGGACTATATGGCACAGATGGACCCGGATAAAATAGAATATTTTTCCAAATTAATTGAATCAAAAAGGCAAAATAAGCCTCAATAATAACCAATGAGAAACTTATTCAGAACAGAAAAAGGAAAGGCACAATTCTATTTTATACTCACTGTGTTTGTTAATATTGTCGTCTTATCCATAATAGCTACAGGTATAGGAATTGGCATTAAAGGATATATCTTCGAGGCTAAATCTACTTATGAATCCATTACTTGCTGTGGAAGTATATGTTCGAAATGCTTTTTTACTTTACATACTTTGACTACAATAATTCCCTGGATATGCATGGCAATATTCCTCATTGGGATATGGAATGCATGCTATAAAGCATCTTTTCTCCTGTTTTACAATCATAACTTTACTCGTTCCCATCACCCCTCCCTTTCCCTTGAAAGTCATCCTGGATTAAAGGACATCATGCATTCTGTCCAGATTGATAATCAACTTATACTTTTAAATAGTAATGGGCCATGCTGTGCTTTTACGCTTGGCATGTGGAAACCGAGAATATACTTGTCATTGGGCATCTGTTCCTATCTAACAAGAGAAGAACTATTAGCTGTAATCCTCCATGAAGTACATCATAAGAATAGCAAAGACCCGTTGAAGCTGTTTATAATAAAAATGCTCTGTTCAATCAATTTTTTCCTCCCTATTAATCGTTATTTGTTAAACCAATTTTCTTCTGCATCTGAGAAGGCTGCAGATGATAGCGCCGTAAATTTATCTAAAGAACCACTTGACCTTGCAAGTGCACTGGTGAAGATGTGCAGGTCTCATGACATGACAACCCTGCACCCTGTAACCTCATTTTTCAAAGGAGAGAGTATTGTAGAAGACAGGATAAAACGCCTGCTTACGCCGGAGTCAACAATTTCTGGTTTTAAAAATACTTGCTGGTATATTTCATGTTTTTTATCATTTTTTATAGCCGCAGCAATTTGTATGTCTTTATTCTATAAACCACTTCCACATGCACATGCAGGTGATTGTAAGGCAATGATATGTCATATGAGTGTTTGTGAAAGGTAATCAGTACATCATCAAGACGATTCATAATAATAGGTGATAGAATATCCGTCATTGCGAGGGTTTTATCCGAAGCAATCCTTTTTTGGGATATTCAGGAGATTGCTTCGGAAAAGACCCTCGCAATGACACACTATACCTCTTTTGGATATTTCCATACCGTTACAAATTAAATTGACTGTGGACTAGATTGTACAGGGATTTTCATTTTATTTAAGCGGTTTTCATGGTGGCACGGACAAACGGAGTTTGTCCGTGTCGTTTGAATATACACATGGGTATGGAATATACCACACTGACAAACAAGTTTGTCAGTGCCACCCTACTGTTAAAAGTTGCCGGAGGCCTAATTTAATGGAGTCTGTGATGATGAAAATACGCAAAAAATCTTATATATTCTTATTCATTCTGATGATTCTCTCAGGTAGATTTTCTTTAGCACAAGAAAAAGTTGGGAAGCCTGCTCAGAATATAGCAGAAAATGAAAAAGCTATTGTGGCGGATAAGACAAATACACCTTTAGATTTACGGTGGTTAATTCAGGAAGCTGTGGAGCATAACCCTGAGATTATTTCTGCCCGGAGGCGTTTAGGTGCGGCAAAAGCAAGGATTTCACAGGCAAAATCTTTAGATGATCCAACGATCGGAATTGGCTCGTTTGATATGTCCAATCATCCTCTCAATATTAATGGTCAAACACCAATGCTTCAGCAACGTTATAATGTATCTCAAAAAATACCATTTCCCGGTAAACTACGTATAAGAGGCGAGGTGGCTAAAGAAGAGGCTAGCATGACAGAGGAAGAACTTCAATCTAAAATACAGGAGATTATAGCACTGGTAAAAGCTGCCTTTTATGAGTTCTTCTACATTAACAATGCCATAGAAGTTACAGAAGAAACGAGGGACTTACTCCGTATGTTCGCCAAAATCGCTGAGACAAAATATGCCGTTGGTGAAGTTACCCAAAGAGATGTGCTGGCAGCACAGGTGGAGCTTTCCACATTGGCAAATGATGTGATTGTCTTAAGTAAGGAAAGGGAGTCCATTATTGCCAGAATAAACACGCTGTTAGACAGACCTACGCAAGTACCTTTAGGAAAACCACGGCCTGTAGAAAAACATTCTTTCCATTTATCACTAGAGAAATTAGAATCCATTGCTATGAAAAATCGGCCTGAATTAAGAAGGTTTGATCATGCTGTTAGAAGAAACGAGGCAAATGTAAAACTATCGAAAAAAGATTATTATTTTTCAGATTTTGAGCCAATGGTGGAATACATGCAGGAAGATGGTAGATCCGATACATGGGCATCTGCTATTACTATCAACGTTCCCTGGCTCTGGCCTAAAAACCGGTCAAAGGTAAAAGAGGCAAAAGAAGAACTCTCCGCTGCCAAATCAGATTACCGTTTCGTAAACAACAAAACATTATTTGAGGTCAAAGACCTGTTCGTCAGGGTGCAATCATCAGAAAGCACAATAAATCTATATAAAACTGGTGTAATCCCTCAAGCTGAACAATCATTGAAATCTGCCCGTATTGGATATGAGGCAAATAAGGTCGATTTCCTTACCCTGCTTGACAGCGAGAGAACCCTTTTAAACGCAAGACTGCTTTACTACAGGGCCCTCACTGATTATGAACAAAACCTTGCGAATTTGGAAAGGGCTGTGGGTATGCAATTGACTCAATAATAGATTATATTGTCTTTGGCAGTGACTTTTTATCTCTCCCTAAAAAGAGGAGCCGTTGGTGTGTTAAAGGAAAGTTGATAGTAGTTAGTGAATAATGGATAGTGAATAGATGGCTAAATGGCTATTAACCACATAATCATTTAACTATTCACTAACTACTATT
>CAZPUD010000324.1:0-4275 GCA_964589115.1 uncultured candidatus Brocadiaceae bacterium | reverse complement strand
AAACGTTTAGCATGTTTCATACGTCTAGAATAAGCTAAAACGTACAGGCCAATGCCAAACGAATGGTTCAATCTACAAGATTGAACCAACCTTAGTTGCTACCAAAGGCGGCCTAATTTAGATACCGTATAATGCTGGCGTTGTGAGACAGAGGAGGAATTAATTATGAATAGTGTTTTCTGCACTAACCGTGCTGAAGTCGTTAGCCTTATAAGTAATAATTACCTTGATGATTTGAAGAAGGATGTTTTAGAGGGTATGACAGCCCCTGAAAAGTTTATTCCAAGCAAATATTTTTATGATACTTATGGTTCAGTTCTTTTTGAGACGATTTCCTCTCTTCCCGAATATTATTTAACGCGTACAGAACTTTCCATTTTGAAGAATTCAGCCGACTTCATCATGGAAAACTTTCTGGAAGGAGATGTTGTTGAGCTTGGTCCCGGTGCAAACGGAAAAGTGAGAATCCTCCTTGACGAAGCATACAAATCACATCAGGCGGATATCCGTTATGTGCCAATTGATGTGAGTGAATCTGCAATCCTTAAGATATCAAGAGAACTACTGGATGTGTATCCTCTTTTAAAAGTTTTCGGCATAGTTGCAGATTTTACGAAATATATTGAAGATATCAGGTCTGAGCGTACCAGGCTGCTCATGTTTCTGGGAAGTACTATTGGTAATTTTTGTGAAAAAGAGGGTGTTGTTTTCTTAAAGAATATTGCCCGTTCTATGAGGTCAGGTGATCGTTTTCTCCTGGGTATGGACATGGTAAAACGAAAAGAGATATTGGAGCTTGCTTATAATGACTCCCGTGGTGTTACATCTGAATTCAACAAAAACATCCTCAATGTAGTTAATAGAGAACTGGATGCAAATTTTTGTCCGGATTATTTTAAACATTGTGCATTTTTCAATGCGGAAAAGGAGCAGATAGAGATGTACTTAGAGGTTGATCGTAAGATTTCGATAGAAATAAAAGCGTTGAATTTACATATTGAAATGAGAAAGGGAGAAAGAATTCGTACAGAGATTTCCCGTAAATTTAGTAAAGATAATGCCAAAAGAATGGTTAATAAGGCAGGGTTGACAGTTAACCGATGGTTTTCGGATCACAAGGGTTGGTTCTCTCTTGCTGAACTTGTGCTGCCGAAGTAAACGAATATAAGTTTGCAGCTTCTGACAGGCCACGGATTAAACCACGGTTTCCGGTTCCCCGTATCACGGAACACGGATCACGGGCCACGGATCACGGATCACGGTTTCTGCTTCATCCGTGTCCAGCAAAACAAATTAACACCATATGTCTGTCACCGGCCGAAAAACCCATTGAAGGCTCATGTCATGCTACACTTTTGTAGCGATACACTTCTGTGTCATTGTACGCTTTTCCTATCATTTTTATGTAATTTCTCTATTCCTGTTCGCAACAAAATCATCAAATACCCGTCATATCGAAATGTACTTAACTTCTTATTTAATAGAAAGATACGATAGGATAGTTTGTCGAAAAACAGATTTAGTTACGATTTCATAATGTCTTTTATATTATTGGCATATAATTTGAGCGTCATAAAGTTTATAGATAGGGGAGAAGTCTCAGACCAATAAAAGGGGATTGAAACCACAGATTACCTAGCGTGGCGAAGCCACAACCAAAAGGGTTTTAATCACGAAGCTCACAAAGAAAAACTTTGCTAAAACTTGTCCTCATGAAAGTGGGGAAAGCAGGGTTTTATAAATTTATAATACAGATTTCTATAGAGGGGAATATGGGATTTTTCATCCAGTAGTCCCCGGCGGGCCGTCTCTAATCTCTATACTAGAAACAAAAAAGCCACCTAAGGCCTAATTTGGCGCTTATGAAATTCAAATACAAAAAGGGAGGTGATTCCATGACCATGGAAGGCATTATAGAGGGTGATCGTGTACGAAAACATACATTATCGAGGATTAATCAGGAGTTAGACCGCGAAAGAGAAGAGAGGATTCAATGTTATGCATCTCAGCCCAGGCATGTTATAGAACATCGGTTAGAAGAACTAAACCACGAATGGGACATAGAGAGGTGGTTAGAGATGAACGCATCTGCATTAGCTCTTTTAGGGGTGTCTCTTGGCGTTACAGTGAACAAGAAATGGTTTTTGTTGCCTGCTGTTGTTTTGCCTTTCCTGTTCCAGCACGCAGTTCAGGGCTGGTGCCCTCCAATTCCAGTTATGCGAAGGCTCGGTATTCGGACACAGCAGGAAATTGATGCAGAAAAATATGCCTTAAGATCGCTGCTGGAAAAAGAAACTGTCAGGGCCATGGAATAATATAAATAAGAAATTTTGGGAGATTTTTATTATGCCACCAAAGAAAAAACATGTAAAAAATGTAAGTGACAAAGAGCAGCGGCAGTATGAGCATATTAAGGAAAAGGCAGAAAAATCAGGTCGTTATGGAAAACGGGCAAAAGAAGTAGCGGCACGAACTGTTAAAAAGCAGCACAAAGAGAAAGGCCATAAAAAAGGTAAGTAATCGAAAACAAGTACATAATCAGCATAATTTACTATGTTTAGGCTATATATACCTCTTTTGATATCCTAATGCCATAAAACGAGTGTGAGACGGAAGAGAAATGTCAAACATCTAGGAGCTGTCCAAAAAGTCCGAAAACCATACATAATGCAGGGGCTGAAAATCTTCAGCCCCTGCATTATGGTACTTTCATAAAACTTTTTGGACAACCCCAGCATTATTATCATATATTACCCAGACTGTATAGGAATTTTCATTTTATACAAGCGGTTTTCAGGGTGGCACGGACAAACTTTGTTTGTCCGTGTGGTATATTCCATACCTATGTGTGTATTCAAACGATCACGGACAAACAAAGTTTGTCAGTGCCACCCAAAGAAACTGCGAATAGTTAAATGATTATATGGTTAATAGCCATTTATCATAGAGTTAGTTCAATCGTCTACGGTTGAACCGGACTTCAGTCAGTGAAAAAACCAAAGTTCGCTCATCAATGTTTACTTAAATAAATGAGATGGTGATATAAGGACAAGAGATAAAAACAAGAAAGGAGAGGTATCATGAGTGATCAGACAAAAGGTGATCTTAACGTAACGGAAGCCGGTGCAAACAGGATAAACGAAGCTCTTGATTTGTTGAATAGAGAGGCAAGTGAAAAGAAGGAAGAGATTATTCATTTGCTTAATGAAAGATATTCGAATTTTAGAGAAGTTTTGGGAGAAATTTTGGGTGGCAGGATGGAAAAGATTAAGGAAGTTGTGACTGCCGGAGAGGAAAAAATAAAAGAAGTTTCTACCGGGGTTGAAAGAAGAATCTATGAAAATCCATGGCTGTCTGTAGGTGTTTCTGCTGCCGGCGGTTTTCTTTTAGGTTATTTTATTGGATCTCGGTGTGCGGAAGAGAGGTAAATTAAATAAAAGGAGAATATCTTATGGGTAATCAGACCGTGAATGATGTAAAAAAAAATGTGGGTGAATCGGGGAATCCCACTGAAAGAAGTAGTACAAAAGAACACGGTAGTATGCAGAAAATAGACGAGGCACTTGCGCTGCTAAACGAGGTTGCAAAAGAAAAGAAGACAGAAATCGATCAATTGATTAGAGAAGAGTACTCAAACATTCAGGAGATTATGAGCGGGATAAAAGACACGTACACAGAAGTAATAGAAAAGACAAAACAAAATATCAGTGGGGCTGTGGCGGGTGGAGAAGAGAGAATAAAAGAAATTTCAACAGGAATAGACAAAAGGGTACATGAGAATCCGTGGTTATTTTTGATGGTTGCCGTTACTACCGGTTTTCTGTTCGGTTACATGTTTGGTGGATCAAGACGGTTGGAAACGGAATACAGGACATAGTTCTTTTTAGTGCATGGGTGAAAATTATCAAAAATGCCATTTCACGGCAGCGAAAAATTTTTTGATTGCGGATGTTAATATTAGGTTGTGCCATGTAACACTTTTGTAATGACACACTTCTGCTATATGTCACATTTTTCTATTCTATTTTAATAATCTTTTTCTTCGCCTTTCACACATCAGCCTGTTTTATTACTCTAACATAGTAAAAATAGTTTTTCCCGGTATTGTGGTATATTTTTTGTTGTTTAATTTTTAAGACCGGATTGAACCAACCATGATAAAGTCGTTGCCAAAGGTAACCTAATTTAACGTACAGGAATTTCAAACCAAGTGTTCCTGGAGTTGGTTCAATCGTCCACGATTGAACCGAAACGTTTAGCATGTTTCATACACCT
>CAZPUD010000323.1:2636-4278 GCA_964589115.1 uncultured candidatus Brocadiaceae bacterium | reverse complement strand
TAAACGTTTCGGTTCAATCGTGGACGATTGAACCAACTCTGAAACTTTGAATTTTCTAAGCATTGAATTAAGACTACAGCGACTTTTTGGATAAAACGTTTCAATGTAGGGGCTGAAGATTTTCAGCCCCTACCTTTTGTATAGTTTACGGGCTTTTTGGACAACCCCCGGAGGTATAGATTCCTGCTTTTGCAGGGCTTGCCTCGTACTTGATACGAGGAATGACTGAATCAGATAAAATTGCTGCCAAAGGCAGCCTAACTTGTAAAGTTATTATTTCAAGTAATTCAAAGAAGCGGAGCATATGAAAAAGAAATCGGACATACAAAAATTAAGATTCGAGGATTTGCATCTATCAGAAGAAATACAAAAAGCGGTTGCAGATATTGGTTTTGAGGAACCTACACCAATCCAATACGAATCAATCCCTTATATTTTGGAAGGCAGGGATATAATCGGGCAGGCTCAGACGGGAACGGGAAAAACAGCGGCATTTGGTATCCCGATATTGGAAAAGGTAGATGCAGCAGACAAGAAACTGCAAGCTGTAATTTTATGTCCTACAAGGGAACTGGCAATCCAGGTAGCGGAAGAAGTAAATAAACTTTCAAAATATAAAGGCGGGATCAGGATCATACCCATTTACGGCGGACAACCGATAGAACGCCAAATTAAGAGTTTAAAAAAGGGAGTACAAATTATTATCGGTACGCCGGGCCGCGTTATAGACCATATGAATCGGCACACATTAAAGATGGAAAATGTAAAAATGGTTGTATTGGATGAAGCAGATGAAATGCTGGACATGGGGTTTAGAGAAGATATTGAATTTATACTAAAAAAAATTCCTGAGCAGAGACAGACCATTCTCTTTTCTGCAACCATGCCGCAGGCCATCTTGCAGTTGACACGAAAGTACCAAAAAAATCCACAATTTATAAAAATGGTACATAAGGAGCTAACGGTTCCGCACATCGAACAATATTATTTAGAGGTCAAAAACCAGGCAAAACCGGAGATACTATCCCGTTTAATCGATATCTATAATCTGAAGCTCGCACTGGTATTCTGTAATACGAAAAGGCGTGTTGACGAATTGACAGAGAACCTTCAGGCAAGGGGGTATCCGGCTGATAAACTGCACGGCGATATGAGACAGTCGCAAAGAGACAGCGTTATGTCCAAATACAGGAAAGGAATCGTTGAAATTCTAGTTGCAACTGATGTGGCAGCACGGGGAATTGACGTAGAAAACATAGAAGCAGTGTTTAATTATGATATACCGCATGATGAAGAATATTATGTCCACAGGATAGGAAGAACAGGAAGGGCGGGAAAGACGGGGCGGGCATTTAATTTCGTTGTGGGCAGGGAGATTTATCAGATAAGGGATATACAACGATACACAAAAACTAAAATCATATCTCAAAGGGTTCCTTCTGTTAGTGACGTGGAAGAGATTAAAATAAATCTCCTTTTGGAAAAAGTAAGAAGGATTATAGATAAAGGGCATTTGGGAAAAAATATCCACTGGATCGAGAAACTTGTTGAGGAAGACTACACCTCTTTCGACGTTGCTGCATCTTTATTAAAAATTATTCTGGATGAAAAGGGCAAAGACCAACCGATACAGGAGGAAGAT
>CAZPUD010000323.1:0-2536 GCA_964589115.1 uncultured candidatus Brocadiaceae bacterium | reverse complement strand
TAACTGCTTTATCGAGGGAGCCGTAATGTTGTTCGAGGCACTGTAGTAATAACGCCTTAATTTTCTGTTCATCGGGGTAACCGGGAAGTCCGGACTCCTTGTAAAGTTCTTCAAGATGCCTTTCCTTGTTGATAAAGTGGTCAATAACCTGCTGTTCCGTCCATTCACCCCTCCGGATAGCCTTTAACTGCTCATTGTCTTTTTGCAGATCCAGGTCGCCCTCAGTAAGTATTTGTTCAATCTCATTGAGCAGTCTGACTATGTGGTAGGCAAATTTTACGTCATAACCGTACTTATCTACAATCTCTTTTCGTTTACCTTCCCGTTTTTTCAGTTTCATTTTATGCATCTGGCTGTAGGCATAACCTTTAAACTTGTGCCATGCCCCTTTATGCAGAAACATCCTGCGATTTTCCCTAACTATCTGGCCTATTCTGGTGATGTAAACTACGCAGTCTTGAGGCGTAAAGAGGGAGTCGACCATATTCGGATTATTTTCCATGCATAATTGGAAATACTTTACAATAGAGTAAATCGCGAAATCATACTGCTTTTCACCATGCTGTATATGATGTTCCTGCCACTGTTCAAACCTTCGTGTTTGCCTGCCAAAGCCGGGTATTTCACCTTTCAAATGCGGGAATATTTCCTCTTCCGGTGGTATGGCAAAGCCATATAAATCATAATCGGATTCCCTCTTCGGTACTCCGTATGCCTCACTTCCGGTTATGGTGAGATACTGGATGTTATTCACGAGCCAGTCCGGTATATGTATTTTCCCCAGCTCTTTCAGGGTTTGGATGATTATCTGCATATTTAGCCATTCTATCCCTGATACCGCAAAGCCGCAACCAAAATCATTCTTTACCAAAATTAAAAATTGTGCGGCTATTTGGTCCGGAAAGCAGATATTATTTGACGTTGAAAAATAAATTGTTATTATATGCATAAAATTTTTCATCATTTCCAAAAATATTTGCAGATTAGGAGACACTTAAGTGATTTTCAGATTCATAGCAGTAGCTGTCATTTTTTGCCTTCTGCCAGCTTCTATTTCTTACGCAATGGGTAAAGAGTTTTACAATACAATAAAAAGAACGGTCGTATTCTTAGGCAATATGAGCGATGAAGGTGAATATTATCCCTATGCTACCGGTTTTTTGGTAAATATTCAGGGTGTGATCCACCTGGTTACGGCAAAGCATCTTGTAATGGAAAATGTAGATGGTGAATTTACCGGTAAATCACGTGATAAGGAATTATTTGTTTTCTTTAACACAGTCGATGGTAAGATTGCATCGCGTTCCATAGATGATATAAAAAAGAAGAACGGAATACACTGGATCTTCCATAAAAATGAGCGCGTCGATATTGCGCTAATCCCTTTTCCCTTAATAAAAAGAAAGGATGACGTAAGGACCGTCCCCGATAACATGTTTTGCAGTACGGACAGGCTGTTTGAGCTGTGTGATATTTTTTATATGTCTTATCAGCCCGGGATTAAATTCGAAAAGAAGATATTTCCGATTACGCGTAATGGGATTGTAAGTTTAGTGAACGACGATAAGACATTTTATATGGATGGATTCGTTTTTCCAGGAAACAGCGGCAGTCCTGTTTTTACCAAACCTTTTCCCATAAATTCCTATACAGATTCCCAGGTCGCTGAAGAAGCGTCTTCTCTATCGGAGTGCAGACTTGTTGGCGTGGTAGGTGCATATATTCCTTACCAGGAGAAGGCGGTAAGCACGAAAACCGGACGTATTCGAGTTTTGTTTGAGGAAAACACGGGCCTTTCCAAAGTATGGTCATTTGCTTTTGTTAAAGAGATTGTGGAATCAGATGCCTTTAAGGAGCAAGTGAACCGTTTGAAGCAGAGAGCGCACTTAAACTAATAATGCAAACAGGTAAATGCATAAAATTTTCCCAGTTCATCCCTCAGAGTTGGTTCAATCGTCCACGATTGAACCGAAACGTTTAGCATGTTTCATACGCTTGGAGTAAACAAAAATGTACAGACCCATGCTAAACAAATGGTTCAATCTACAAGATTGAACCAACCATAGTCGTTGCCAAATATAATCTATCTTAAAAATATTAACCTATTGTTTTTATACATGCCATAAGATAAGCTTAGAATATGATAGTAAAAAGCTTATCTAAATATGGAGCTTCAAACCGGCTTATAGATATCCTCTCTACCATTGGCCTCAGAAAGCTTTATCCACCCCAGGCTATGGCTATAAAGGCGGGTTTGCTTACTGAGAGCAACTCATTTGTAATAGCCGCACCTACCGCCTCCGGTAAGACCCTTATTGCTGAAATGGCCGCACTGAACGTAATCCTTGAGGCGCATGGAAAGGTTATATATCTTGTCCCTCTAAGAGCGCTGGCAAGGGAAAAGTATGAAGATTTTTGGAAGAAATACAGAGATATAATAAAGGTAGTACAGAGCACAGGGGATTACGACAGCTCGGACCCATGGCTTTATCGCTCAGACCTTATTATATCAACAAATGAAAAAATGGATTCCCTG
>CAZPUD010000322.1:0-4281 GCA_964589115.1 uncultured candidatus Brocadiaceae bacterium | reverse complement strand
ACGTTTCAGTTCAATCGTGGACGATTGAACCAACTCTGAAACTTTGAAATTCCTAAGCATTAAATTAGGTTGCCTTTGGCAACGACTTTATCATGGTTGATTCAATCTTGTAGATTGAACCATGCGTTTAGCATTGTCCTGTACGTTTTGGATTACTCCAGGCGTATGAAACATGCTAAACGTTTCAGTTCAATCGTGGACGATTGAACCAACTCTGAAACTTTAAAATTCCTTAATGTTTAATATAGGAAATGACCATGTCTGAATTAATTATAGAACTATTCAATAATAACAACTTGCCGGGAAACCTGCATACTAAACTCCCAAATATAAATAACACTCACCTTAATATATCTGTATCTGACGCAGATTCTATCCAATCTGAAACTAATACGGAAGACACTGAGATTGGAGAGGATGTCTCATTCCATGAAATTTTTAGTCAGCACATAACCCACCCGGTACCCTTTCAGCCAAATACACAAGAACTAAATAACTCTAAATTGAAACCAGGTATTATAGAAACAGTTAATGAAGAAAATTTATTTACCGCAGATGAACAAATATTAAATCCCATTCACGCAGGAGACATTTTATCTCAAAATCCCTTAACAAATCAAATTTCCTATTCTCAAGACCCCATTAAAAATTTACCTACAGAGGATATTAATACCAAAGAAAATACTAACTTGCTTATGGATAACCCTTTCAATTCAAACACAGGTAGTGAAGATTTCTATGAATCATCCCTTATTTCTTTTTCTCAAAGGGAAAGCGGAAAAAACACAGGGGAAACAAGGGAAATCGATATACTTCAGGGCAAAGGCTTTACTAGTACAAATGACAGAAACTCCTTACTTCAAACAGAAAAGCCATTTAAAGAAAATTTAGCAACTGAAGGTACAGCCATACCAACTGAAAATACAGAACTAAGCTCAGAAAAAAATCTTAATATCTTTCAGGAATTCAATGAAGCCTTCATCACCAAAAGTGGCAAAAAAAATATGGTAAATAACCAGGAAAACTACTATACCACAGCGGGAAAAGATAGAAACCTCACGGAAATTCAAGTTCCTTACGGAGAGTTAAAAGAAGCTCCAAACACAGACACGAAAGAGTTGCCCGGGACATTCAAGATGATGACCCGGGAATTATCACCAGAAGATAACCATAATATTCCTATATCTGCAGAAAACGGTATACCAAGGACTGCTGAACGATATAAAGAAGCCGATATAACGGAAATACAGGGAAATATTTCTTCTATCCAGGATATCCCGGATGCATCTGAAATGGGCGGGAAACAGGATACATTTGAAAATCCTGCTCAAAGACAAGATACCCATGATATGATTTCTTTGGATACACTTAAACAGAAAACAAGTAAAGGTACATCTTTCACTGCAGATACACAAAAAACGCTGGATAACATACAGCTAAACACAACTAACCATCAAATTAGTGTATTTTCTGATAATAAATTAATGCCTTTATCAAGCATTAATAATAACAATACAAGCTATACATCCTATGGCACATCCATTTCAGGTATGGAAGACGCACATATGAATATTATGGAACAAATCTTCCAAAAAATACATATGGTAACCCACGGAGATAGATCCGAAATCAAGCTGCATCTCAACCCGCCAGAACTCGGTAGTATAACGATCCACTTTACTGAAGAAAACGATGAAATAGGGGCAAAAATCTTTGTTGATAATGCAGAAGTCAAAGCAGCTATAGAAAATAATTCACATCTTCTTAGAGAATCTACAGCAGTTAATGGAATTGAAATTCATAAATTAGAGGTATTCGTTCAAAATGATGATGCAAATAAACGAAGATCATTTGAAAATCTCAATCCGGATAACCCTCAACAGCAAAGTAATAACCGGGAAGATAAGAAAGGATATTACTCTACAGAGGAAGAAGATGTGAATGACAACACGAAAACAAGAATACACAGTAAAATACACAACTTAATGATCGATTATATCATATAAGGAGGTAAAGCATGGGCACGTCAAGTACTTCAAGTTTAAGTTCAGAAATTACTATGGAAAATTTTTTAACGCTCTTTGTAACACAGCTACAAAATCAAAATCCACTTGATCCTACTGATAACACTGAATTTATGTCTCAGCTAGCACAATTCAGCACATTAGAACAAGAGCAATCACAGACAAAATATCTTTCAAATATCACCAGTATTGAGACTGCATCACTACAATTAGATCAAATATCCATGGCATCCACATTCGTTGGCAAAACCATAAAATATAGCAGCGATGATAGTGGTGAAGAACTTTCGGGCGTCGTGGATGGGGTAAAGCTGGAAGAAGATGGAACGGTATCTTTCGTCATTAACGGAGAATCAGTTTCCATCTCAAATTTCATAGAGGTTGAAAATTCATCTACAAATAATAACGGTACATCTGAAACAAATTCATCTTCGAATATTTTGTCGAAGTTGTTTGGTGGGAAGTGAGGAAGTGGATAGTGGATAGTGAATAGTGGATAATAAAAATTAAATTAACGTTGTTTTTACTATTCACTATCCACTATTCACTTTATAATTAACATATCAATCTTTTAGAAAGGAGACATATCATGGATCTCGGGGGAGCATTATACTCGGGTGTATCAGGCATTCGTGCCCATCAGAACTTATTAGATGTTATAGGTAATAATTTATCAAATATTAATACGTACGGATATAAATCATCGCGTTTACTGTTTTCCGATCTATTAAGCCAGTCACTTTCAAGCGGGAAAAGCGGCAATCCGATGCAGGTAGGAAAAGGTGTAAATGCTGGAAGCATAACATCGAATTTTAGCCAGGGGACATTAGAAAGCACCAACAATGCCCTTGATTTTGCCATACAGGGCGACGGCTTTTTTGTAGTAAGCGGTGGTAGTAAGAACTTTTTCACAAGGGTAGGTGCATTTGCTACGGATGAAAATAGTTATCTTATCGATTCTAACACCGGATATAAAGTTCTAGACACCAATGGTAATTCCATTACCATCCCTTACGATTCAACTGTTGCAGGCAATGCGACATCTAAGATTTACCTCACCGGTAACTTAAATGCAGCATCAATAAGTTCAACTTCCGAAGTAGTATTAATGGATAGTGCACTCACGGCAAGTGGCTCTGCTGCAACATCAGCAACAACATTAAATAGCCTAGATTCTAATACAACAGATTATTCAGCCGGAGATACCATTCTCATTACCGGAACAAAACCAGATGGAACATCAGTCTCTGTAACCTTTACATACAGCACCGATGGCACCACAGTCGGGGATCTTATCACTAAAATCAATAGTGCTACCGGTTTTAACAGCAGCGATGCAACAAATGGTGCAACGGCTTCCATAGATAGTACAGGAAAGATTGTTCTTAAATCAAATAAATCTGGAAAAGATAATTTATCTCTCACCCTTGCCGATAACGGCACAACGAAGACCACATGGACTGATCATGCCTTCAACGGTTCAACATATACTACTTCTGTAGATGTCTTCGATACCCAAGGTACAAGGCATACGGTTACCCTCAGATTTACAAAACAGGGTGATAATAAGTGGAATCTTACAGCCTCAATGAACAGCAGCGACGGCACATTTAGCAGCAGTGATAACGTAATACAGGGCATTGAATTCAACGAAGACGGTACATATAAAACAATTAGCTCAAGTGGAAGCAATGATAATAAACTCCAATTCAAGTTTAATGGTATGACTAGCACACAAACGGTAACCTTTAATCTTGGTACCTCGGGAAAAGATGACGGACTTACACAATATGGCAGCGACTCAACAGCAGCAGTCTCAAGCCAGGATGGCTATGAATACGGCGCTTTTGATTCTATATCTGTGGACTCAGATGGTACCATAAAGGCGTTATACACTAATGGTATCACAGAGACTGTCGCAACAATGAGAATAGCGTTATTTAATAATCTAGGTGGCTTAGCAAAGGCAGGAGATAATTTGTACATACAAACTTCAGCCTCCGGAGAACCTATTTTTGTAACCGCTGGTTCTGGCCGTGCAGGCTCAATATCAAGCGGTTTTTTAGAAGGTTCTAATGTGGACATGGCTACAGAACTAACTTCATTAATCACAGCACAAAGAGGATTTCAGCTTAACACAAAAGTGATTACCACCGCTGACGAAGTACTCGCAGAGGCCGTTAATTTAAAGAGATAAATGGCTATTATTAAATTAGGCTGCCTTTGGCAGCGACTAAGGTTGGTTCAATCTTGTAGA
>CAZPUD010000321.1:0-4283 GCA_964589115.1 uncultured candidatus Brocadiaceae bacterium | reverse complement strand
TTCGCTTTTACCTGCGGATTCAGAAATCGATCTTTTCATTCTTTCGTAAATTTTCTTGTGGCCCTTTTCGTTTGTGGAAAACCCGAAAGAAAAAACCCGGAGTAATCTCTCTTCAACCTTGCTTAGACTATTATTGCATTTCAAACATGATGGGGCAGTTGGCTTTTCTATTCCTGGGGGAGTGTTTTCAGGATACCAACCCTTTGGGAAAACGTGGTCTTCATTAAGTGGCCCCTTTTCATCAAGGCAATGAATGCATTTTTTCATCATTTCACCAACGACAAGGTTAAGTTGTGTAGGTTTGGTTGAGCAAACAGACTGGGTCAAATGAGCTTTTTTACTTCCAAAGTGGGGAAGAACCACTGTAAATTTCCGTTTTTATATCCATTTTGTTGCTTTTTAGCCAATAAAGTGGGGTGAAACACCCACAAAATAAGGCAAAATCAGCCATTTGACCCAGTCTGAAAGCGAAACCTAACAACTGAGATTATTCATGTCCCACATTTTCATCAGATTTTATTTCAGTAATTGCTCCCCGATCACTATTATAAGTACCTTGTTTTGCATAGCGATGAAAGCTAGAATATGGCCAGTCAATGGGTGATATTACCAATCTGTGCTTAATTGGATTGAAATGAATATATTAGACTTGTTGCGTGATTACTTGAAATTTACTTCTAAGTATATACCATATAATAAATTATGATATCACAGAGAGAATATCCAGTATGATAGCTGTAAGTCATAACTTTATAATAAGTTATGCCTATTTTTAGAGTAATCACGCATCTATTCAATATGCTTTATAAAATCAATCTCATTCCTAATTTGGTACCTCTAGAAACGCCGTTGCCAAATTCCTTGTTCGCCTTTGCTTTGTCTTGAAGCTGATTGAAATTTTTTGTGCTCACTCTTGCATCGTCTGCTGAAGTAACTCTTGATCAATCGCCATCGCATTGAGAAAGCATTGTCGTTTTCCGGTAGTGTCCAAATACAATGGATATGATCAGGAAGTAAGACAAAAGCCCGAATTTTAAAGAGGTGTTGCTTGATAACATATTGGAAAGCTTCTTTTATCGGCGCCACATTTGCCTCGTGACATAATATCCTCTTTCTATTGTATGTTATTACGGTAAAGAAGAATGTTGCACCTTGTGCTTGTGATCTGCGATATTGCATTATTTTCTTACCGTATTAGGTTGTTGGGTTTCGTTCCTCAACCCAACCTACAATACTGTTAAAATAATTTTTATCATCATTTATATTTTAACAGAAATATGTCATTTTGTTTTGAGATCACTATAGAAACTGACGTTTTACTCTTTTCTATCATTTGGAGTTATCAAAATGTTCTTGTCAGCATCTAGGTTCTCGACATCTTCAGCATTAATCAAATCCATATCTCCAATACCAACGTTATTTTTTATAATTATGTTCTTGCCCCCTTTGATCTTGATCGCAGTAGGCCTTTGTCTTTCATTACTAGGAGTACTATATGAAATACCACTTTCTTTGTCATACTGCTTACCTATAAGCCACCAAACAGGAGTGCACCAATAAGAGCTGCGACTATTACGGTGAGTATCGGATATGGCGCACCTATTACTCCATAAAGAGTTTTTAGAAGATACATTATCATTTATTCTCCTTTCTATTAAATGTTAAATACCCAACAACATTTATTTTTATTCTATAAATGTCGGCATTTTATATTACGAGGTATCAGGTGTCAAACAAGAATCGATAGGATTATGCTGAAATATTGAATATAGTTCTATAATATAGCACTGGTTTTAATAATATGTGGAATCTTGATAATTATTCGGTTTCTATGTTTTCATCTTTTAAAGACTATCTGATTCAAAAATCGCTGGTTAAAGAAAAATATTTGTCTTTTTACCTGAAAATTGAATGCACTCATATTTGTATACCGGTATGCGCTTGAAAAGGATATAGGAGATAAGGAACTGAATGTGGTGCGGACTGTATACAAGCGACAGCTTCCTACGGTACTTACGGTAAAGGAGGTAACGTAATATTTGATCATTTGCCAGGGATTCACTGTCTAATGGTAATGCTCACATACGGATACGGACTCAGGCTGTAGGGGGCCTGAGTTTGCGAATCAAAGATATTGATCTTGAGCAGAACATTGTTGTTGTGAGGGCAGGCAAAGGGAGACAAAGACCGGAGGACTATGCTCCCTGAACCTCTTAAAGATGACCTTATTGCGCAAATTCCAGAAGTAAGGGGATCTATGCCTTTTCGCAGACAGCGCTGCGAAAAGGAAATCCGAAATACTAAGCACGAAATACGAAATAAGCTCGGTGGATTTTAGATTTTGGATTTTTACAATCGACATTCCACAATCCAAATTCCAAAATTCAAAGTGTTTTGGTCATTCAAACATTAGAATTTAGGATTTGTTTCGTATTTCGATATTCGAATTTCGAATTTAAAAGCTTCGGCATATCGACAAAATATTGCCGATATTGAGATGCTAAGCGCCTAAAACAAAAGTTCTTATACCGTAAACTTAACCACCGGTAATTCTCATCCATTCCGGCCATTCTGGCCATTTCGGACGGAAGGTCTCGTGGCAGGAAAAACATGCCTTTTGTAACATTGCATCGAAGCTCTTGTAGGTTTCTACAATATTATATTTCTTAGAAGTCTCAGTAATATTTTTTGATGCATCAATAACAGTCTTCGCATACTTCTCAAAATCCTCTTTTACCGCATTTACCTCCTCAGGCTTGCCCGGGTCCTTACCGGTCTCCTTGAACCACTCACCTACTTGTCCACCTTCCGGGAAAAAATTTTTCAGTATAGTCTCGCTCTTTTCCGTAACCGCATTGGACTCTTTGATCACGGTATTATAATCTCCATTCATTATGGCATCGAGCATTCTGGAAGTGTGGGAACTGATTACCTGCATTAACGAACGGGTAGGCGTGGGTTTTTCTTTATGATGAGATACGACGTCGTCAGCGAAAGAAATGTTACTTATCCCTATATTATAGGGTATCATCACTACGGCTGCTGAAAGTATGAAAAATAACATGCGACAGATTTTGAAGGGTTTTCTCATGGATAAACTCCTTTCTGTTATCAAAAAAGGTTCCTGAAGAATTAATTTTTTGCACCGATCGCATTGTTAAGGGTTTTGAGAAATTTATCCATATCAACATTATGCATTTTATTGCCATCTCTATACTGGCAGTATGCCCCGTGGCATTCCGCATAACCGGATTCACCATTTGAACAAAACCAAGATCAAGAAATATCTGAAGTGTTTCTGGATATTGGCCCACGGCATTGAATATTTTTGTATCTTTTGTAATTATTGTTAGCTTTTTAGATATAGATAAATCCATTAAAATTACGGTATGCCATAGTTTGAAATACAATTAACATAATGAGTGTAAGAACATCTATAGGATGTATTTCTAATTAAGTTATCTATAGCTATTTGCTAAAGTAACTTAATGTTATGTCCTTGTCAAATATATTCCACAATCAAGGTCTGACACAAAAAGTTGGTTTTTTCCATTTTGTTGGCCACGGATTCACACGGATAAAACACGGATTTTTAATAAATAAACGTTATGTTCCTTCTTTTACCGGGAATCGGTAACCGTGATCCGTGGCCCGTGACCCGGGAAACGGGAACCATGTTTGAGGACTGGAGAAATGGATAAAATATAGTACTTTACTTCCAGTGCAAATTTCTCTTTTTGGTTGCAGCTACGCTAGGTATGGTACTCGGCATTTATGGTAATATACTCATGTGATAAATCACATGTCCAAACGGTGTCCTTATAATCCCCCAGCCCAAGCTCCAAACGAATTTGGATATCATATCCCTTCATGGATTCGCTCAGGGTATCAAGGTCGCATTTCGCCGGTATACCTTTCGTAAAAATCAAGATATCATTTATATAGAGATTAGTCCTTGTTTCATCCAGTTCAATACCAGCATAACCAGCAGCCGAGACGATACGTCCCCAGTTTGGATCTTCTCCGTGAATTGCCGTCTTTACCAACGGTGAGTCTGCAATCGATCTGGCGATCTTTGCAGCATCATTTCGTGATTTCGCACCTACTACATCGATCTGGATAAATTTTGTAGCACCTTCTCCATCCTTTACTATGGCCCTGGACAGGGTACCGGTCACGTAATCTAAACCCTGCTGAAAGGCATGGAGAAGCGATTTATCGGAATCATGGGAGGAGATATTCACACCGGAAGCACCATTTGCCATAATGGCAATGGTATCGTT
>CAZPUD010000320.1:0-4287 GCA_964589115.1 uncultured candidatus Brocadiaceae bacterium | reverse complement strand
GCTAAACGAATGGTTCAATCTACAAGATTGAACCAACCATAGCCGCTGCCAAAGGCAGCCTAATTTATATGTCGTCGATCTCGTCATTGATTATCTATAACGCCACCATCTATATAAAACTATGGGTTCAGGTTACAAACCTGAACCCGCCAGAGATAAAAACAGCAGTTAATTCCAAGTAGCGCTTCCAAACACGGTCTCATAATATCACCCCTTCGGGGTTTAAAATCTTTCTTAGATCTTTTGCTATAATCATGACATCCCTTCGGGATTAAAAAACTACTTTTGTCAGTTGAAAAATACCGGTTCGTGTGTATAATCAAACAAAATAATATGAAAATATGGTATTTCAAGGTTGGGTTGTCCAAAAAGTTTTATGAACGTACCATATGTAGGGGTTGAAGATTTTCAGCCCCTACCTTTTGTATGGTTTACGGACTTTTTGGACAGCCCCACACGTTTAGCATTGGCCTGTACGTTTTGGTTTACTCCAGACGTATGAAACATGCTAAACGTTTCGGTTCAATCGTGGACGATTGAACCAACTCTGAGATCACCGAGGGTGTTTTACCTGTATAATTCACATCACATTTTTGGGATCTAATCCATGGTCTGGAAAATATACATATCGCTGAAATATGGGTGAGTAAGCTTACAGAGGTGGCGGTGCCATTTCCAGGTCTGGTGGATAAGGTTCGTATCCTTCAAAACTCTTCTGTAACCCTTTCTCTCCGGTTTATAAGATTTTGATCTCGTTATCCGCTTATTACAGACAAGGAACTCTTTTTATCCATTCCTGATACTTTCTCCTGGAAAAGATACCGTCCTTTCTCCAATAGTTTATTGGACTAACCTCTTTCTTTTGTATTCTCGCATTTCGGCAATATTTTTTCGAATAAGAGAAGTAATCACACAAAGACACGAAGCCACAAAGAATTATATAAGAAAGAAAATATCGAATATTGAATAAGAATGTCGAAGGACAATAAAACTTCATAATTCGAAATCCCTTGTTTGATATTCAATATTACCGTTCAAGACGTCTATGTTTGTTCCCATTTGGGCGAACACAAGGTTCGCCCCTACACAGATGTTGCCGTAGATGTTATAAAAGGTTAAGGAAGGCTTAATTCAAAATAATTAATGATAAGGAGGTGTTTATACAAATGGAAAAACCTGATATTTTAAACAATCTGGCCATGTCCGTAATAGATATGGACGCAGCCCGCACTGCGGAGATGGCTGCTGAAGCTATAAGGTGCGGGATTGATCCCTATGAAGCAATTATGGACGGACTTGCGAAGGGAATGGATAAGGTTAATGAATTATTCGAGAATGAAGAGTACTTCGTTCCGGAAATACTTCTTTGTGCTGATGCCATGTATGCAGGAATAGAGGTGCTCAAACCACATCTGTCCAAAAAAGCGGCGTGGAATAAGAAAAAGGTGATTATTGGCGTCGTTAAAGGCGACACCCATGATATCGGGAAAAATCTGGTAAAGATCATGCTGGATAACGCGGGGTTTGAAATGCATGACCTTGGTAGAAACGTACCCCATGCACAGTTTATTGATACAGCAGGGGAGTTACAGGCCGATTTGGTTTGTCTTTCTACTCTTATGACGACGACTATGGATGGCATGCAGATAGTCATTGAAGGACTCAGGAAGGCAGGCATAGCATCCAGGGTCATTGTTGGCGGCGGGCCTATATCCTCAGGGTTTGCAAAAAATATAGGTGCGGACGGATATGCGAAAAATGCAGCAGAGGCCGTCAAGGTTGCCAGGGACATCGTACATGGTGTTCCGCCTGGTCTCCTGTCATTTAAAACACCGGAACTTGTAAGTGTAAAAAGAAATCAAGAGGGCATAAGATGAATTATACCGATGAGATGACACCAAAAGAAAGGTTACTGGCGATTCTCCAGGGAAAGAACGTTGACAGGCTCCTTGTAAGCCCTTTAATCCTTAACTTTGCATCCAGGAGTCTGGGTTTAAAGGTGAGGGATTTCTGTACCAACGGTAAAAATATGGGGGACGCCAATATCGCATGTTTTAGGAAATACCGTCATGATATTGTTTACATCTTTTCCACTACTTCAACACTGGCGGAGGCCATGGGTACCAAAATGTACTTCCCGGAGGATGATGCACCGCAGGTGGAAACCCCGTATGTGCAAACAAGAGAAGACCTCTGGAAACTGAAGCCGGTCGATCCGGAAAAAGACGGCAGGATACCTGTATACCTCGAAGCAGTAAAACGATGTGTGGATGAAATTGGAGATGAGGTTTTTATCGTACCCGTTATCGGCGCACCTTTTACCACTTCTGCGGCCTTACGGGGGACAGAGACGTTTATAAAGGAACTCTATACAGACCCTGAGTTGATCCATACACTTATGAAAGTCGCCACCCAGTCAGTCAAAAATCTTATTGATGCTTATGTAAAAGCCGGTGGTGTACCAGTTACTGTAGAACCCATAGCAACAGGTTCCATGATAAGCGAAAAACACTTCAGGGAATTTGTCCTGCCATATCTGAAAGAGGTGTATGCACGGATCCATTCTTACAACCTCCCGGGTGTACTTCATATCTGTGGGAAGACAAAAAGAGTAATACAGTGTATGGCAGAGAGCGGAGCGGATATCCTGAGTATTGATAACATTGACCTCCTGGAGGCCAGGAGACTGGTGGGGGAAAAGGTTTGTTTAATGGGAAATGTAAGCCCTGCGGACGGTATGCTTAAGGGAAACCCGGAGATCATAACGGAAATGATTAAGGATTGTGTAATGAAGGTATTTGATAGCCCCGGAGGATTTATCGTTGCTACAGGCTGCGAGGTACCTATTCACACACCGCATGAGAATATGGTTGCCTTTCTTGATGCGGGGAGGAGATATGCACGGTTTCCTATTGATTTAACTCTATAGAGGTCATCCCAAACCTCAATTCAGTATCTATAATAATTTGAGAATGTAGTGTTTATAAGTATAGAAATTTTCATGGTATATAAGCCAGTTACAGGGATGGCAGTCCAGGGTTGGTTCAATCTTGTAGATTGAACCATTTGTTTAGCATGGGCCTGTACGTTTTGGTTTACTCCAGGCGTATGAAACATGCTAAACGTTTCGGTTCAATCGTGGACGATTGAACCAACTCTTAAGGATATCGTTTTTGTTATGACAGAAAAAGAAAGACTTCTTAACGTACTTTATGGTAAAAAGGCCGACAGGACACCTGTCGTCTGTCCGGGCGGTATGATGACCATGGCCAGCAGGGAAGTTATGGTACGGACTGGCTGCCGTTGGCCAGAGATACATAGAGATGCAGAGAAAATGGCAAGGCTCTCAATTGCCATGCATAATGAAACCGGGGTCGAAAATCTCGGTATTCCTTTTTGTATGACTGTTGAAGCAGAAGCCCTGGGAGGAGAAGTTGAAGATGGAGATGAGGTTACCAGTCCTCATATTGTTAATTACCCCCTCTCATCGGTTCGGGAATGGAGAAATTTAAAAGAACTTAATCCTCTTGAGGATGGCCGCCTTCCTGTAGTCCTTGCATGTACCGGAATATTAAAGAAGACTATGCCTGATACTGCTGTAATAGGCAATTTGGTAGGCCCGTTAAGTCTTGCCAGTTCCCTGATAGATGCGGCACTGCTGCTGAAAGCACTGAAAAGGGACCCCAAAGAGGTTCATAATTTTTTTGTATTCTTAACAGACAATAGTATCAGGTATGGTGAAGCCCTTATAAAAAGGGGTGCGGATATTATCATGATATCCGATCCTTCAGCAACTGGTGAAATACTCGGCCCTAAAATGTTCATGGAATTTGCGCTCCCGTATTTAAACAAAATGATAACTTGTATGCATGCGTTAAACAGACCGGTTATCATACATATCTGTGGAAATGTAAACCCTATTTATGAACCCCTTAAGCGGATCACATCTGAATGCATCAGCGTAGATTCAATCGTTGATATAAAGGATATGAAAAATAAACTCCCTGGGAAGAGACTAATGGGCAATGTATGTACGGGACTTTTACAAAATGGCCCTTCAAACATGATACATAGGGTATCAAAGCATCTTTTAAATCTTGGTATTGATATCCTTGCTCCTGCATGCGGCCTGAGCGCCAAAACACCGGTTGGACATATAAAATCTATGGCAGAAGCGGTAAAGACTGGCATGGAGTATTGGAGTAATGGAGTATTGTCATGAAAAACTCCAACATTGCGAGGGCGTTTTTCCCCGAAGCAATCCCTTTATTTAGAGTTAGGGAGTTA
>CAZPUD010000319.1:0-4302 GCA_964589115.1 uncultured candidatus Brocadiaceae bacterium | reverse complement strand
AGAGTGGTGGACTTCGAATCCAACGGTTGCAGGTTCAAGTCCTGCCGGGCGCGCCATCCAGACATTTTACAGATGTAAGAAATGCGCCCTTAGCTCAGTTGGTAGAGCAACTGACTCTTAATCAGTGGGTCGAAGGTTCGAATCCTTCAGGGCGCACCAATAAACTGAGAGGATTGCTGTTCCCAATAGTAGTTTAGGATCAGGGACAAATTTTAAAGATGAAATGCTAAGGATGTATTTTAACAAGAGGGATCAGGTACTTAGCATTACTTGATTTTATTCAATCCTTGAAAACACTATAATATTGTGCTCATAATGGGTTTTCTTGCGAGGGTGGCGGAACTGGCAGACGCGCAAGATTTAGGATCTTGTGCCTTACGGCGTGGGGGTTCGATTCCCCCCCCTCGCACCATATTATAATGATAGAGTGTATACACAAAAAGCGGGTGTAGCTCAGCGGTAGAGCGTCACGTTGCCAACGTGAATGTCGTGGGTTCGAACCCCATCACCCGCTCCATTTTTTTATCTTAGACGGGAAGAAGGTATTGCAGGAAAATAACACTATGAATGTAATAATTGAAGATGCAGGTCCTTGTAAAAAGATTTTAAAATTTGAAATACCAAAAGAAACCTTAGAAAATGAATTTGAAAAAAAGACTGAAGAGGTTTGCAACACGGTAGAATTGCCAGGTTTCAGGAAGGGACGTGCACCCAGAAAGTTGGTTGAAAAGCGATTTGGTGTTCAAATTAAAGACGAAGTGAAGCAATCTGTTGTAAGTGATTCTTATCAAAAGGTACTTGAAGAGCATAAATTAAACCCTGTAGGAAATCCAAATTTTGGCGAGATAACGCTGGAGATTGGAAAGCCTCTCAATTTTGATGTAACGCTAGAGGTATGGCCAACTTTTGAAATTAAAGAATATAAAGGTTTAAACCTAAAGAAAAAGGCTGCCGCAGTAACAGATGAAGATGTTGAAAAGGCGCTAAAGGATATCAGCTTCCAAAAAGCGCAGTTAACTGTTGTAAAGGATGGAGATATAAAAAGCGGAGACCGCGTTATTGGTGATGTTGCTGTAAAGGCAGATAAAAAAAATATATTGGAAGACGAGGATGTGGAAGTTATTGTAGCAAATAACTATGCAGTTGTTAATATACCAATACCGGATCTGGCTGTAAAGTTAGAAGGTATGAGGTCGGGTGAAGAGCGACACATAGATGTAAAACTTCCGGATACATTTCCTCATGAAGAATACCGGGGAAAAGACGCAGAACTAAAATTCACATTGAAGGAAATAAAGCGGCTTACCCCTCCGGAGGTTAATGAAAATTTTGCAAAAATACTGGGGTTTGAATCTTTAGAAGATTTAAAACTCCGCGTTCGGAAGCAAATAGAGAATGAGAAGAAGAAATGGGTTGAAGAGGATTTAAGGAATCAGATACTTAACGTGCTTTTAAATCAAACAAATTTTGAATTACCTGAGGATTTTGTAAAGTATCATACAGAGCAGAGGATATATAAATACCAGCTAGATCTGTTAAACAGGGGAATGCCGCTGGACGAAATCCAGAAACAGACGGAAAAGATTAAAAACGCCTCTGCAGAATCGGTTGTGCGTGATCTGAAAATATCTCTTATCCTGAACCGCATTGCGGAACTGGAAAAGATATTTGTTACTGAAAATGAGATTGAACAAAGAATTTTTGATATTGCACGTGCATATAATACAGATCCGGAGAGAGTGCGTAAACAATTGGAGCGGCAGGGGAGTCTGTCCTATTTGAGAAGCGATATGCGTGAACAAAAGGTATTAAATCTCCTTCTTAAAGAGGCCAAAATAGAGGAAGAGAAATAAAATTAAAGATATAAATTTTAAAATTATATAAAATAAATAAGGAGTTTTTGTGTATAAAGAGTTTTTATCGCACTTGGAAAATGGCGAATTTCCTGTTATAGGATCAAAGATGATACATAACAGTCTTTTCGTACCATACGTTGTTGAAAAAACTGGCTATGGTGAGAGACATTATGATATTTTTTCAAGGTTATTGAAAGACCGCATCATTTTTATTGGTTCAGCCATAGAAGATACTTTATCAAATCTTGTTATAGCACAAATCTTGTTTCTTCAGAATGAGAACAAGAATCAGGATATCAATATTTACATAAATTCACCGGGTGGTTCAATTACAGCAGGGCTGGCCATCTACGATACAATGCAATTTGTACAATGTGATGTTGCTACTTTTTGCATTGGTCAGGCATTTAGTATGGCGGCTATACTCCTCGCAGCCGGTACAAAAGGGAAGAGATACGGCTTGCCGCATACCCGCATTATGTTACACCAGCCATGGGGCGGCATGAGAGGGACAGCAACTGATATCAGTATTCAGGCCGAAGAAATACTGAAGATGAAGAGGTATTTAAACGAAATTCTTGTGAAACATACAGGACAACCGATTGAGCGTGTTGAAGAAGATGTTGACCGCGATTTTTATATGTCTTCTCATGAAGCCAAGGCGTATGGTTTGGTTGATGAGGTAATAGAGTCTTTACGGGATAAAAAGAAGTAAGTTTGTAAAAGTAAATAAAAAACAAATAAAAAAGGACACACGGCCGTGTGTCCTTTTTTATTTGACGGAGGAGATAAGAAGTCGCTGCCAAAGGCAGCTTAATTTACAATTTTGTACGAACAGAAGCTATTTTTGTATTATTTTATCAAAATATTTCTCTTAATTTATTGCTGTTATAAATAAATTTGTAATATCTGTTAGTGCTTAATATTATTACACATAGATTATAATAATTCTTTTTTTTAAAGAATTTTTATTACTTGGTTCATACTTTGCTTGTGATCCTTCTGCACGTGTTTATTTTTAATATCCAAAGGCCTTTGGAAGCATTATTAAAAACTTCTATAAGGAGGGAGAATAGTATGTACACATTAAGTAGATTTTTTGGATTGCCCATTCTATTACTTGCGATTGTCCTTAATTATCAAACGAGATTTTGTATCTCTGCCGGCGAAATTGAAGGAAAGTTAAATATTAATACAGCTACTGAGGCGCAAATCGCATTATTGCCGGGCATCGGTCCCAAGCTTGCAGCAGAAGTTGTAAGTCACAGGGCAAGTAATGGCGGCTTTAAAAGCATTGAAGAGATCAAGACGATAAATGGCATTGGAGATAAAAAATTCGAGAAGATAAAAGATTTTATTACAGTAGAAGGAGATACTACGATAAGATCAATAAAAGGTGAGAAAGGAGAAAAAGAGCAAAAGTAACAATAGTCATAAAATATAGAACTTAAAATTCTGATATTTTATTGGTGTACTATAAAGAGGATAGGCTAAGGAGCCTATCCTCTTTTTTTATAACGTTATTATTTTAAAAGGTAATAGAATGCCTAATTTAAATGAAGTTTTCTATTTTTCAATATATAATTTTTATGTATACTAGACCAAAAGTAAATATCTCGTAACAATTTAGTTTTTTGAAAAATAAAGAATATGAAAAATGTAGCCCAGTTAGGAGTGATCTGTTTTTAGCCCTTAAAATTTATCTTCTAAGGAGAGATGTTAGCATGTATATCCGTCTATATTCCAGATTAATGTTGAGTATAATGAGTATAACGTTAAATTTATTCCTTATGTCTTTCGGGATATCTTTTGCAGATGGTCCCAAGGGATGGTCACCTACATGGCAACTTCCTCCTGATAAAAGGCCGGAGAATATTGTAGATCTGCCTATTACAGTGCCGGGGGATGTAAAGATGAGCCAGTTCTTTAGTCCAATTTCATGTGGTGCTTGTCATCCTGATATCTTTAAAATGTGGAGTGGTTCCACACATGCCAATGCGTGGAGAAATCCTCTTTTTCAAGCCCTTTTTGATTTAGGTAAAAGAACTGCCGAAGGGGAATCGCAAAAGCAAAATATAGCATCATGTGTACGTTGTCACTTTCCTATAGGTCACAGCGCCGGAGAAAACAATCTCTCTCCAGATGATGAAAAGGGAGGCGTTATTTGCGATTTTTGTCATTCCGTCAGGGCAGCTACCGGTATTGGAAATGCACCATATATATTAAATCCTGGTAATGCTGCAGCAATGGAGGGTGGTACTAAATACGGTCCCTTCGATGATTCTCCTGAAACGATTCATAAAAATCAATATTCTGAACTACATACGCGTTCGGAGTTTTGTGGGGGATGTCATGACGTTTCTCATGCAGGTAACGACCTTCCCATTGAACAAACCTATACTGAATGGCGGCAGGGTCCCTATAACACCGGTGATCCAAAAACAAG
>CAZPUD010000318.1:0-4341 GCA_964589115.1 uncultured candidatus Brocadiaceae bacterium | reverse complement strand
GTTGGTTCAATCGTCCACGATTGAACCGAAACGTTTAGCATGTTTCATACACCTGGAGTAAACCAAAGCGTATAGGCACATGCTAAACGAATGGTTCAATCTGCAAGATTGAACCAACCATAGTCACTGCCAAAGGCAACCCAATTTAATGACATTGGAATTTACAGCCATGAGTTATCTTATATTGATGAAAATACATGTCATCAGAAGAGACAAATTTTATTGTACATACACCATCAGTCTTAAAACAGCTCTTCAGCAGCAGGGGAATCGTACCTAACAAACGGTTCGGACAGAACTTCCTTATAGATCAGAAGACTCTATTGTCAATTCCCGATATTGCCGGTCTCAAAGATGATGATACTGTACTTGAAATCGGTACGGGAACCGGCGGGTTAACCCGGTTGCTGGCCGAAAGGTCGCGACATGTTTTCACTATAGAAGTGGATAAGAAATTATTCGAATTATCATCAGACATACTTAAGTTCTACAAAAATATAACCACTATTCATGCGGACATTTTAAGAACAAAGCATGAATTAAGCCAGGATATTTTAACCCTGGTACAAAACTGGTTAAGAGACCACAAACAACTCCACGTAAAAGTAGTTTCTAATTTACCGTATAACATCAGTACACCAGTAATTATTAACCTGCTGGAATGTAATCTGCCCATCTCTTTAATGGTACTTATGCTTCAAAAAGAGATTACAGACCGTATGACAGCGGCACCCGGTACAAGGGAGTATGGTATATTGTCTGTCATTATCCAGTTATTTTCAGAGGTAGAAATCGTAAGGACATTATCACCGGATGTCTTTTGGCCAAGACCAGAGGTCGATTCAGCTATCGTTAGGATAGTTTGCCGCAAAGAGAAATACGCCGGTAAAATCACTGATTATTCATTTTTCAAAAAGATTATTTATGCCATATTTACCTCTCGCCGCAAAACATTGCTTAACAGTCTTGAACATTTGAGATTACCTGGTATTTCAAGAGACCACATGAAAGGAGTTATCGTAGATATGCACCTTGATGAAAAAGTAAGAGGGGAGACATTGAGTTTAGATCAGTTGATCTTACTGTCAGAATCGTTATATCATTTTTCAAAGCACACATCTTTTCTAACCAGGTAAGGGATGTTGTTAGCAGGCAGGCAAATTATTACCTGTTGTAGAGACGCTCCGGTGGGGTGTCTCTAGCGGGGTATCTCTATAGGAAATTTTACACCCATACGATAAGTTTATATTCTGAGAGGTGAGGGAGCAGTGCTCTGCTCAAGGAATTGAAGGTACGCATGTGCTTCTCCGAATGTCTGTCCACACATTTCCCCTGATGCCTGAAGATTTGAGCATACAGCGGGCCTCTCTGGACTCCGGTAGATAAGGCAGCGATTATCCGGACCGAGTTGTATACAACGAACTCCGGCTTGCTTGCCATTTGGCATACCAGGAATTGGTGAAGAAATTGATGGTGCAATACAACAGGCACCGCAACCTATTCTACATTTCAAGTTAGTTATCTCTCTATGTTATAATCCGATTTATCGTATCAATTTCATATAACTATCGTAAAAACCATTGTAATTTACAAGTGAAAATTTTTAAATTAACATAAGAGGCCGTAATAATCTCAGGGAGGTAATAGCTATGAAGAGATTAGATGGAAAAAATGCACTCATTACTGGTGCTGCTACGGGTATTGGTAATGCAATTGTCATTCGGTTTGCCCGGGAAGGCGCAAACGTTGCCATTAATTACCTCAAGCATGAAGAAAAGGCCGGGGAAACCCTTGAAACAGTTCAGGATATGTGTAAATCTGTCAGAAAATATGGTTGCAGGGATTTGGCGGTTCAAGCGGATGTATCAAAAGAGTATGACGTAGTAAGGATGTTTCAGCAAATTATAAAGGAATGGGGCAGGGTGGATATTGTAGTAAATAATGCCGGTATCGAACAATCAAGTCCTAGCCATATGACGGAGATGGAAGAATTCGATAAGACTGTAGCAGTGAACCTCCGTGGCGCTTTCTTATGCGCTCGTGAAGCAATAAAGCACTTCTTGTCCAGAGAAGGTGGGGGAGTGATTCTTAACAATTCGAGCGTCCATGAGATCGTCCCTAAACCAAAGTATGTGAGTTATGCCGTAAGTAAAAGCGGCATGAGAAATATGACAAAAACGCTGGCACTTGAGTATGCAGGTAAGGGTATAAGGGTTAATGCTGTAGGTCCAGGGGCCATTATTACACCAATGAATAAGGCCTGGATTGATAATCCGGAGCGTAAGGCAGAGGTAGAAAAACACATACCAATGGGTCGTGCCGGCACCCCGGAAGAGATAGCTACAGTATTTGCATTCCTGGCCTCTGATGAAGCATCATACATTACAGGTCAAACGATATTTGCTTGCGGCGGGCTTACCCTTTACCCGGAGTACCGTGAGGATTGGTCTACAGGGGAATAGGAACATAAAGTGTACCCCATTGTCTAGACAATTTTTTATATAAATAAGATAAATTATTTTTATAATTATCTTAAACTAGTAAGGCGCTTTGTACTACATAAATGCTATTTTCCTGAATACTCTTTAATCGTAGTGAGTCCTATCAATAACGACAACATCGCTATCTTCTAGTAAAGGTTCCATTGAGTAACCTTTCACTTTTATAGCAACATATCTGCAATCATCCCTGTTACAAGATCGGCGGCATTTACTTCTTCAGAGAGACAGAGATAGAAGACTGGCTTAGGGGCAGGCAGCAAAAAGTTATAGGCAACATTTCCGTAAATTTAATTCGGGATATTCGGGTCAGAAGTGCCTTTTGTAGGTCTTTGATTTATAAGAGACTTAAAATGCCGAAGCAGGGAGTCGAACCCTGATGGTGTTGCCACCACTAGAACCTGAATCTAGCGCGTCTGCCAATTCCGCCACTTCGGCTTTTTATATCTAATTCCAAATTTTATAAATCTTTATCTTTTTATACAGATTTACAAATCTAAGCTATGAGATTTTGCCTTTTTATTTCATGCAAGATTAACATTATAACACTTTTAAACAATATTTCACCTCTTTTTTTTCTCTAAGGGCATCCTTATACTATATTATCCGGTTTTTCATACTATTCGGTTTAACCTTGTCCAACTTACTTATGCTTTATATTCTTCTCTGACAGATTTACATATTTAATCCCGCCAGGCCGCCAGGATGGAGAGATGACCCCCTTGTGCTTGTACCGCTCAATCAAAGTACCCCAGGTAATGCAAAAGTCTCCATATCGGTTATTGATCTCATCCATTGCACAAACTGCCGCCTGTTTACTCCTGTCTGTATGGAAAAGAGGTATCTGTGCTACATTCTTTGTAAGATTACAAACACTCACACCTATAAGCCGAACTGGTTGCAGCAGTCGTATGTTATTTAGTATATCTTTCACAATCAGATAAATATCGATGCTGTTATTCGTATACCTTCCCACACTAGTACGCCTGGTAAAGGTAGTAAAGTCCGGATAGCGTAAGGTAAGAGAAACCGTTCTACCCGTATATCTTCCACGACGCATGCGCCTGCCTACCATCTCTGATAACTGAAGGATATGCCGCTCTAAAACCTCCATATCGTTTACATCCTTCTCAAGGGTCATACTGTGTCCAACTGATCTGGCATCAGGCTCTTGTTCCATAGGTACAACAGGGCTATCATCTTTGCCCTGTGCCATGAGCTTTAATCGCTCACCGATAATACCGAACCGGGTTTTTAGCAGGTGGACGGATGCCCGTCCCAATTCACCACAGGTCTTGATTCCTATAGCCGAAAGGTGACCTTCAAGCTGTGAGCCTATGCCCCAGACTTCTTTTACCGGCAGGTGTTCTAATAATTTATTGACATCTTCTTCCTGGATAATGACAAGCCCGTCCGGCTTTTTCATGTCACTCGCCAGCTTTGCCAGGAGTTTATTGGGAGCGATACCTACAGAGCAGGTTAGTTTTCCCAGCCTTTTCCGAATATCCATTTTAATCATTTTGGCAATAGCTTCAGCAGTACCAAACAATGGAAGGGAGCCGGTAATATCCAAAAATGCCTCATCTATGGAGTAAACTTCTACAAGAGGGGTATACTGCTGATATATCTCAACAAGTCTGCGACAGGTATCTGTATACCGGCCTGTATCTCCCGCTACAAGGATAATATTCGGACATAACCGTTTTGCCTCATATTTGGTCATGCCTGTTCTGACCCCATATGCCCGTGCCTCATAAGAAGAAGTGGTAACGACAGTTCTTTCATTAGCGCCAATTACTGCAATAGGTTTTCCTCTAAGTGCCGGATTGTTCTGCTGCTCTAC
>CAZPUD010000317.1:0-4350 GCA_964589115.1 uncultured candidatus Brocadiaceae bacterium | reverse complement strand
TCTTAAACTCTAAGAGATTGCTTCGGAAAAGACCCTCGCAATGACATGCTATACCCCTTTTGGTTATTCACATACCGCTACAAATAATGTTGACAGTGTATTAGTGCCTGATCTAGATTTATAGATATTATACAAAATATTTTTGAGAAAATTTCCGTATTTTGTATATAGTACCCTTTATCTTTCGTTTTAAAGGATTAAAAAATGAATTCTATTTCTTCAGCCAACAATACCCGTCTCGTAGCAACATTTATCATACTATTTACGGGATTCCTCTTTTTGTTTAACACAGAAAACAGGGACTTGTGGGCACCTGATGAGCCCAGGTATGCGCAGGTTGCCAAAGAAATGCGGGATAGCAGTAACTTTCTTGTTCCTCACTTAAATAAAGAACCATACCCGGACAAACCTCCATTCCTTTTTTGGCTTATTAATGTATTTTCACTTCCATTCGGAAAGGTTACACCACTGTCTTCCCGCCTGCCTTCGGCCTTTGCAGGTATTGGCTGTTGCCTTGCCATATTTTACTTTGGTAAGAACTTATATCGCAATACACGGATAGCCCTGCTTGCCGCACTTATACTTGCCACCAGCATAAAATTTCTATGGATGGCACATCGTGTTGCATTTGATGTTTTTTTGTTACTGCGGCAATATTTTCTTTTTATAAAGGATATACATTCCAGCGTGGCTGCAAATCTCCTTTTTCCCTTACCTTTTCCCATCCGGGGAATGGAGATGAAGAAGGAAAGAAAAGCCGGTCCGTACTCTATTATACCCTATTTTGTATTTTTATGGCTATCGGGGTGCTTACCAAGGGACCTGTAGGATTTATTCTCCCATTTTTAATCATATTAACCTACCTTATCCTGAAAAGAGATGTCGGTGTATTAAAAGAAACCAGACCATGGATTGGGGAGATGCTATTTTTCTTCATCGTATTTACCTGGGTTTATCTGGCGAGCGTTTATGGAGGGGAGGAATATACATATCAAATCCTATTCAAGCAGAATGTTGGAAGGTTTGCTAATTCATTTGCCCATAAACGCCCGTTTTATTACTATTTTATCTATTTTCCTTTAAATTTTTTCCCGTGGAGTGTTTTTATTCCGGGTATTGCGATATACTTATTTTCAAAAAAGGGCGAAGGAAAGATTCAGGAAATATTGTTACCGTTTATATACAAACAGGAATTATATCGAGGTGATATACGGATTAGAGGACTTGCGACAGTTCCTGAATTCAGACGAGCGGGTATTCTTCTTTATACAGGAAAAAGATTTTAATGAAATTTCAAAATCACCTGAAATACATGTGTTTGTATTAGGAAGAGATTCGGTAGGTCATCGCTCGGTTCTTTTTGTTTCAAACAAGGATATCTGAAATGAGCAAAAGAAGTATTGCAAGGGTTGGTTCAATCGTTTACGGTTGAACCTAAACATTTTTCTTGTTTGATTGTGGCTTTGCTATACCGTGATTACTGATCAATATTATATGCCTTCAGCTTGTTGTACAGGGTTTTTAATGATATGCCTAGAGTTTCTGCTGCAAGTGTCTTGTTCCACTGCTTTTCATGTAATATCTTAAGGATATGCTTTTTCTCTACCTCTGAAAGCGTTTTTTCCGTCTTGTCCGGTGTATCCATATTCGGTAGTGTGCCGCGGATATTTTCCGGTAAATCGTCGATGGAAATACTATCACCATCTGTCAGTACTACCAATCGTTCAATGGTGTTTTCCAGTTCACGTACATTACCCGGCCATGTGTATTTTGCCATCATTTCCATTGCTTCCGGAGTCAGCTCTTTCTTCTGTTTATTTTGACAAATATTCTGGAGAAAATGCTGAACAAGGACAGGTATATCCTCCCTTCTTTCCCGAAGTGGAGGAAGAGATACTGTGATTATATTCAACCTGAAATAGAGGTCTTCCCTGAACCTTCCATTCTTTACTTCTGTGGCAAGGTTCTTGTGAGTAGCTGCTATTATACGGGTATCTACTGTAATTATCCTGTTATCACCGACACGCCGGATTTCACCCATCTGGACAACGCGAAGGAGTTTCGATTGTGTGCCAACTGTTAGTTCTCCGATCTCATCCAGGAACAATGTGCCTCCATCCGCTGCTTCAAATAAACCCATCCTGGATTCGGTAGCACCGGTGAATGCCCCTTTAATATGTCCAAAAAGCTCACTCTCTAGTAAAGTCTCCTGCAAGGTAGCACAATTAATCACTACAAATGGTTTGTTTGCCCTTAGACTGCGTTGATGAATAGCCTGCGCTACGAGTTCCTTTCCGGTACCGCTCTCGCCCTGGATTAATACAATAACGTCTGAAGGGGCTACCTTGTCAATCATCTTGTATACAGCATTCATTGCCGTGCTGTTTCCGATCATGGAAGGGGTTCCCTGGGTGTCCTTTACCAATCTTCTAAGGTATGCATTTTCTCTGCTCAATTGCCTTTTCTCAAGTGCCTTTTGGATCAATCCGTCCAACTCATTCAACCTGCAGGGTTTTGTAAGGTAATCATAAGCACCTAGCTTTATTGCTCTGACTGCATTTTCAATGGAGCCCTGACCCGTCAGTATAATCACTTCCGTGGTAGGTTCTATCTCTTTTACCTTTTTTAATGTCTCAATACCATCCATATCAGGCATGTTTACATCCAGGACTACTGCATCAAAATCCCGTTCCCGGATGTTTTTTATGGTCTCCCTGCCGCTGGCACAGCAGGTCACATGATATCCCATGCGATTTAGTTCATTTGACATAATATTCCGAAACGTGTCTTCATCATCGGCAAATATAATATTAGGTTTTTTGTTCATATTCATTCCTAACCCGAACGAGTCGTAAGAGCAACACAATGTAAATTGTTTAGAGTTTAAAGTTTCAAGTTTAGAGTTTAACCATCTAAACTTTAAACTATAAACTCGAAACTTAAAACTTTAATATTTTTGCCAAAAATGTGAAAAAATATGTTACAAGACACTATCATCTGCCAGTGGTAATGATATGGTAAAGGTAGCACCTTTGCCTGGACCTTCGCTAAATACCTCAATCCTTCCATTATGAACGTCAATAATGCCATAGCATATTGCCAGACCTAGTCCGGTACCGCTTCCTGTTGATTTTGTCGTGAAGAATGGATCAAATATCTTATCAAGGTGTTCTGGTTTAATCCCAACACCGGAATCCCTGAAAATAATCTGGATATGTGGTTGTTTTTTACAGGTAGAGAGGTAGATATCACCGCCGATTTCTGTTGCATGAATTGAATTAATGATCAGGTTAAGAAAGACCTGCTTTAACTGTTGAGGATCTCCAATCACGTTACAGGCCTCCTCAGAAAGGTTGAGTTGAATCTTTTGTCTTTTTGACTGAAACTGGTACTGAATGACAGAAAGTGTATCATAGATAAGAGAATGGATATCGACCCGTTCAAATTTAGGTTCGGAATGTCTGGCGAAGTTCAGTAAGTTTGAGATGATAGATTTACACCGGTATGTCTCATCACAGATAATTTTCAGGTACTCCGGAAAGATTTTTAGCTCTTTCTTACTGTCACGATTTTCTTCCCTAAGGAGGATTTTCAGCCGTTCTATCAAACCTTCGGCGCAGCCGGCTACAGATGCTAAAGGATTGTTGATCTCATGGGCCAGTCCGGTAGCCAGCGTTCCGATACTTGCCAATTTTTCTGACTGTATCAGCTTACGCTGGGTATCCTGTAATTCCTTGTATGCTTTACGAATTTCCCTTGTCCTTTCATCGACCTTGTATTCCAGGGTATTGCGTGCATCAATCAATTGTTTTGTCCTTACACTGATAATCCTTGATGCCTTCAATACTATCAGGAAAAGGGCAAAAAACAATGCCCCCATTGCAGAACCTGTTATGATAATTGCCTTCTTCTGCGCCTTGGCTACTTGTTTCTTCAATCCGGACATGTCCTGATAAATTTCCATAACTCCTGTCTGACAATCTTTTTTTAATTCCCCTTTTTGCATATCATAGATGGGATAATAGCTTTCGAGCAAGGTCTCTTCTACGTAAGAACCCTTTGAGTCTATCATACCTGCTAAACGTAATGCGGATGCAGGAGTACCGCAAATGGCAGAATCGAGTTTTTTGTTTTCACCACGGTTTAAGGTAAATCCAACGTGTTCCGGTACCGTACTATAAATGATATGACTTTCCATATCATACAAATATAACTTCTTAATATGTAATCCATATAAATTTTTTCGAATAACTTTATCCAGTTTCCTGAATTGTCTACGATTGTTTTCCAGGTCGATTTGCTTATCCTTCCGAAGTGTTGGAATAAGAAATTCTCTATAAATTTCATAAT
>CAZPUD010000316.1:0-4374 GCA_964589115.1 uncultured candidatus Brocadiaceae bacterium | reverse complement strand
GGTTCTGCCGGTGTTGATATCGTTATCAGCAATGAAGATGCTGAAAAGATAAAAAACAACATCTTAAATACCGATATCCTGGTGAAAGGTAAGGTTTGTATTGTTATTACCTGATGATAAACACGGTGAGGTAACACAATAATGAGGTCGAATCTGATAGTATGTATTGTATTTTTTTACATGGCGATAATTTTCCTGCCAAATGAATATAACGCTCAGGCAAAAGATTCCAGAGATACAACTACTGTTGAAGTTGAAGGTATAGGTTTTATAGTTGGAAATGACAAAGCAAGGGCAAGAGATGAGGCGCTAAGGGATGCATATCGTAGGGCAATCGAAAAAGGCACCGGTGTTAAGATAAAGTCTGAAACAACAATGGAGCTATTTGTTGTGTTAAAGGATATCGTTCAGGCAAGATCAGAAGGTTATGTAAAAAGATGGAATATTAAGAAGGAAGGAATGCGGGATAAAGAGCTTTATTCAGTAACTGTAACTGCTGAGGTAGTAAAAGGGCATATAAAAAAGGAGGATATTGATTCGCTTAAGGTTGTAATAGATCTCATGGGTAATCCGAGATTCATTGTATTTATTGATGAAATGAATCTCGGAGAAAAGCCTTCATATTCAATACTGGAAAATGAACTAACAAAATACATGATACAACATGGATATCATACTATTGATCCAGAGCAAAAAAAGTTAGTCGAAGAATTGGAATGGATTAATAAGGTCAGAATGGGTTGCAATGTTGAAATCAAGGAATCATCGCTGCGCATGAAGACAGAGGTAATAATCGTTGGCAATGTATATACGGAAAAATTACCACAACATGAATATTTTAAAGATACTGATTGGGTATCATGCAAGGCATATAGTTCGGTTAGGGTAATAATTGTGGAAACTGGAAAAATATTAGATTTGAAAAATATCATTCAGGGAGGAACAGGTTTAACCTATCAGGATGCCGGGGTTGCGGCTATAAAAAAATGTGGGCAAACCATAGTAGATAAGCTTGTATGGGAATTACCCTTATATCTTGGGCCATCGCAGATGAAAACAATACAGGTTCTAGTAAATAACCTGAGCTATTCTGATTACAAATATTTTACTGATAAATTAACGGTTATGCGAAACGTTACTAGTGTATTTCCGAGGGAGTGGAAAAAAGGAGAGCCAGTCATCTACGATGTAAAGACTACCGGTAGTGCAGAAGAATTAGCCGCAAGGCTTGAGGCGCTTGAATTGGAAGTAATACGACTCAATATGAATAAAATAGAAGTAACGGTTTTGAAAAAGAGCGGTAGATAATGGACGGGTAAATTGTGTTGTGTAAAGCATCAATATTTTTTTATTTCTATCTGTAAAATAACTTGTAAGAAATGAAGAATAATTTATGACAAAAAGCACGGTGATTCTATCAATACTATTTTTTGTTTGTTCTCTGTCTGGTTGTACTACTCAGAAAATGATAAACAAAATAACCAATGATGACCATCATCAGAATGAAGTTACTATTGGCATTCAGATGTTAAATAACAAACACTTTACTGATGCTATTGAACATTTTCACCACCTTGCTAATAAGCATGGACAGGATAAAGATGTGTTTTTTTACCTTGCCTATGCGTATGACAGTCACTATAAACACTTGAAAAAAATAGGAAAAGAACACAATAAGGAGTTGGAGGCCTCAATTGATTACTACAAAATATTTCTCAAATGTAATCCTGAAAAATATAAAGAAGTGGCATCCCTGTACCTGAAGAACATGTCAGATGAATACATTAAGCTCCAAGTTGAAAAAGCAAGGGATAGTTTTGATTCAGGCAGATATAAAGATACAATGGATTTCATTCGTGAAGAACTCTATAACGGGAAAATATTGTATGATCTCGAGGAGTATATCGATACATCAAACATGTTTGCAGTAATAGAAGAGTTGTATGATCGATGTGTGGCAAGATATTTTTCTCGTGAGGTAAAGCTATGGTACGTTAACTCTGGAATAAAAACGGTAGCCGTATTTGACTTTATGGCAATGGAAAATGTCCAGGATGACAAGGGTAAGGTTTTATCCTCCGTGTTAGAGTCAGAAATAGACGGTTTTCAAGAAATAAGAAGAACATTACGGGATCATCAGCTAATGCAAATCATACTTAAAGAATACGCATTGTTTGAAACCGGCATATTGGATAACGATTCAAAGAAGAATCTGGCAATGAAGGGGATTGATGGCATAGTTACCGGCAAAATAAGTAACGATAAAACGTTTTTAAAATTATTTAACATTTCTGGAGAAATCCCTAAAACCGCATATGTATATAACTTGTATAAAAGGCCAAGCTCTCCCGGCTGGACAAGAGTAGAAGAAATTAAAAATCCAAATCCTGATTTTCAAGTAGAGGTATGGACGGATAAAAATGCATATAAAATAGGTGAAAAAGCCCAGATATATTTTAGAGCGACTAAAGATTGTTACCTGGAGTTATGGAATGAGCATACAAATGGCGAGCGAATACAAATATTTCCAAACTATTATCATAGTAATAATTTTATTACAGCTGGAAAAGTATTCTCAATACCTCCAGAAAACAGATCATATTCGATAAAGGTAACTCCTCCTGCGGGTATAGATGGAATAAAGGCTATCGCCAGGATTAAAAAGGATGAGATAGATGACAGTTTTACTACCTTTTCCAATGTAGAATTCAGAAATATTTCAGATGATGAAGTCAGAGAAAGAGGATTGGAAATTGTTGGATCAAAAACTACAGAAAGTTCCTGTACTTTTAAAATCTTGCCTTATTAATAATGGCTTTAATTAATTCTCCGATGACTTTTTATGAATTTGGGAAGAGGTTGAAGATTTTCAACCGCTACGTTTGAAGCTCCCAAATATTTAAATACCTTCCATTCCAGTTCAGTCATTTCCAAGATATTACCCAATATCATAAGCTATTGCGAAATTAATCCTCTTTTCTCCTCCAAGATAAAAGAAATTTTTATCACTTTCCAATAACAACCCTTCGAATCAAACCATAGAAATATACTTTTCATGCACCAAGCGTACAATTTTTTGTGATTATTAGAAAAGTGTGGATTTATAAGTACCAAGATATCTGTTTTAACAGGAATGTCAAAGGTTGTGTGTAAGGGATGTATTCCATTAATCATCTATACCGTAGGAAACGAAACTCTGCCGAAGGTTTGATTCACACTGTGTATCGGTAATTATGTGCCAATCAGATATTTCCAGCAAAAGACACCGTAACACTGTAAATATCAGGACTGTACTGTTGATCATACAAAGCTAAATACTATAACATGGGAACAAATTACAAAACCAAAAATTCTAAAAGAAAAATGATCAACAAGCCTTCCCTGCTTATCATTGACAAAGATATTGTATTTTCGGCTAGTGTCTTGCTCCGGCTGGAGAAGGAAATAAGTATCTTTACCGCCACAAATGCGAAAGACGGACTCGCAGCGATCAATGCCCAATCGTTCTCTCTGGTCATGCTCGACCTCGATCTGCCTGATAAGGATGGATTGGATGTATTAAAGGAAATAAGACAAAAAAGGCAAGACCTGAGCGTATTGGTGGTGACAGGAAAAAGCAGCGACGAGTATATAGTCAAATGTGCCCAGCTTCAAGTCCTTTATTTCAAAGAGAAACCATGTGACGTTGAAGAGTTGGTAAAGAGAATAAAAAAATTAACAGGTATTGAGGAAACAGAATTTCTCCAAAAACTATGGGGGGAGGAATATGAACAGAGGATGGCCTCGATGAGCTATAAGATAAAAAATGCGTTGGATTTTATACACCAAAATTTTGGTTGGGACTCATTAACCAGAAATGAGGTTTCCAAGCACATCAATGTCTCTCCGGACTATTTAAGCAGACGATTTAGCGTCGAATGCGGTGTATGTCTGAAAGACTATATCGCCCTGTATAGAGTAGCGAAAAGTAAACAATTCTTATTAAAACGTCCCATCATGAAGATAAAAGATGTAGCAGTATCGGTAGGCATTTCAGATGTTAATCATTTTTACAAATTCTTTAAGAAACATACCGGTCTTACAATCAGAGAATTCAGGAACAATTCACTCAAGTAAAAACATCCATGTTTTATCAATGACAGATTTTTATAGAAGACGTCATTGTTATACAGTAATTGTCAGACCTTTCCTCTGTCAGTCATGCTTTACTTATTTTATATTTTGTTTCTCATATCAAAAGAAAGGAGGAAATAAATCAGGGATATAAATATTGCTGAATATCCGGAGTAAATCAAGGATGATTGAACACGTAGTTAAACAGTATCGATGCATTTGTAAAAATACGATTATTTTGTAAGAAAAAAAAGGAGAAAT
>CAZPUD010000315.1:0-4378 GCA_964589115.1 uncultured candidatus Brocadiaceae bacterium | reverse complement strand
TTCCCATCTTCTTTGGGATGTATACCGCCAATAAAGGTTTTTAATTTTGATTTTGATTTAATGAGATTTAACATTTCTGACAAATTTATTATCTTAATGCACGATCAATCTGACGTACGGCCTGTTTTAGACGTAATTCGTTTTCTACAATTGCCAATCTCAGATATCCTTCTCCGTTTTCTCCAAAGGCTATTCCCGGGGCAACTGCGACTTCAGCCTCGTTGATAAGTTTGTAAGCGAAATCCACAGAACCCATATGCCGCCATTTTTCAGGAATAGGTGCCCATACGAACATAGACGCCTTTGGCTTTTTGACGTCCCATCCAATGCGATTCAGTCCGTCACATAACACATCCCTTCTCGCCTGGTAAATTGCTGCCTGCTCCCTTGTATATTTATCACACTCACGGAGTGCAATTATTGAGGCAATCTGCACAGGTTGAAAGATACCGTAGTCATAATATCCTTTAACTTTTGACAGGGCGCTGACAATCTCTTTATTTCCTACGCAGAATCCTAATCTCCATCCCGCCATGTTAAACGATTTGGACATGGTATTAAATTCTACACCTATTTCCTTTGCCCCTTTGACTTGCAAAAAGCTTGGCGGCCTGTAATTATCAAATGCGATTCCGCAGTATGCAAAGTCGTGAACGACAATAATATTGTGCCGCCTGGCAAAAGAGACAATTTCCTCAAAGAAGCTTGTATCAATAGTAGCAGCAGTAGGATTATGTGGGAAGTTGAGAATAAGTACCTTTGGCCGGGGAATAAGACTTTTCGCTGCATGCATTAAATTTGGCAAAAATTTTTCGTCCTCGGTAAGCGGTACACTGATAACATTACCTCCGGCGAGATTTACTGCATGGATATGAATAGGGAATGCAGGATTCGGAACCAGGGCCGTATCGCCCGGTTCCAGCAATCCCAGGCAGAGGTGGGATATCCCCTCTTTCGATCCAATAGTACAAACTACTTCTTTTTCCGGATCAAGCGTTACACCAAACTGTTTCTCATAATATTTGGCAACTTCGCGCCTGAGGTTGAAAATGCCGTTAGCGGATACAGTGTATCTATGGTTCCTCGGATCCTGCACAGCTTCACATAATTTTTCAATAATCGGCTGAGGTGTAGGATCATTCGGGTTTCCCATACCAAGATCGATTACATCAATATTATTACGGCGTTTTTCATATTTAAGGGCATTTAATCTACCGAATAAATAGGGGGGTAATTGCTTAACCCTGTTAGCGATGTTTATGACAAACTCTTCAGACATTGAATCCTTTTATGAATTTTATCTCTATAAAAGAGCCTTATAAGTCTCTTGTTTTAATATGCTGCTATTCATCGAGGCAGCTTGATTTATTGAATTACTACTCATTAGTAAGGTTCTTTGTTATTGTGGCATTTTCTATCAAACTAATTAACCAGGGCTTAAGCCTCTCTTGATAATATTGGTTCCTGACAATCTTTTCCAGTTCACTTCTGACGGCTTTAAAGCCTTTTTTGCTGGCAGGTTTTCTATCAATGATTTTCACAATGTGGTGTCCATGATCTGACTTTATGATACCGCTCATCTCTCCAATTTTCAAATTCGCCACCTCTTTGCCAATACCATATTTCGGGCTGAAAGGCTGCATTTTTCCGCCCCGGCTTGCAGAAGCACGGTCAATCGACTCATTTTTTGCAAGGGTTGCAAAATCCGCACCTGATCGCAACTTCTTTAGCGCCTCTTCTGCTTCTCTGCGAGTTTTAAAAACAATCTGACTTGCCTCAATCTTTTCGCCATATTCCTGCTCATATGCCTTTTGTAGTTCTTCGTCGGTGATAGTAATTGTCTTCTCTACGGCCTTTTCTGCAAGAAGTTCAACCTCTGCCTGTTTTCTCATCTTTCTGGACAGCTTTTCTTCAAGCTGGGCAAGACTGCCGCCAATTCTGGCTAATTCTTTTTCAAGTTCTTCTTTATCTTTTATTCTATAGGCACGGATTAAACCGTCAATCTCAATAGCCACTAGGGTTCTTAACTTCTGCTCTATTTCAGAGTCTGTAACATGGACTCCTTCTTTTTTCGCTGTTTGATAGATCAATGTTCTCCGGATAAGCACATCTAACGCCTCATCTCCATAGGTATCAACCAGCAGGTTGTAAAGCTCATTTTTTGTAATTTTTTGGTCATTTACAATTGCCACAATATTTTTATCGTTAATAATTTGTGATTCTTTTTTCGTAGATGCGCGGGCCTCTGATACTTTCCCGAAGGTTGCTGGAATAAAAAAAATAACTGCAAAAATTGATAATGCAAAAAAAGAAACGGTTATGTAATTTTTCATGGTAATACGCACTTTTGCCAAAAAATTACTCCAGGGTAAAAGAGTAAAGACCTCAGTGTCAGGTAAATAATGTATAAATTGATTTTTGATTATATCACAGTTAAAATTAGGGTGTCAATGTTTTTTGAATTAATAAAGGTATAGGGAGAATTTTGTGACAGCAATTATATTAGCAGGTGGAAAAAGCAGGAGAATGGGCTCCAATAAACCATTCCTCAAGTATGGAAATAAAACATTTATTGAGCATCAGATAGCGAAACTTACTAAAATCTTTGATGAGATTATCCTATCTGCAAACAATCCAGATATCTATGCAAATTTAAATTTACCTATTGTGCCGGATATAATGCAGGAAAAAGGGCCGCTTAGTGGTATTTGCGCAGGACTGATGTATGCTAAGAGTTTTCATTCCTTTATTATCGCCTGTGATATGCCATTTATTAATGAAAATGTGGTTCTCTATCTTAAAGAATTTACAGACGGTTATGATGTGGTTATACCACAAACAAGCCGGGGACTAGAGCCTATGCACGCCTTTTATTCCAAGAATTGTATACAACCCATGTATCGTTGTCTTGAGGAAGGAAGGTTACGTATCGTTGATTTCCTCTCTGAAGTAAAGGTAAGGATCGTTCCTGAGAGCGAACTTAAGGGACTGGATATGTCCCTTCAATCCCTTATCAACCTGAATACTCCTGAAGAGTATAAAAAATATTGTTACTAAAAAGCTTGCGGAAGCTTGCCCTCCCTGTAATTTACTCTCATAAGATTAGTACACTGTCAACATAATTGTTAATAATGGATTATATAGTATCTGTCATTGCGAGGGCGTTTTTCCCCGAAGCAATCTCTTTTGAAGTGTCCAGGAGATTGCTTCGGAAAAGACCCTCGCAATGACATGCTATACCTCTTTTGGTTATTCACATACCTTTACAAATAATGTTGACAGTGTAAGTGTACTAGTTGGCCTGTTTACTTATGCGCTCGTATTCTGCGAATTCTTTGTTGGCCTCCGCAATCATACCCTTTTTTTTGTATGCAAGGCCAAGGTTGTAGTGTGCGTTGGCTACTTTCGGGTCTGCCGCTACAACTCTCTGAAATTCTTTTATTGCCTCGTCGTACATTCCTTTTTTACCATATTCAATTCCCTTTTCATTAATCTTTTTTATATCTAATCCACCAGCAATTGTATCCTTTTGTTCTATACTTATATTTCCAGAAACCTTTGTGGGATTTGATTGTAAGGGAGATGAACTTTCTGCCTTTTTCAGAGTAGAAGCTTTTTTGCTTTTTGTGCTTTTCGCTATGTTATTAGACTTCGTGTTAGCCTTCTTCTGTGTTACCTTTGTAGTAGTGGTTTTTTTTGCTACGGGTTTTGGTTTTGGAGGTTGAGTGGCCACATTTTTTTTGCTTGACAGCTTTTTATAAGCGACTTCTAAAGATGCAGCCCTTTTCTTTAGGTTTACGTGCTCTTTTTCTAAAGCGGATTGCTTTGCCCTAATATGTGCATAGGCCTGCTTTAGCTTGTCTTTTTCAGTTGAGAGCATATTAACTCGACCTTCCAGATTTTGATTCATGGCCTCAAGGTCATCCGATTTTTGCTCCAGGCCATTGATCGTTTGATTAAGATCAATACCAAATCGCTTGAACGAGCTTCTTTTAAATCTCTCTTCCTGTATTTTATATTTATATTGATTTTCTGAACCAAGGGTGGTTTCTTGATTTAAAGTTGCTGCTAAAGGAAGTATTAAAGGAACGTATTTTAACAGTTTCCTTGTAAACATTTTATTTCTCCTAAGCAATTATGGAAGGTGATTTAATATGCCGACAATTGAGTATAGTATATTACATTTAAGAACAAAATTTGCAAGTAATTTCAATCATTTTTTTAATTAAAACAACAACAAATAATACCATAATAAAAAGCTACTATGATACATTTAACATGGGGCTGTCCAAAAAGTCCGTAAACCATGCCATATGTAGGGGCTGAAAATCTTCAGCCCCTACATATGGTACGTTCATAAAACTTTTTGGATAGCCCC
>CAZPUD010000314.1:0-4380 GCA_964589115.1 uncultured candidatus Brocadiaceae bacterium | reverse complement strand
CGAAACAAATCCTAAATTCTAATGTTTGAATGTCAAAAACATACAGGAACCACAGGACGAATATCGAAATCCGAATGTCAAAATCCGAAACAAATCCAAAATCTTAATTTTCAAATGTTCGAAACGAGGTTTTTGTCATTGAGATTTGTATTTTCGAATTTGTTTCGTATTTCGTGCTTCGGATTTCCCTTTCACAGCACGGTAGGTTGGGTTGAGGCACGAAACCCAACATTCCTGCTAACCTGACAACCAATACTGACAATTGACACTAACAACCGTGGCTATATATATTAATTACAGCTTCATAAAGAGAATATCCAGGGAATGGCGATGGGGGATAGTCATTGTTTATACCCTCGCAGTTTATGCATTCTTACCTTTCGGACCGGGATTCTGGAGGTTTGTATTAAGTCAATGGGGCGACAGTATTAATTACCTCGGACTTTTCCTTGTGGGCGTATTAGGTACTTATTTCCTCATCTATTTAATCTTTCAAAAACAGGTAAGGAAAATATCTGTTTATACGGCCTTTGTTTCCATATCCCTGGCCTGTCTTGCCCTGCTGAAGTACATGTGTGTTACGGGAGCGGAAAGGTTTCACTTACTGCTTTACGGGATATTAAGCTGCGTTGTTTTCTGGGCTATGAAACTGGACGTGAGGAATAGAAATGTATATCTTTACACAACCATTCTGGTGTTTTTGCTTGGTACAATAGATGAGATTATCCAGGGTATCTTACCAATGAGGGTTTTTGATATCAGGGATATCTTTATGAATTGTCTCTCCGGCGGAATGGGAGTGTTGTTTATTCTCTTTGTACTGAAACCTAACCTGAATATGCATGTTTCGTTAAATTAGGCTGCCTTTGGCATCGACTAAGGTTGGTTCAATCTTGTAGATTGAACCATTCGTTTAGCATTGGCCTGTACGTTTTGGTTTATTCCAGGCATATGAAACATGCCAAACGTTTCGGTTCAATCGTGGACGATTGAACCAACTCTGAAACTTTGAATTTCCTATACATCAAGTTAGATTGGGTTTTAAAAAGCAAAACCCAACGGCTTTTTACCCATGCGGAGAAAGACAAAATGTTAAAAGCAGCGATTAAATTTATTCCTGTATATTTTCTCACGATTTTATTTGCCTGTGCTGTAAAATCAGAAACAGTGGAAGGGCAGCCAAATATCCTTCTTTTTACCATCGATGCCTGCCGTCCGGACCATTTGAGCTGCTATGGATACACCCGCAACACCACGCCCAATATTGATAAACTTATCAAAAAGGGGGTGTTGTTTACCCATGCCTTTAGCCAATCGGCGTGGACTACCCCTGGTATGATATCGATATTTACCTCTTTATATCCCCCGGCACATGCAGTAGATGCAAAAGGCAAAACCCTGAAAGAAGATGTATTAACCCTCCCTGAGGTTTTGAAGAGGAATGGATATGCAGTCCCCGTACTGCCCAGATTTATCGATATCCCCAATTACTGGCATCTCGGCTTTGATGGGGTTGATAAAGAGCAATTCCAGGGTAAAGAAGGTGAAGACTTGTTGAAACTATTGGAGGCATATAAAGACCGGAAATTTTTTATCTGGTATCACTACCACGGCCTGCATTTACCTTATAATCCCCCGGATCCTTATGATGAAATCTTTACAAAAAACGACAATAAGTCTTCAGATACCGAATCTGTTTCTATAGTGAAAAGGCAAAGCGTTATCAAGCATGGTTCAGCCATTTTCAACGCCAACGATGAGAATACCGTTATTGCACTTTACGATGGACAAATACGGCAACTGGATGATTATATTAAACAGCTTACAGAAAGAATGAAGGAATGGGATATATTTGATAATACAATTATTATTATCACTTCAGATCATGGTGAAGAATTATTTGAGCATGGCTTTCTCGGACATGCATCCACATCGCTGAACGCAAAGTTGTATGATGAAATTATCCGTATTCCGTTAATAATCTTATGGCCAAAAAAACTCAAACATACTGTAATAAACAACTATGTACAGCAGATAGACATCATGCCAACCATCATTGATCTACTCGGTCTGCCCGTTCCCGATGGATTACAGGGAAATTCCTTACTCCCGTTCATGCAGGATAAATCATTAGATAATGTAAAACCAGCTCCCGCACATAATGAACAAAGGGCAGTCTTCTGTGAGACGATTCTTGGCGGATACCAGAGTACAGAAGAGATGAAAAAGATCAGGCTACGGTGTATAAGGACAGAAAGATGGAAACTTATTTATACAAACACTTCTCCCGGTAGTTTCAGTAAAGAGAATTTAAATAATGATAAAGGTAAATTTGAATTGTATGATCTAAAAAGCGACCCAGGTGAACAAAATAATGTTGTTGAAAAGCATCCTGATATTGTAAACGAATTAAAACGGTGTATGGGTGGATGGGTGGATGGATGTATGAGTAAATGAGTGTATGGGTAAATGGGTATTTAACTCATCCACCCATCCTTATGGTTGGTTCAATCGTCCACGATTGAACCGAAACGTTTAGCACGTCGCATATGCCTGGAGTAAACCAAAACGTACAGGATAATGCTAAACGCATGGTTCAATCTACAAGATTGAACCAACCATGAAGGGTGGATGGGTATATGAGTAGGTACATCCACCCATTTACCCTTCCACTCATCTACCCATACACCCAGCCAGCCATTTCTCCAGATATCTGTCCTGCCGGATTATTCGGATACCCTTCAATTGTTTTAACCAAGAAAGAATATATTCCAAACTATCGGAATTCCTGGCTATTTGTTCTTTACTGAATGAACTTCCATGCTGGTTAACATACAGGTGCCATGGGTGTAGTGCGAATATGAACAGCCCACCTTTTGCCAGTTCTCTTGCCCGTAAGACCATATCAGTATATTCAGAGGGAGCCCTTTTACCTTCAAAAACAGCCCATAAATATGAAGACATCTTTTTACCACTTGCATCAAAGAAAGACGGTAAAGCAAGTTCCAGTAGGTCTGAGCCAAATATCTTAAGAGAGAACGGCTGCCCTGTCCATCCGGAGTCCATAGATACCGTCTCAGAAGAATCATACTGAAACCCCAGGCCTTCCAAAATCTTAACAGCAGTACGGTTAATTCTTGTGTAAGGCGCACGAAATCCCCTTACCGGTCTTCCAAAAATTTCTTCTAAAACGCCCTTTGCCGCTGCAACAGCTTCTTCAATTGACCTCTCTTCCATAGGAAGGCCGGATACCTTTCCCAAAAAATCTTCATGTTTCAATGAATGGCATGATACTTCATGCCTTTCAGATAATTTAGGTAAATCGATTCCGTCTGCGATGAGCAATTGGGCTGTTCTTGCCTCATAGAACAAAGTAGCATCCATATCATATTTCTCTAATAAGCCCAGTATTCTTTGTAGTCCGTTATTGCAGGCATCTATACGTACCATCTCATTCTCTACGGGAGAGGAGAGTGCATCATAGCGGCCTCTGACGGCACTGTTGGCATCGGGGTCGATATCAAGAGATATTGCAACATAGAGATATTCGTTATCCTTCATTCTCTTTCCATTTATTAACAAAAACTCATAATTCGAAATTCCTTGTTCGATATTACCATTCTAAGATGACATAGAACAGCAAGGCCGCAACCGAAAAGAACTTAACCACGAAGAACTCAAAGGGCACGAAGAAAAACTTACATAAAAAAGAAGTTTTTACAGGGTAATACTATAAATTATACATTAATAGTTTTAGTCATGAAAATATATTTATAAGTACTAGTACACTGTCAGCATAATTGTTAATAACAGATCATTATAGTATCTGTCATTGCGGGGGCGTTTTTCCCCGAAGCAATCCCTTTGTTTAGAGTTTCTAGTTTCTAGTTTAGAGTTTCGAGTTCAAACTCTAAACTCCAAACTCTAAGAGATTGCTTCGGAAAAGACCCTCGCAATGACATTTCTAAGATTTTCCGTATGTTCCATACACCTGCATTCAACCAAAGACTCAACTTTCGACATGTTCTGTTCGGTTTCATCTGTTGGGTGCTATATATAACCATTCAACTATCCACTATTCACTATCCACTAACTACTATTCACTAATTATTTCCATTCCTCCAGTTTCTTTTGCAACTCTTCTACTTGCCGTTTCAGAGAAATATTGTCTTTTTTCAGCCTGGCTTCACTCTTTTGTAAAGTCTCTTCCATACGTTTCCTTTGTATGATTAAGCCCAACTGTGAAGTGATTGAAGATATGAATTTTACCGTTAGCTCGTCCTCTTCGCGTGGTTCGGACAGGAAGAAAGATATTATAGCGATTACTTCTCTCCTGAAGATAACCGGGATTGCCAACCCTGATTTAAGCCCGGCCTCTAA
>CAZPUD010000313.1:0-4428 GCA_964589115.1 uncultured candidatus Brocadiaceae bacterium | reverse complement strand
TGGATTCTTTAGGTTATCGTCCAGAAATCCTTGTAAACGGATTTGACCTACACAGGCTGCCATACACCTTGTCTCCATGGGTCTTCCCTCTGTTAAAGGATCCCTACCTTCAATTCTGGGATAACATGCAATACATTTCTCGCTTATCCTTGTCAAACCACGATACATCGGCTTCTTATACGGGCATTGCTCTACACACTTCCTGTATCCTCTGCATCTCTTCTGGTCTATAAGAACGATCCCGTCTTCTTTCCTCTTATATATAGCCTTTCTTGGACAGGCAGCCAGACATCCCGGATAAGTGCAGTGGTTGCAAAGCCTCTGAAGATAAAAGAACCACCGGCTGTGTTCAGGCAGTGTGGAATACTCATCCGGCTTATTGTTGCTCATAGCCACATCTTCCCCGAAATTTGGCGCACGCCATTCTTTGTCTTCCGGTATATAGCCAACAGCCCATTGATTCAGATTCTTCTTGGCTGCCGCTTCAAAAATCGTGTCACCCTCGTAGACACCGTAAGGTGACAATTTTTCATCCTTCTCGTCGGTATACCAGACATTGTCTCCATTATTGTCAATCAAACGTAACGTCTTTACGTCCCATGATTGGGGATATCCGCCGTAAGGTTTAGTTTCTACATTATTCCACCACATAAATTCCTGCCCTTTGTTATATGTCCAGGCGCTCTTACAGGCCATAGTACACGTTTGACAGGCAATACATCTATTAATGTTAAATACTGCGGCAAATTGTCGCTTTGGTCTGGATTCAAAATAGGGATACTCCATCCTTCTCCCCAAATGCCAGTTATGTACTAACGTCATATTTTCACCCTCCTTAAACGATATTTCCTAATAGAGCCAACTTATTCCCATGCAACCCGTTCTAGTGTTACAGGATGCCATTGTGTCGATATATTCTTTTGTCCATTCCTGTCCTCCTCGTTGCCATTCCATACAGCCATATTGAAAAAGGAATTTCCCCCGGGAACAAACTGTACATCATGTGGGTCCCCGGTAATGAGAGAACGATAGATAATAACCGTCCATGTACCATCTTCATATTGACTGCATCCATTTACATCCTGATGGTCTTGAGAGGTAAGAGTACCAAATCCTTCTGCATTTAAGTCCTCTACTGCTCTTCCCCTGTTCGGCTGTGAGAACAGATTAAGGGCTGCCCTTCCACCTGACAGGACTGCTACACTGGTTATCATATCACGATGATAATATGCACTGTAAGGATTGGTATTCCAATCATCATGCATGTTTGGATATTGTGCTTCTACATCTTCCAACTCACCCTTAACCAATAAATCAGCTTCCCAGTCGGCTTTCCAATGCCAGAGATTTACCGGCTTTTCCCTATCTCCCATCCTCGGACTAAAGTGTTCGGCAGGAGTAATATTCACTGCACCGAGAGGAAACATCAATGCTACAGCATCCCTGAATTCCTGGACTGCAATTGCCCTTGCATTCTTCGTCGGATCTTTCCAGGTAATTTGAAAATAAACCGTCAATCCATCATGAACAGCCTTTACATCTGCCTCGCTTACAGAACCACCACCATTAGGAAATGCCTTGTCTTGCATCTGGAGGGGAACCTTAACCCCTTGTGCATCTTTAAAAGCGCCTTGTAATGACTTCACATCCATATGGTATGGCTTTTCCATTTGTACGTATTTGACCGTTAACACTTCTTTAGCAGGTGTAAATTCCTCTTCACTCATTCCTTTAACCCCAGGTGCATCCTCAGCATACACAACAGCACTGACACTAAGAAAAGCACAACTGAGGAGAGCTACACCATACATCATTACCTTCTTATAACTCTTTTTCATCCCCTTCTCCTCCATAAAAGGACACCAATTTTACCTTTTAAACAATTTTGATTCCTATACCCATCAATATTGAGCACATCTCAGAATCATTCCAAACTACCTCAAGACCCTACCTCCTTCCCACTATAAATACCTCACATAACTTGCCTTAAGATTGATCACTATAAAAATATTCTTACAAAACCGTCTAAGTAATGTAAAAGTGCAAATTTTATTCCCTTAAAAAAGAAACATATAATACATTAAAAATTAACCTTAGTCATTTAATTTCACCATACTATAAAAATTAATGATACTAACTTTGTCACTCAAGCATTTCATTAATATTTCTTTCCTGAAATGGACAGTTCATCATTGAAACATAGACCAAAAAGTTATATTTGAAAAATGGACTTGGAATATTTGATATAAATACACCATTATGAGGTAGATTTAGCTGATATGATAAGATATTGTTGCTATTCTCCATGTAACTTCTCTTTTAATGGGCTGAAGGACAATAAGCGAGGATTACACATTCGTGATATACGCAAATGGCGGATAAAACTTGTTACCAATTAAAAACACTCAAGGAATGCTTTATGACGTTCAAGTAAACACAGGCAAACGGAGTTTATCTGTGTCATCCCAAAACCGCTTAAATAAAATGAAAATCCTAATAATTAAAAATTCGGCGACTTTTATGACAACTAAGTAAGGGTGAAAATCTTGTGTTCGCCCTTGTCCTGCACGATTTAAAGTTTATTTTTGTTTCCAATTTGGGCGAACACAAGGTTCACCCCTATAATAAAACGCTGAAATTCCTGCATATCAAATTTAGTGAAAAGAACCATTATTCATTAGTTCTGTCTTTGCCTCGTCAACCACCTTGGTCGATATCTCCCGATATCCCTTCTGCAGCGCATATTCCTCAATTTTTTTCTTAACAAATTCGCGGATAAAGGAGGGAATACGTTCCGTTTGTGTCTGGGCATCCTCGGTCCATGTAACGATGTTATGATTTCTCACAATAGTCTTTTCGATACCTTTTCGTTCACCATTATCAGAGCCAAAGGTGTTATTTTCGTCTGCCATCTGATTGCAGACTTTAAACCCCGGGTTTACTTTATTTTCCGGCGCCATGCGATATTCGGTAAAAGCCAACGCGTTCTCAGGTCTCGCTTTTACGTTTCCACCGGTAAGCAGTATATTGCACGGAGCCAGCCTCAATAAATTTTCAGTTGTACCTCCAAGATCCAGCCCATTCGTGTTGTGAATACCAGTACGTCCGATAATTAACAATGAAGGTTTTTCCCGGTAAATATACTTGAGTATCTGATCGTAGGGCTTGCCGTCCAGAAGAACCGTACTAATCTCTTCACCAGCATCTTTTGACATATTACTTGCATGATCAAGATGATTCTGATATATCTTTGCTAAGCCCTTATCAATAATCTCTTCATGCAAAGTCTCCTGTTCTTTAAACCTAAAAATTTGACCTGCCTCCTTGGATAGCACTTTAGCAATACTCTCAAAGGCAACGCGGTGATAATGTGGATCAAAAACTGAGACAGCAGTAGCTTCCATGTTAAAATGCTTCATAAAGTGCAAAGCTGAATTAACGCCGGCAAATGATTGTACACTCCCGTCTACCGCAATTACTGCTTTTCCCCTTAAACACTTATTTTTTACAACAAGGACGTCTGCATTAACACGGCGTACAACCCGCTCACAAACACTGCCAATAATATTTTCATTAACAGCTGCCAGACCAAGTGCCCCCATAATTACCAGGTCATAATGATTTTTCTGGACTTCTTTGATAATCTCAAAATAGTTTTTCCCTTCCAGGAGAAGCCCTTCGTGTGGTACTGAAGCTTCTTGACATTTATTCTTAAATACGTCCAGGTATGACTCGGAAATCAATCTGAGACCCATATTAATAAGCGAGGTATGAAGGTCACGCTGCCGCTTAAGTTCAGTCTCATCTTGATACTGTGGAGGTAAACCTTTTTCCATATCACGAAAGCGCCTTTGGTGTAGTGAGGCATCGTAAACATGGCAACCTATCAGGTGAGAATTAAATTTTTTAGAAAGGGCTATTCCGTGGTCTATGCAGACATCTGAGTGATGTGAATTGTCTATTGCAATAAATATTTTTTTATACATGAAATTTAAATAATAATTTTTAATTGTGTGATGATTTGCACCTAAGTTTCTTCAATTCGCTAAAAGCGCCTCCTGCTAAAGCTATAGTTATTACAGCAAGGAAAAACCATCGTATGTATGACTTCAGAGTATCACTTTTTTCATCGACAACAACAGCTTCTTTTGCTGCAACTTTTGGCTCTTCAGCTTCCTGGACTGCAAAACTTCTTATGTATGCAACCAGTTCCTTAATCCTTTTTTCCGTCAATGTTTTTCCCCATGGAGGGCAAAGATTTGATTTATCGACTGCCTTTGAACCCTCAGTTATTGCTTTTATGAGCTGATCGTCCGTTCTTTTACTCATATATTCCAGGTCTGCCAGGTTTCGAGGCTTTGGCTTTAAATCAATAGTAAAGAATGTACCATCGCCTTTACCTTTAAAACCATGACATGGTGAGCAATA
>CAZPUD010000312.1:0-4433 GCA_964589115.1 uncultured candidatus Brocadiaceae bacterium | reverse complement strand
AACGTTTCGGTTCAATCGTGGACGATTGAACCGACTCTGAAACTTTGAATTTCCTATACATCAAGTTAAGCTGCCTTTGGCAGCGACTTTTTTATCTCCCCTTGAATTAGTGAATAGTAGTTAGTTGATAGTGAATAGTGTATAGATGGCTAAATGGTTGAATGGTTAAATGGCTATTAACCATATAATCATTTAACTATTCACTAACTACTATTCACTATTCACTGTTTTTTCAATACACCTTTACTTCCTCAACCTCAAAACGATCATCAACTTTTTTAAGATAGCCCATACGGACTTTGGGGTCGTGCTGAAAAATCAGGAGCCAATGCTCTTCAAAAGCCTGCTTTAATATCTTTTTCTTGTCCTCAAGGCTTTTCATGGGAAACAAGTCATATGCAGCAATATAAGGGTACTGAAGATGGGCGATTGTAGGTACAAGATCCGCCAGAAATAAGGCTACTTGACCGTCTGATTCAATTTTTACACATTGATGGTGTTTCGTATGACCGCCCATTCTTATAAGAAAGATACCTTTATCCACTTCGATAATTTCATCGTTTACAAGACAGAGATTTTTAGGTTCACTTAAGGGTAAAAAATCTTCTGTTATGTAACTTGCTTTAGTCCTTTCGTTAGGATTTAATGCATCTTCCATCTCTTCTTTGTGAATAAAATATTTTGCCTTTGGAAATGTAGGAGCAATCTCCCCGTTTTCATTAAAAATAGTATTTCCACCTGCATGGTCAAAGTGAAGGTGGGTATTGATGACAAGGTCAATATCTTTGGGTTGATATCCAAAACAAGATAATGATTCTAAAAGATGAGGTTTCTTGTCGATACCGTAAATCTGACAAAATTTCTCTTTATGTTTTGTACCGATACCTGTGTCGATCAGTATGTTGTGCTTTTTTGTTACGATCAGGGGACAATGGAGGGATAACCGGATCCTGTTTTTTTCATCTGGGGGATATATTTTCTCCCAAAATACACGTGGTACAATTCCGAATACGGCTCCGCCGTCTAAAGAAAAATAACCGTCCGTAACCGGGTAAATTTCAAACCTGCCAAATTTCACTATTTGTGTTTCCTTAAAAACTTTATGTGTGATTTATCTTTACAATTAGATAAATAATTTGATAAGCATGGAAACGATGCCGGCAATAACAAATCCCAGCATCCATTTGACAATGCTTAATTCAGTTTTAAGGATTTTTGTTTCTGACTCAAATTCAGCCCTTGGTATTTTTAACTCTGCTTCTAAGCTATCGAAACGACTTGAATAATCAGCAATAGCACTGGCAGTGGCTTTGGCTTTCTCTTCGGAAGTCCCGGCATCTTTAAAGGCCTCGTATACTTCTGTAATCATGGTGGTCATAATTGGTTATTATAACAAAATATTTCTACTGGTAAAGGTAAAACCTTATATCGTGCCTTAAGAATCGGTACAGATCATCTTCGATCTGCACATAGAAATTTATTAAATATATTTTTATTGAAAAAATAGTATGGATTATGTAGTTTAGTTTAAAGTTTGCTACACGATTTGAATTTTCTTGTGATAAGGAGGACCGGGACTATGAAGATTATGAATAAACTTGTGTTTTGTCTAGGATTTAACATCGCCCTTGGCAGTGTATTTGTAAGCACCGCATTTTCCTGGTCCAGTGGCCCGCCAGCCTACCGTACCGGTGCACCAGGTGACATAGGTACTTGTAATGCAGAAGGTTGCCATGACTCCTTTGACCTGAATGCCGGAAGCGCTGTATTTTCCATTACAGGTCCAGATACTTATGTTCCTGGAAAAACTATCAGAATAAGGGTTTCTTTTAAAGAATCAAGTGGAGATCTGCATGGATTCGAAATGACCGCCCTTGATGCTGATGATAACAGGATTGGAAGATTCAGAAGTATAGGAAAAACTACGCAGGTCATTCCTCCCAACGACTTCCGGGGGCTTGAGCGAAAAGATAAAGGGAAGTATATAGAACATACGATCAGAGGTAACAAAAAGAAGAGATGGATTGTTAAGTGGAAAGCCCCCTCGAATGCCGATGGGACAATAACCTTCTATGCCGCCGGGAATGAGGCGGATGGTAATGGTAGCCAAAGCGGCGATTTTATCTATACGGCTGTGAAAGAGATTAATGCTGAAGATTAGCGAAGCTTCAGACCGGTAGAAGGAGTTTGAAACCACAGAATATTTAAGTGGTTTTTAAGCTGATTTGTGACATATTAAAATAACAGGTTGGAGATTTTCCATTAATTTCTTCCTTTAAAGGAGAGAAGCGGTAGGGTGGATTAAGCGATAGCGAATCCACCTTTTCTGTAAATATTATTGGTGGATTCGGCGTAAAAGACAACGCTTTAATCCACCCTGCTCATAGCTTGATGCATATAGGGATGATCACTGTGTTATACTTTCCGATTTATTCATAATTTCAAACTGACTATGTAGTACACTGTCAACATTATTTGTAACGGTATGTGAATAACCAAAAGAGGTATAGCATGTCATTGCGAGGGTCTTTTCCGAAGCAATCTCCTGAGTACTTCAAAAGGGATTGCTTCGGGGAAAAACGCCCTCGCAATGACAGTGTACTAATAGCAAGGTGCGCCTTGCCACTGCGTTGTTATCATGGTTCTACCTGCGAATATTTAAATTTTAAGATGCAAACTAGCTTATCTATATCAAAGATATTTGGAATCCTTTCCATATATATCATGATCTTTTCTTCACTCCTTTTTGCTCAACCAGATGATACAACAGTACAAGCAGATAAAACCAGCGATGTAATAACGGGTGTAACTGAATCAACAGGCTTTACCTATAAGGACTTTATCTCAGGAAACTTTCGCGTTCTATATGAAGGCCGTTGGGCAGGGGGGGAAGATGACCATGATATGTACGAATATTTCCGCTTCAGGACAAAGGATTTTATAAATGATAAAGTATCAATATCGGGTTTTGGGAGGTTAACAGAAGATTTTGACGGGCATGAGCCTAAAGATGGAGCATTTAGAGATATTCTTGATACTTATGATCATAGTGTAACAGGACGTATTTACTATTTGTATGCCGATATTAAGGACCCTCTTTTTAAAAAATCCACTCTCCGTGTCGGGCGGCAATATGAATATTCTATTGAGACCATCCTGTTCGATGGTGCAAGATATGAGCAGCAGATCGGTCCTATTGATACTTATGTCTTTGGTGGCCTAAGGGTATCGCAATATAGAAGTACATATTTTGATACGGTAGCGGGAAGTGGTGTGGCCTTCCGGCCATTGATGGATACACGTGTAGCCTTGGACTATGTTCATATCGAAGGTGATGAGTTTGATGATGACGAAGTAGGGATTAATGTTTGGCATAAGATATATGATGACTTAAATTTTTATGGAAGATACACACTCCTTGAAACTCTGCCCAAAGATTTGCTTCTCAAATTATCCTGGGATAAAATTGAGTGGGATGCGAACGTACAATTATCTTACTATAGATTCCTTCATTCTATAGCAGAGCACAGTAACAATATCTCTCCTTATTTTCAAATCCTCGGTTCTTTTAAGCCTTTTGAACTCATCAGCATAACAGGTTATAAAGGTTTTGGAGAAAAATTTGGTGTATCCAGTGGTTTGGATTACCGGCGTCTAATTAATGAGGATGATGAAAATACCTTTAACCGTGATTATAACAGGACATTCATTTCTTTCATGGTAAATAACGTCCTTTTGAAGGAGTCCAAGTTTGCCTTTACATTAGAATACTGGAACATAGAAGGCATTGATCACAGTACAGACATTGGTGTTGATTTTGATAAAAAAATTGGTAAGTTCAGTATTGGCGGTGGCACGAGTTATTCTGTATATAAGTTTAATTTTACCGGCAGCAATGATCTGGCGGCTATTCTGGATGATGAATCTGCGAGGGATATTGAGCAAAAGATCAATGTTCGTACTTATTATCTCAGGATCAAGTATTTATTGTCAAAACATTCAGATGTAGGTCTGCAGTGGCTAACCGAGATAAGTGATACAGACCCAGATACCTATCATCAACTGCTTCTTTCTTATACTAGAAATTTCTAATATGACACGGAAAAATAACTATTATCTCTTCTCATTTATAACAATAGCCCTTCTTGTTTTACTGGGAGGATGCAAGGAATCCAGAATTCATTACAGTCATGCCAAACATATAAAGAGGGGATTAAAGGATTGCAACATCTGCCACAGCTATAAAGAAGACCTCGATCCTAAATGGCCTAAAATGGCGATGTGTCTTTCCTGCCACATGAAGGATTTTAAGCCAAACGATCCTGAATCATGTCTGTTGTGTCATACAAAACCAGGAATGGAAATAAAAGTTCAACATAATATTTCAGTTACCTTGTTGCATTCAAAGAAAATCCCTTTACGTTTTTGTCAAT
>CAZPUD010000311.1:0-4531 GCA_964589115.1 uncultured candidatus Brocadiaceae bacterium | reverse complement strand
TTTACAGCAGATATAATCTTATTTCCATCAATATTGTAGGTAAAGGGATCAATGTCTACAAATACCGGGACTGCTCCTAAACGTACAATTGAACCTGCTGTAGCGAAGAAGGTAAAAGGAGTTGTAATAACTTCGTCACCGCTCTTTATACCGCATGCCATTAAGGCCAGTAGTATTGCATCCGTGCCCGAAGATACGCCGATGGAATGCTTCACATTGCAAAATTTCGCTATATTATATTCAAATGATTCGACATAAGGGCCCAGTATAAAAGATTGGCCGGCTATTACTTCCAAAACAGCTTTATTTATTTCTTCCCGGATACTTTCATATTGCCGTTTTAAGTCTAGAGAGGTTATTTTCATCTATAATAAACAACTACAGCGAGTTGTGATAGAAGCTTGGTTCATAAATTTGCTGAACAATTATATTTGCATCCTAAAAATACGTCTGCGCATTATATTGAGAGGGCCATGTTTTGTCAATAAAAAAGAGGTGTTAAGCTTTTGAACGTATGGCAAACATTAATCTTGATTTAGGTTCTGCCTTTTATGTAAAATTTGAAGTACAAACCAAACAAAGCCCCTATAGCTCAATTGAATAGAGCGTTGGCCTCCGGAGCCAAAGGCTGCAGGTTTGAATCCTGCTGGGGGCGCTTATTTTTGTTTTCAATTTTCTCATGGATATTCTATCAATTCTCTTGATCGTCGGCGGTCTTTTTGTCTTTGAGACAATAACAAGTATAGATAATGCCATTATCAATGCCGAAGTACTTCATACAATGAAGGAAAAGGCCAGAAGGTGGTTTCTCCTGTGGGGATTTATTATTGCCGTTGTTATGATAAGAGGATTTCTCCCCTGGCTTATCGTATGGGGCACTACACCTTCTTTAGGTCCGTGGGGTGCTGTGACAGCGGCTTTCAATGGAGATCCCAAAGTAGTGGAAGCCATAGAAAAGTCATCCCCTATTATTCTTATAGGTGGCGGCACCTTTATGGTTTTTCTCTTTTTTCACTGGCTTTTTATGGAGCCGAAAAGTTACGGGCTTTATGGAGAAAAATTTTTCCAGGAAAAAGGGGTTTGGTTCTATGCAGTAGTTTCGGTACTCCTTACGATCATTGTCTGGTTTGCCATAAAGCAGAACCCAATGATGGCCCTTGGATCTGTTATGGGTTCTACTGTTTTTTTTATTACGCACGGATTCAAACAAAACGCCGAACAAAAAGAAAAACAACTGATGTCAGAAGGATTTTCTGATACTGCAAAGATATTTTATCTGGAAGTTATAGATGCTACTTTTTCTATTGATGGAGTCCTTGGTGCTTTTGCTTTTACTCTGTCCGTACCTCTTATATTGATTGGTAATGGCCTGGGTGCCTTTGTTGTGCGGCAGTTAACAATTGGCAATATAGATAAAATCAAAAAATATATTTTTCTCAAGAACGGTGCCATGTATTCTCTGCTCTTTCTGGGATTAATAATGCTTTTTGACAGCTTTGGCTTCCATATCCCAAGTTGGTTATCGCCCGTTACTACTACCTCTATAGTCGGCTATTTCTTCTGGCGGTCTACACGCCATAATAAACAAAAGATGAAGTTACCTGTTTCTAATTTAAATTCTTAAGGTGGGCAATTTTATATTGTAGCCTTTTTTGACTTCTCCTTTTTGTTTATCTTCCGGATGTTACAGCGATATGTTACCATCAAATCATTTAGGCATGATTTTTGCCACTTTATAAAGTACATAAATGATGCCATAGTTAGTTTTGGTTAGAGCACATAGAAAGGAGGCGTTTGTATGGAGATTATTTTAGAGCATGTTATTATATTTACTATGATAGTCGTAGGATCATTAGTTGTTTTTTCCTTCGTCCGGTATTCATTCCCACTTATTGGCACCTTATTGCTAATATTATTTGGTATCGGCATTATCCTCTACGGTTTACCATTTCTGCGTTACGGTTATGGTGATGCGAGAAGCGCATTCGGTGTTTTTCTCATCATATTTGGTGGTGTTACCATTTGGAGGACCCTCATCCTCCCGGTCCGTACAAGAGCAGATAACCGGTAGAAAGGAAATAACATAATCATGAGGAGCATATTATCAGACCGCATACTGTCTTTAGTATTAAGGTTTGTTTCCTGTACCTTTTGTCTCCCTATGAGTTTATTTTTCTTATCTAGTGCACCGGTCTTTTGTTTATCATCAGACAATTATGTACCTTCTAGTAAAGGGCAGTTACCGTATTCACTTGAAAAATCAACGAAAAACAAAAATATCAGTGGCATGGAAATACAAACAGAATCAAAGACAGAAAGCTATGGCAAACTTCCTATATATTTCATCCAAAATAATGGACAATTGGATGAGCGGATAAAGTTTTATGAGCAGGGAAGTCAGCATGCTTTGTTCTTTACCAATAGGGAGGTATATTTTTTGTTTGTAAATAATCAGCACTCAGACATTATCAAACTTACTCCTGTAGGTGTGCAAAAAACGTCAAAAATTATTGCAGAAGATTTGCAGAAAAATAAGATCAATTACTTTACAGGAAATGACCCTGGAAAATGGAGGACCAATATCCCCACCTATAAGGCTATAGCCTATAAAGGTATTTACAAGGGTATAGATATGAGATTCTATGGGAATGACTACCAGATTGAATATGATATAATTGTCAAGCCCGGAGCAGATCCATATAACATCGAAATCGCTTGCAGCGGGATTGAGGATATGAGGATTACTGATGAGGGAAACTTAGAGATATCTCTTAAAGAGGGCAAGTTCATCCAGAAAAAACCATATGTTTATCAGGAGATAAAAGGTAAAAGGATTGAGATAGATGGACGATTCCAGGTTAAAAGACCAAAGATAAAAGATAAAATCGGAAGATCCAAAATCCAAAATCCGGAATCCGGAATCCAAAATTCACAATTTACCTACGGTTTCCAAATCGGTTCTTATGACAAAAGATATTCTCTCATAATAGACCCTGTTCTGGTTTTTTCTACATACCTTGGCGGAAGTGGTTCAGATTGTGGACGCAGTATCGCTGTGGATCAATCAGGAAATGTATATATAACAGGAGAAACATGGTCCCATGATTTTGTTTCTCTTGAAGGTAAGACCGGAGTAGCAAGATTTCCGGACGCCTTTGTCACAAAGATTGATGCCTCAGGGAATAGTCTCGTTTATTCAACGTATTTGGGAGGGATCTGCGATGATGCGGGTAGAGGAATTGTTGCTGATGCCTCAGGAAATGCATACATTACCGGTGTAACCAATTCTACAGATTTCCCTGTATATTCTGCCATTTTTAAGATTAAAAGAGGGGAGTCTGACGCCTTTATAACAAAACTAGATGCCTCCGGTAATCTCGTATATTCTACATATCTTGGTGGGGACAATCTGGACCGGAGCAACGGGATCGCAGTAGATGACACTAAAAATGTATATATTACCGGATGGACGGATTCTCAAAATTTTCCAACAACCCCTTCTGCCTATAGAAACACGCCTGCAGGATACCGTGATGCCTTTGTCACAAAAGTGAATGCTACAGGAAGTAAACTTATTTACTCTACCTATCTGGGGGGAACTAATTACGATGCCGGCAATGCAATTGCCGTAAGTGCTTCTGGAAATGCATATATAACAGGATATACCAATTCGACTGATTTCCCAACAGTCTCTGCTGCATACGGAAACTACTCAGGTGGATATCACGACGCCTTTGTCGCAAAGTTCAATGCCTATGGAAGCCATCTTGTTTATTCTACTTATCTGGGAGGAAATAACGATGATGTTGGCTGTGGAATTGCCGTAGATACTTCCGGGAATGCTTATATTACCGGTATGACATGGTCAACAAATTTTCCAGCAATATCCCCGGTATATAAACACCTCGCCGGAAATAACGATGCCTTTATCACAAAACTTAACCCCTTGGGTAATAGCATTATATATTCTACATATCTGGGTGGAAGCATGTATGAGTGTGGTTATGGGATTGCCCTGGACGTTTCCAGGAATGTATATATTACAGGAGTAACATGTTCTTATGACTTCCCAATGACTTCAGCAGTTTATAAAAATATTGCAGGAAACGATGACGCCTTTATCGCAAAACTCAATTCCTCCGGCAATAGTATTGTCCGTTCTACATACCTTGGAGGAAATGAGAATGATGTTTGTTATGGGATTGCAGTAGATACTTCCGGGTATATATATGTTACCGGACAAACGTGGTCTGATACCTTTCCAACATCCTCTGCCTTTTATGGAGGCAAGAGAGGGGATCGTGATGTATTTATCGCAAAAATGGCGTTTAGTGAAAGCAAGGCTAGCGGGATGAAATCTCAGAATAATAAAAGAAACTGAAACTATGGATTTTGGTAGATGGGTAAATGGGTAGATGGGTGGTGGGTTTATGGGTTAAATACCTATTCACTCATTTACTCATTTACCCGTTTACATAACCCGAACGAGTCGGAAGAGTAACTAAATGGGATTTACGATTTTGGATTTGGG
>CAZPUD010000310.1:0-4544 GCA_964589115.1 uncultured candidatus Brocadiaceae bacterium | reverse complement strand
ATGAAACATGCAAAACGTTTCGGTTCAATCGTGGACGATTGAACCAACTCTGAAATATTGAAATTCCTATACAATAAAGCAGCGTAGATTAAGGCGTTGCTTTTTACGCCGAGTCCACAAATAATATCTCATACTGTTAATCCCTCATACCATGTTTCTATCCCGATTTTGGGTTGTATTATCATGCCTTTTTGTGTTATATTCTCTTACAAATAAGATAAATCGCATATAAATTTAAGGAGTTAAGAAATGGAAGCTATACGAAAAGCAAAAAAACATTATCTTTACAAAGATTATGTAAACTTTCCCGACAGCAACCGGTGGGAGATAATTTTCGGGAGGGCATATATGGTACCTGATCCTTACATAAAGCATCAGGACATCGTAAGAAATTTTAGTGTAGTCTTAGTTAATTATGTGAACAAAAAAAATATCGGGAAAGTTTACCATGCCCCAACAGACGTTGTCCTGGCTGAAGAGATAATAGTTCAGCCTGACATACTCTTCATCACGCAAGAACGTCTTGGTATTATTACCGAGAAAAACATCCAGGGACCGCCTGATTTAATCGTTGAAGTTTTATCTAATGACCCCAAAAGCGTAATTAAAGATAAACGCGAAAAAAAGCGGGCATACGAAAAATACGGCGTTAGGGAATACATTATTATTGATTATTATGAGAAATACGCGGAACATTATTTTCTCATGCAAGGTAAATACGAGGAAATAGGTATTTACGGAGAGGATGATAAATTTGAATTAAAAACGGTCGAAGGGTTAACAATCAGCCTAAAAGAAATTTTAGTTTAACATCGAAATTCTATACATTTAACAAATATCTTTCATGTCACGTCCTGTAAACGTATTTATTCTAGTTGCAGTACTTCTTATCGTATATCTTAACTCACTCCAAAATACCTTCGTCTACGACGACGTCTTCACGATAACCGATAATTATTTCATCAGAGACTGGGGCAATTTTTTCGCCTTGTTTACCCATGATTATTTCCAGAGTTCCGGAGAAGTAACCTATCGGCCTGTTGTTACGCTTTCCTATTTTATCGATTACTCGATATGGCGATTGAATCCTTTTGGATTCCATCTCACCAACATACTCCTCCATGCTGTAAACGGGGTGCTTGTTTATACATTACTTTCTATGATTAACAAAGACAGGACTATTCCTTTCGTTGCAACTATTCTATTTGTATTACATCCGGTACTAACAGAGACAGTAAACGGGATTAGCTACAGGGAAGACCTCTTGACCACCACCTTTTTTCTAGGTTCTATTTTACTATTCATTCAATTCACAATCCCCAATCCACAATCCGCAGTATATAATTATCCCCTTTCATTATTATTATATCTTTTGGCCCTGTGCTCCAAGGAAATGGCAATTACCCTGCCACTCGTTGTTTTCCTTATGGATTTGGTTTTCGGAGGTAAAAACAGGATAAAGAAGAACATTCTAAGGTATTATCCGGGATTTATATTGGTAAGCGGCTTTTATCTCTTCTTAAGATTCGTATGGCTTCACAATCCTGCAGAAAAACAATTGTTGTATCCGGACAACAGTTTTTTGACAAATTTACTCACTATGCCAAAGGTTCTTTCCTCATATGTAAAACTGCTCTTCTTTCCCATCAGTTTTAACGCAGAATATATTACTGCCTATACAAAAACCCCGTTTGCCGCTGCTTTCATCTGCAGTGCTGTATTTTTGGGTGTGATTGGATTAATCACCTATAAATGTTATCGTCTTTCAGGATATTTGTTCTTCTTTATATTATGGTTTTTTGTTACTCTGTCTCCCATGATGAACATTCTACCCATTGCCAATATCATGGCTGAGAGGTACCTGTATCTACCTTCTATAGGATTTTGTACAATATTGGCATGTATCTTAGCAAGCATCTGGAAATACGCGCAAATATTTTTCTCTACAGGAAATATCATGCGCTCCGGTTATCATTCAAAAGGCGGGAGGTATTTTTCTGAAATTACGCCCGTTGTCTTTTTGATACTGCTCCTCACCGTTCCATATTCGCTTTTTACCGTCAACAGAAACAGTGTTTGGAGGGACCCATTTACTTTCTGGTTGAAAACCACAGAGGATTCACCCGATAGTTCACGGGCACGTAATAATCTTGGAATGATTTACCTTCAAAAAGGCAAAACAGATTTAGCCATTCATGAATTTCAAACGGCAATATCCATTGAACCCGACCCTGAGTACCACCACAACCTCGGGATGGCTTACCAGAATAAGGGCATGAAAGAAAAGGCATTACAAGAATATGGATATGTATTAGCAGTAAATCCAAATTCCGCCCTGACACATAATAACATGGGTAACATCCTCATTGATAAAGGATACATTGATGAGGGAATTTCAAAATTTAAAGAGGCCATCCGGCTAAAGCCTAATTACTACGATGCCCATTACAATTTAGGTCTTGCCTATTTTAAAAAAGGGCTTCTCGATGCCTCGATAGAGGAGTTTAAACTTGCCATACGTTACGAGCCCGACCATGCTGAGGCGCATAGTTGTCTGGGAACGGCCTACGCTAATAAAGGTTTATTTGATGAAGCAATTGCAGAAATGGAGGAGGCCTTGAGGCGAAAACCTAACTATCCCAATGTCTGCAAAAATCTCGGCATAGTTTACCTGGATTATAGAAAAGATATTCAAAAGGCTTTACACTTCTTCCGGGAATTTCTCAAGTTAGACCCTGCAAATCCTGAAGCAGGGATGGTAAGAAAGACTGTTGAGGAGCTTCAGGCGTTACATTAATACTTTATATACGATCTATGGGTTGATGAGTAGATGGGTGAATGGGTATTTAACTCATCTACACATCTACCCATCTACCCATCTACTCATCAACCCATTTGCCCATCATGCAATATTTCTTCTGCCCTTTCTGTAAAAGTACGTCAATCTCTTTCTTCCTCTGCTCAAATCCTTTCTTGCCCAGCATGGCAAAGGTATTGATCTTTCCAGCCTCAACACCGGGCTGATCGAAAGCATTTACCCGGTAAAATTTCCCTGCATATGCCGTTTGCAACTCAAAGAGATAAAATAACTGTCCAAGGGTAAATGCAGATAGTTCATCGAGCATGACCGTACAATTTGGACGCTTCTCTTCCGCCAGGGCAAGCCGCGTTGCCTCAAATTCCGTATGCATTAAATCACTTAATGAATGTCCTTTTAAATAAGCCAATTCACTTTCAATATCGTTTTCCTTTGCAATAGGAATGTCCTTATTAAACCGTTTTATAACCAGGAACATTATATTCTTATCATAGGGACCCTCCATATAAAGCTGAAGCTGAGAATGCTGGTCTACAGTACCGACGGCTTTTACGGGTGTAGAACCCGTGTGAATCACTTCTTTTTGTAAAGAGAATTTTTTCCCCAGACTTTCTGCCCAGAGTTGGCAAAACCAGTCGGCCACCCCCGCAAGGGAATCGGAATAAGGCATTATAACTAAAACATTTTTTCCTTTTCCCGTGTGGCTGAGAAAATTAAGCGCAGCACTCATCAATGCCGGGTTTTCCCATAGATTGCCGGATTGACATATCTTATCCATAAATGCAGCTCCATCCAAGAGGGCAGATATGTCTACTCCGCTCATTGCAGCAGAGAACAGGCCAACAGGTGTAAGTACGGAGTACCGTCCGCCAACACCCGAAGGAACCGCAAAAGATTTAAAACCTTCCCGCCTTGTGATATCCCTCAAAATGCCTTTTTCACTGTCCGTAATAGCAAATATGTGATCTTTGTAATCCTTGCCCAGCTTATCTTTTAAAAATCTTCTGATAATGAGAAACTGTGACATCGTTTCAACGGTAGTTCCTGATTTTGTAATAACATTGAACAGTGTCTCACGAGGATTAATATTGTTAATCAGCCCTGCGAATCCATCCGGATCTATATTGTGTTGGATAAAAATACGGGGGAAACCGCCTCTTTCTTTATCATCAAGGAAATTGTAAAAAGAGTGATTCAACGCCGTATGAACGGCAATATTACCTAGGACGGAACCTCCAATACCCAAAATAACAAGGTTTTTAAACTTACCTTTTAGTGAATTTGCCATATTGAGAATATCTGCCGTGGTGTCTTTGTCGTAAGGTAAATCAAGAAATGGTAATTGTCCCTGATTACGTTCATTCTTTAAATCACCTGCGTACCGCTCAGCAAGAGGTTCGAGGTTTTTTAAATCCTGTTCTGTTATACCGTGCTCTGCTCCGATCATGTCTGACATCATATTGTTAAAGTCAAGTTGTATTTGTTTACCAACCATGTAAAGTCCTCCTTCTCGTCAATGAAATAGTTATTTTCCTAACGTGGCACAATTACAACAAAAACACGGAACTTTGGAGTATGGGGAAATTAATTTATCCATACCTCAGGTGGTGGTGGTGTTGGTTCAATCGTCCACGATTGAACCGGAACGTTTTGCATGTTTCATACGCCTGAAATAAATCAAAACGTATAGGCCCATGCTAAACGAATGGTTCAATCTACAAGATTG
>CAZPUD010000309.1:0-4574 GCA_964589115.1 uncultured candidatus Brocadiaceae bacterium | reverse complement strand
ACCCTCGCAATGACATGCTATACCTCTTTTGGTTATTCACATACCGTTACAAATAGTGTTGATGGTGTATTAGTTTATTCAGATAATAACACAATGTATATTTGATGGCGAAATTAACCATATAAAATGAAGGGTTCAAGTTACAAGCTTAAACTCGCAGAACATCACACGGATTTGAATTTCCTGTACATGAACATATACAGAACAGAATTATACAGAACTATTGTTATATACCGGTAAAGCTATCATGATTTTAGTAAATTCCCCCTCAATACTATTTATGATGATTTTACCTCCATGTTCTTTAATAATATTGCTGCTAATGCTCAAACCCAGGCCGGTTCCCTTATTTCTTGGCTTTGTGGTAAAAAATGGATCTGTTACCCTATCCAATATATGAGCAGGTATTCCAATACCACGGTCGCAGAACGTTACTTTTACGAAGGGAAAGTTATCCATAAATATTTCTTCACCCAGGATCTCAAGGATTTTGTTATCGTGCGCCCCGGGATATTTCTGGTTTAATGCGTACCGTGCATTACTTATAACATTCAAAAAGACTTGTTGTATCTGCTGATGATGTGCAGCAATTTTTGGCAGTTTTTGATGGATATCCTGCTTTATCATAACTCCCTCTTTCCGTAATTGTGCTTCTGTCAGAATAAGCGTATCGGAGAGTATCTCGCCGATATGGACAGCACTTTTTTTCTCTTTTCCATCAGCAGGTCTGGCATAAGAAAGGAGTCTGCTCACTATATCGGCAATGCGGTTGCCTTCTTTAATAATCCGGTTTGCGATATCCTTTTCTTTACTTCCCTCATTACTCTTGTTAAACAGTATTTGAGCATAGTTGATGACTCCATTTGTAGGGTTATTAATTTCATGGCCTACGCCTGCTGCCAGCTCGCCCAATGAGGCCAGGTGCCGGAAGCGTTCTGCCTCCATTTGCAACTCCACTTTTTCTGTGATATCCCAGAATATACCTAATATACCAATAATGTTACCCATCTCGTCTTTTATTGGACTCTTAATGGTATGGATAACAAATTCTTTTCCATCCTTAACGTATTTCTCATCTACATCTACTATTTGTCCTAATTCGAGGACTTTTTTATCTTCTACCCTGTATTTATCGGCAAGCGATTTAGGGTAAAAGTCGTAATCTGTCTTGCCGCAAATTTCATCTGATTCAATATTTATATCCCTGGCAAAATTTTCATTACAGGAGACGTATACGAAGTCAGTATTTTTGTAAAATATTTTTTGTGGAAGGTTTTCAAGCAGCAAGCGATGTTTGCTTTCACTTATACGCAGTGCCTCTTCCGCCTGCTTATGCCCCAGGACTTTCTCAACGAGTAAATCATTTACCTTTATCAGTGCTTTCGTTCTCTCCCGCACGCGTAGCTCTAAGGATTCATTAAGTAACTTCAGTTCTTTTTCTATTTTTTTAAGATGGGTGATATCCTGATTTACTCCGTTCATCTGGACTGCCCTTCCCGTATCGTCAAAAAAGATCTCCGCTTGCGAATGTATTATACGCACCGATTTATCCGATAAAATGATACGATAGTCAATGCAATAAGGTTTTTTTTCATGTAAGGCATCATAAACAGACCCCTTCACAAATTCTCTATCATCAGGATGGACTAAATTCAGAAATGATTCATATGTTTTATCAAATGACTCCGGAGTTAAACCAAATATACGATAATTTTCTTCTGACCAGGATAACGTATTGTCTGCTATATTCCATTCCCAATTCCCCAGATGGGCTATGCGCTGGGCATTAGTAAGCCTTGCCTCGCTTTTCCGCAACGCATCCTCGGCCTGTTTTTGATTGACAATCTCCTGGTTGAGCCGGGCATAAGATGCCTTCAATGTTTCAGTCATCTTCTGAAAATTTAAAGATAATTGTCCAATCTCGTCTCTGTGGCAAACGTTTATAATATGGTCGAGATTTCCTCTTGTAATTTCTTTTGTAGCCTGTGTCAAATGCTGCAGCGGTGAGATAATCTGTCTGGTGAGAAATATAGTAATACCCATACCCAGGAAAACAAGACCCAAACCTGCTGGAACGATAATATACCAAATGATCCTGTGCATTTTTTCGTTTAATTTATTTGTCGATAGACCTATCTGTACAACTCCCATAACGTGATTTTCCATTTTTAGCCCTGCCGAACCTTCACTGAAAATCTGTACAGAAAATGCCTCTTCTTCATTGAGAATACGTGCAGCAAATTGTTCTTTTGAAGAAATCTGCCTCTCAAAGATCGGTATTGAAAAATCATAAAATACTTCGTTTGAAGCAGTAGTTATACAATTGACATAGGGAGTTTCCTGGCTTAAGGAATCGTGTATATCAGGAATTTCATTCATCTGAATATCTGCCCATGGAGATTTCTCTTCCCGTAGGATTCCCTCCATGTCTGATATACGCCAGTATCCTATTTCATCTTCCTCGTCAAACAATTGTATCTTTCTCATGGGGGCATCTAAAAATGACGGCTGCGAGTAATACAGCGCATATTTTGTCTCATTATCCTGTGCAAAGAGTACTACCAAAGTCGTGCCTAATCTCTTAAGTTCCTTTTCCTGATACTTTCTGAAAAGAACTAAAAAGAAAAAGCAGCTGATTAGATCTACGCTAATTATAATCAGGTTTAGAAACAGGATAAGCCTTGTACGGATGCCCATGGTCTCTTAGTAACTATTAAAATACCGTAATTTATACCATATGTTGGTCATGGTTGGTTCAATTCTAGTACACAGTCAATTTAATTTGTAACGGTATGGGAATATCCAAAAGAGGCATAGCTTGTCATTGCGAGGGTTTTTTTCCGAAGCAATCTCTTGGATACTTCAAAAGGGATTGCTTCGGGGAAAAACGCCCTCGCAATGACAGATACCATATAATCTATTATTAACAATTATGTTGACAGTGTACTAGTATCGAGTACGAGACAAGCTTGTAGATTGAACCATATGTTTAGCATATGCCTGTATGTTTTCCAGGGTTGGTTCAATCTTGTAGATTGAACCACGTGTTTAGCATTGGCCTGTGCGTTTTTGACTGTTACCAAACATACGAGACATGCGAAACGTTTCGGTTCAATCGTGGACGATTGAACCAACACAGAAGAAATTTCAAAGTAATTAGCAGAATAAGTTGTTAATCATTATATCAATTTTTCTCTAAGGTGTATGTGACGGATGTCACAAAATTCAAAACCAGCGAGGCGAAGCCTCAGACCGATAAAAGAGATCATAAGCTGTCAACAGTCAGCTATCAGCAATTAGACAGAAGCTGAAGGCTGATTTAAGATAAAAGATAAAATATGGTACCTTTTCTCTTTTTTCTTTTCTTTTTTTCCACTTCTCCACTAACCTTAATCGAAAATCTTAGGTCATGAATGTACCGCGCTAGGGATATAGGATTATATCACGAAATTTAAAAAAAGAAGGATCTATTCCTAATTTCTCTGCCGTCTGTGTATTTAAGATTAATTTTAATTTTTCCGGCTGTTGAATACCGAGCGACATTTTTTGGGGATCGTTAAGTAATATCTGTGCCATTTTTGCCGCCTGGATACCTGTGTATGCATAGTCGGGAGAAACGGATATTAACGCACCTGCTTTTACAACTGCACCCGATGTACATAATGTAAGCAGATGATGTCTTTCAGTTTCTTTCAGCAGTATATTGAGAGCATTTTTGGTGATTACCGTCTCATCGGATATTATCCATAAGGCATCGATTTTTTTGACAATGCTTACAATGGCCGGCCCTACTTGTTTTTCCGATGTAACTTCTGTTTTGATAAGATTGAAACCAAACCTTTCCGCAATAAGGGTTGCTTTTGAGACAATATTTTCGGTATTTCCCGGATCATAAACAACTCCTACATTTTTCAGTTTTTTCACGCTGGTAAATTCTTTGAGGACAGCAAACTGGTCTTCAATTGACACCTCCGAAGAAATGCCAGAAATATTAGTCCCATTTAAATTTAAGTCTTCATAGTTAATAGCCATGCAAAATATTATAGGAATATCGCTCCAGTATTCTTTTGCCAGGACTGCAGCAAGGATGCCTACGGCTAAAATAAGATCTGGTTTATCTTTATTGTCCTTAATACTTTGAACGATTCTTTTTCCATCCTCTATACTGATATTTCCATTCAAGTCATAGATTGCCTTTACGGAGATTTTATTTGTCCTGCAAGCTTGTTCAAAACACTCAATAGCCTCGTTATACGCCACAATTTGCTGACTTCGAATAATAACTACAGTGTTTTCATTGTCATGACTGTATCTTGAAGGTATGGTTTCTTCATGACCGGTCACAGGAGATGGAAAGAATAAAGCTAAACAAATAATAAATACAGACATCGGTACAATAAGTAGCAGAAAACTAAAGGACTTAAGATATCTTTGTACCAATACTCTATTCCTATTGGAGAGAAATGATTATTTGTATCTGCAACCGTTAAATTATGCTGCCTTTGGCAGCAACTAAGGTTGGGACTGTCCAAAAAGTATCATCGGTGGTGCTGTATACCCACAAAAGCTGTGTT
>CAZPUD010000308.1:0-4583 GCA_964589115.1 uncultured candidatus Brocadiaceae bacterium | reverse complement strand
ACTTGGTAAAATAGATGCTAAAGTTGATCCAATAACCCCTGACTTTCCTCTTAGAACCAAACCTGACCTGGAACCATCCATTACAAGTACAGGATCTTCTTCCTTGCATAAAGACATCCCTGTTGGATATACATATCTTGATTGCCCACTATTAAAACTCTCTATTAAGAGATAAGGAATCATCCCTTCTTTCTTCTGGTCATAAAGGTCTTTTGCTAAGCTGCCCTTAATTAATCTGATTTCTTTACCCAATATGCTTTTTTCCCACCCTTCCGGAACTGCCTTACTCACTTCTTTGCCTCCGATTTATTTTTACCCGTAGTGGCAAGGCGCGCCTTGCCACTACAATTTCGTTGCCCATCATTGGGGCGTATTTGCAATACGGCACTACGTTGAACCGTTTTTATCCCTTGCAGAGGCAGGTTTGAAACTTGCCCCTACATTGTTATCTTTACCAAGTTCCTGGGCAAATGAAATAACAGCGTTTCTCGAAAAATATGGCTTTGTGCGATCAACAAAATCTTTGAAACGGTCTGATGGAATGAGTAAATCACGGGCAGCCTGGTTTACCTTTTTCTCAGTCTCGTCTTCAGGTTCCTCTGTTATATCCCTGTCAATAAAACCCCCGTTGCCATGATGCGTTTCCACAATGTGCACTAGCTCATGCATCAGGGTAAACCAGAAATTATCTACCCTGTCCATCCTGAGTGAAAGTACAATTACCGGCGATGTTTTATCTAACCAGAATGCGGCTCCGTCCAAGTGTGTTTGCGGTAAGTGTGGTACAAAGATAAGGCGGACACCAAATTCAAGAAGTTTTTCAGGGATATGATGCACATTGTCATCATTTGAAGAAAGTACATTTAAAACCTTCATTGCCCTTTTCAATTTTGCCAACTCGAAGGCTGTGCATGAAATCTTCCTTGCCTCTATTTCAGCTTTCTTGATCCATGCCATGAGTGCCGGATTATCAATAACTCCTGCATTTGACTTGCGAAAGTTTACTCCTACGGTAACAGGTATGTCAAGATTTGGAATACCAAGAAAACTGCAGATTTCAGATTCTAGTTGCTCAATTGATTTTGCATGTTTAATCCAACCACGCTTGATCAGCTCTTTTACAGGAACCAGGTTGAATAACTTAGCCCTTCGCGAAACTAGTTCCGATTTACGATTTTCCTGACAAAGAAGATCTAATCTATATGCAGATTCAAGGTTGAGCCAGAATTCAGGAGATGTCCCGAGTGCCTCGGAAAAAAGAATGGCCGTTTCCGGTGTAATTGCCTTTTTACCGGTGATTATTTCATTAATAGCCTGTAAAGGCTTGCCGGTAATTTCTGCAAAGTCGCCCTGTGTCCACCCACGTGCATCGAGTTCTTCTTTTATTATCTCACCCGGTGTTATTGGACGATATGGTCTTTTTCTCCCTTCCATATTATTCTCTATAATGGTTATTCATTTCTATAATAATTTGATTAGCAATCGTTCTGCGTAATTCAGCCGTTTCGATGCTAATACGGTAGTATTCTTCTGCGGCATTTGTAAGACTTACTATTTTTTCTTGTAAAGATAGTGGCGGGACTGGAACATTGATTTCACCAACATCAGATATATTTATCATAAGCTGTGCACCTGATGATGCTGCATTTGCAAGTAAGGCTTTTTGACCGTTTTCAGTACGAAGATAAGCAGCTAAAAATCCTGATAATAGTTCATTGTTTAACCTGACAGCTATCAAATGAGCCGTTATCAGTAACTTCTTAAATGCATCAGGAACTACAACAACCTTCAACTGAGTACCACGGCAAGTCAAAAGTACGTCACCGGCTGAAACCAAATAACGCTCTGCATTTTTGAAATTTTCTAAAGAAAATAATGGAAGATTATTAATTAATATCTGACTATCTACAATATCTTTGATATTAACTACAGGTATTCCATTTTCACTTTTATTCAATCTGGAGACGCTATATAAAGGTACACCTGAAAATATCTTTGTTGCTAACGATTTTAATCGGTTGGTTGGTATCTTACTTTGCATATTTGACATACAACAAAAAAATGTAACAATTTAATTTTAAGATACCTGCAAGTAAATCAATGGCTTTACTGTCACCTGAAGATATGTTTGTTCTGAAACGGTGTGAGAAAAGAATGGCGAGAAGAATTCGTCAAGACGTGTAAGATACTCACGGAGATTAATCCCCATAAATATCCCGGATGGATCATCTAGTTTATTAAACACCTGACGCAGCTTATCACGTCCCTCTGTTGAAAGAATTCTGAGTCCAGGCAATTTTCGAACATGACGCTTTAGGAGTGAAATTGAAATTTGAATTAGCCCTTGAAAGAATAATTTGTAATCGCCCTCCGTTCTTTTCCATAATCCTTCCCACACCTCACCTGCTTCCCACCAGTATGAAAAATTATAAAGATCAACACCATAGAGATAATCAATGTTCTCCCGCCATGCATCAGGTGGTTGGACAGATAAACCATCCTCTTCCTGTAAACCATAACTATGTCCCCTGGGGTCGTAAAATGGGTGTGGAGTAACACCTGGTATATGCCTGTAAGGGGGGAATGAACGCTGTGGAAAATAACGCCGGCATGCAGGATCGAATGGCTGGGGCTGCTCAATGTTATGTTTCATCTTAAAAAGCTCCTCTGATTAGTTTGAGTTTTAAAAAGCAAAACCCAACGGCTTTTCTTTTACCCACCCCTACCCCTCCCAGGAGGGGACTTCTAATGTTCTCCTCCCAGGATGGAACTTCTTAGATTCCCCTCATAAGCAGGGGATTTCTAAGATTCCCCTCCCGGGAGGGGACTTTTTAGATTCCCCTCTTGGGAGGGGTAAGGGGTGGGTTTTACCCGTGTAGGTACACGGTGCTCCGTGTCCCTACTAATTCCCCTGCAGAGACGCAAAATCTTGCATCTCTACAATTAGGTTAGGGAGTGTGTTAAAGGGTACAATAAAAAACTTTGAATTTCGTATACATCGAGTTAGGCTGCCTTTGGCAGCAACCATGGTTGGTTCAATCTTGTAGATTGAACCATTCGTTTAGCATTGGCCTGTACGTTTTAGCTTATTCTAGACGTATGAAACATGCTAAACGTTTCGGTTCAATCGTGGACGATTGAACCAACTCTGAAACTTTGAAATTCCTTCTTATACATTAAATTAGGCCTTCAGCGATTTTTTATATTACGTGTGTAGGGGCGAACCTTGTGTTCGCCCAAACGGGAAGCAAATATAAATGTTTTTAATTGTGCCAGGCAAGGGCGTACACAAGTAGGGGCAGGTTTAAAACCTGCCCCTACAACAAAACATTGAATTTCCGTATATCAAGGTTTGTCCGTGCCGCCCTGAAAACCGTATACATAAAATTGAATTTTATATCCTTTCGCCTTGGAAAGCAATGTTTATGGTGGATTTCGAGGCTTGTAATAATGATAAAAACTATCTTGGTAAGAGAGAAGATTGTTGTGCTATTTCCATGACTTGAGAAGGAAAAATACCCAGATGAAGTGTACCTATTACCGAAATGACTATCGCTGCGATGATCAAAGGAGAAAGGGTAAGAGATGCGAAATCTCTGGCCGGTTCCTTCATATACATTATCATTGTAACCCTTAAATAATAATATACGGAAATTACGCTGTTTATCACGCCAATGATAGCTAAACCAACATAACCCGATTTTATGGCGGCACTGAAGATGTAAAATTTACCCACAAAACCTGCCATTGGCGGGACACCAGCCATTGAAAGTAAAAAAAACGTCATCGCTATTGCCAGGAACGGGTGTTTAAACCCCAAACCTGCGTAATCATTAATTTGCATGAATGTATCATCTTTCTGACTCAAAACGATGACTATGGCAAATGCGCCGATGTTCATAAAGGTATATGCCAGGACATAGAATAATAGACCTGATACCCCCAACTTATTTGCAGCTACCAGGGCTATGAGAATATAACCGGCATGGGCAATGCTTGAATATGCAAGCATTCTTTTAATATTTGTCTGGGCCAGAGCTACAGCATTCCCAACGGTCATTGTTAATACAGCTATGATGTAAATAATCTTTTGCCATTCATAATGAGTTGATCCGAAAGCGGTCAGGAAAACACGGAAAAAAGCAGCAAACGCAGCGGCCTTGGGTCCTACCGACATAAAGGCTGTTATTGCTGTAGGTGCTCCTTCATAAACATCCGGCACCCAGGCATGAAATGGTACAGAAGCGACCTTAAATCCAAGCCCTATGATTATCAATCCAATACCCATAAGGAAGAAGGGGTCTACCGCACCACCTTTACCAGCAATAAAACCGGCAATTTCCTTCAGGTTGATGGCTCCTGTAGAACCATAGATTATAGAGATTCCGTAGAGAAGAAAACCGGTCGCAAATGCACCTAAAAGAAAATATTTTAAGGATGCCTCATTTGAAGCAAGCTTTGACCGCTTGAAACCCGTCAGGATATATATGCTAACGGACATAATTTCTAGTCCAATATAGATATTTAACAGATCCGCACCTGACGCCATTAGCATCATACCTATTGTTGAAAACAGGATCAGG
>CAZPUD010000307.1:0-4592 GCA_964589115.1 uncultured candidatus Brocadiaceae bacterium | reverse complement strand
ATTGAACCGAAACGTTTAGCATGTTTCACAAGCCTTGGGTAAACCAAAACGTACAAGCCAATGCTAAACGAATGGTTCAATCTACAAGATTGAACCAACCTTAGTCGCTGCCAAAGGCAGCCTAATTTAAGTTTCCTAAACACTCAATATAATCTGGATGTACTTACAGATTGCTTACAGATTCACTTCTTTATTTTAAAAAGTTGTAAGTGGTTAAGAAATGGAAGATAATATGTTAGTAAGGTATGTATAATTGGTATGTTATATGATATTTATGTTACAATACAAAAACACTTATGACTTGCAAAAATTTGGAAAATTTTTAAATTATTTCTGATTGCGCAAAAAATGCATGTTTTTGCAATGCCTGTTGCCCGTGGTCCGTGACCCGTGATCCGGGAAACGGTAACCGTGCTAGAGGTTTTAACGCTCTCCAAGCTTTCGGAGTGTGGCAGGGGTATAATCACCTGGGTCGCGACGTATACTAAAATCGTACATCCTGTCTTCATTATCAAGCCCGCTTACATAATATCGTCCGGAACGCAGGTCATAATGGACTTCCATGGTAGTCCATAAAACGGGCACTTCGTAATAGTTGATTACGTGTCCTTCAGAAACCCGCCATAACAGTTCTTTATCATCATAAATATCAATTAACAGCGCCTGCCAGCTATCCTCGTCCAGATAAAAGGTGCGGCGGCTGTAAATATGTTTTTTGCCTTCTTTTGCCGTGGAATCAACTACCCAGACGCGGTGTAATTCATACCGGGCGTATTCCATATTGATGTGTCCCGGTTTCAGTATATCCGCATATTTCAGCAATTTACTATGGATTTTGTAGGCATTGTAAGGCACATATATCTCTTTCTTTCCCAGCAGCTTCCAGTCATAACGGTCAATTGCCCCGTTAAACATATCGTATTGATCTATAGTTCTTAAACCCTCCGTTGCACCCGGCAGGATGTCATATGAAAAATCAGGCATTCGTGTGACGCGTCGCTGACCGGGGAAGTATGCCCATGCGTTTCTTGCCTCCCGTATTGCATCAAGTGGGTCGATGAGAAGGAATATATTGTCTGCCAGACTGGGAGGCGCTTTGAAATGCTGGATAAAGTAGAGGAGTTTGTTATCAAATTTTTGGGCGGTAATCCCCTGCTTGTAGTAATGGAAATACCATTCTTCCTCGCTTTTCAGGAGGGTATAGGAGCCGCCTGCGGTGACTGCGACCTGGTTGTTTATGAGCGATACCGCCTCACCCCGATAGCGCAGTAGGTGGTTCCATATTGCCTCCTGACCGTCTTTCGGTCCAGGAAAAGGTATTCCGCCAATCGCGCCGGCAACACCATTCCCATTGTTGTCCAATTTTGCAGTTTTGGTATTTGCAGTGACTGCATCGTATATCCGCTGCGGGAAAGAAGCGCTTCTGCGGGTTGCATACACATTCATCCTGAATGAAGGGTACTTCTTTATAAGGGCAATCTGCCCGGGTGATAAATTGTCTTTATAGTCGTTTACGTTCGTTTTATCAATGGTGAAAAGTATTTTATCTTCCGGATATGGATCAGGGTGGTGGTATCCTTTTTTATATCCATGCGGTGGAGACGTAATACCACCTGTCCATGCGGGGATTGTTCCATTCTTGTTGCCGGCCCTTTCTGCACCTAACGGTGTAAAGGGGGGGTCGGACTCAAATAGTATGTGAGGCAAACTGTCGCCGGTATCCTTTATCATGGACGAATCGGCTGATTCACATGAGGCTTTGTCTTTTTCCGGGGACTCTTCTGTCATTCCGTCGCTTGTAAAGAATAGTGAAAAAAAGGATAAACAGATCAAAATCAAACTAATCTTGCTTATTCCCATGGTCTCTATCCTCCTTTAAAAATAATATCTTATATCCATTAATATAAAATCCCGGTCATGTAGCAGATTGATATCCCCGGCTCCGAAATAACTGGTAAAACTAAGGTCTGCCTGCCATCTCTCTATGAATGACCCTCCTAAACCGATGGTAATGGCCTTGCGCCCTTCAATAAAATTACCGCCGGGTCCGGGAGAAATACCATACACATCGTGTGAAAATGCCATTTTAGGAGATAGCTTAACTGCCCCGATAGCGTTGGGATAATCCATTTGGGTCATTACATAGTACCCTGATGAGAATGCGTCAGCAGTGGAACTTTCTGATCCCTGGTATTTCAGCGAATCCTTGTCTTCCAAATCATATACATGGGTAAAACTCACCTCTCCCAGTAATAAAATATTAGAGGCTTTAAATGGATTGTTCGGTCCAAATACCTTGCTCACAGTTAACTGTGCCTGTCCTACCTTATGGGTTTTAAAACCCTGAATTTCTTCGTCAAAATTAAACCTTCCCAGTTGGCTTGTACCGCCCAATGGACTAAATACAGCGGAAATCAACTCGCTGGCATCAACCTGAAGGGGCATGTTTGGACGAAACGAATACTCACCCTGTAATGCGATTCCGCTTGTGTTCAGCATGGTATTAAAACTTACCCCGAACAAATGGATATTTTCAGGGAATTCAACGATATACCGTGCGCTGCCCGGATAATCGTTATTGTTCAAGCCTTCTTGAGTACCTGTCTTTGCGCTGATCACAGGCAGCCGGCTGTGGTAATTTATGTAAAATATACCAAATTCGGTATTGTTAATTTTTGGTTCAAATACATGGACGGCGATGCCAAACTGTCCTTCATCACTTACACTACGGTCAGCCCTTGGAATGCCTGTTCCTGGCATTCCTTCAGGACCGAGCCACAGTATTTCCCCGCCGTCGCCCACAATGTCGCTTGTGCTGAAATATGTACCCGGTGGGTCTATTTCAATGCTTTTATAAGCAAACTGATAAAACCCCTCAACGGTCACATTTTTTGTTACATCAAAAGCAGCAGAAATCATGGGAAGGGGAATGAGCGCATCACGCAGTTCCGAACCTGGTGAACGAAGTTTTGATACATCCACGGGGTTGATAATATTAATACCATTCTGGATAAAAGTACTTTCACCCCAGCTTAATACCTGATTACCCAGACGCACATTAAGGCGGTGGTCGTTAATATCAAAATAGCCTTTGATATACACGTCAAGGATATCCACGTCAGCGCCTATCTGTTCCCTGGCATCGCTTGATAACTCATCTTTATTTGCATTCACGGCATCATAAAAATAGTTCACTCTTCCAAAGAAAGTGAAATTCTGATAATTCAGTTCGAGTTCATGGATAACTTTAGAGACCTGTGATATGAAACCCCTCTCGTAGTTGAGGTTGCCGTCGTCACCATTGACGTGAGGGGCGTTGCCGCCGTTGAAAATACCGACGAGGTCTTCATCACGCTTTTCCACACGCCATGCAGCCCCGGTTGAAATGGTGGTATCAAAACTACCGGTGACAGCGCCCTGAGGGGTTTTAAATTCCAATGCGCAGAGGGGAGTTGATAATGATAGGGGAGTCACCGCTGTCAATGCGGAAATAAGAAAAAGACTAACTTGCACATGGAGGTTTGAATGTTTCATCAAAGATCAGTGTCAAAGGTTGCCATTAAAAATAGCACGAAACAGTAGCGCGGGTGGTTTGCCCCGTTATAGTATCCAAAGGATGAAACCGAACATATCCTCAACTTACGAAAGACTACCACTCTGGTCATTGCGAGGGTCTTTTCCGAAGCAATCTCAAAGTCAGAGATTGCTTCGGAAAAGACCCTCGCAATGACATTTTAAGGATTCCGTATGTTCCATACACCTGCATTCAACCAAAGACTCAACTTTCGTCATATTCTGTTCGGTTTCATCTGTTGGATGCTATAGATAACAGGTATCGAACAGGAGACCTAATGAAAATTCACTGATATTTTCAAAGTTACATTATTTACGATAACACTATATCTAACGGGGTTTATCCCCGTAAGTGCTAAGTTAAAATATGGATTTATTTAACCGTGTAATGAATAACGAATATCGAACAAGGAATTTCGAATTATGAGGTTTTTTTTATCCTATGTACGAATAATTCTTACGGCGAAACCTATTAAGCGTTCTTCAAGATCAAATATTCTCTTATCCTTCAATATTCAATATTCCTTGTTCGATATTCGATATTTGACTCCTTCCTGTCTGACGGCAGACAAGGAAAAAAATATCAAAAACAATTTAGCGCTTATGGGGTTATCCCCAGCCATATGCCGACCACAAGGGATCGGCGCTACTAAATTGTTACGTGCGGTTGGATCATTTTCGCACTAAATCGTTATACAGGACTTCCATTTCAGGTGAAGGTGTAATTCCAAAGGGAGTATATACCATAGCACGGCAACGATTATAAACTTTCACCGCCTCGGATTTTTGCCCAAGGCGGCAATGGCATACCATGAGACGCCGGTAAAATTCCTCAATGAGCTCTTCCGTTTCAATCGCTTTTTGATAATGTTCAGCCGCACACTGCCATTGTCCTTGAAGTTCAAGGTAATTGCCTATCGTAACAATACTTTTCGTGAATTTATTCCTCAAACGCTCACGGATGGAGGTTGTCCATAAATATTTGGTATTTGACGGCAGAAACGGACCTTTGTATATCG
>CAZPUD010000306.1:0-4602 GCA_964589115.1 uncultured candidatus Brocadiaceae bacterium | reverse complement strand
AATCTACAAGATTGAACCAACCTTAGTCGCTGCCAAAGGCAGCCTAATTTAATGCTTAGGAAATTCAATGTTTTGTTGTAAGACAACCCTTTAGGGCTGCCATCCCCGTGCAGTTATTCTGCCGTAGAAGCAAGGCTAAAGCCTTGCCCTACATTTCCACAACAGATAAAAGTAGGTTGTTTGAATGTATACAGGGGTATGGAAAAAATACCACACTGGCAAACAAAGTTTGTCAGTGCCATCCTAAAATTAGAATTGCTGATAGCTGACAGCTAATAGCTAAATTTCCTTGAAAGGTTTAAAATTACTGATAAAATTAAGAGCTATTTAAAAGTGTAAAAATACCGAGAAGTACTATAGATGTCCTCTGGTCCCGTCAGTAATAAACAGCAGGAAAAAATTGCTGTTAGGAAAAGCCTTAATTTCTCCCTAAAGGACGGCGTTGCCTTTGCGGCAACAACCGGATTAGGGGATAATTATATAAACCCTTTTGCCGTTGCACTTGGCGCTACAAATCTTCAAATCGGGTTTTTAAGCTCATTTGCCCATTTAGTCCCTTCACTTGTTCAACTCAAGGCTGCCGACCTCACCGAACGACTTGGGAGCAGGAAGAAAATCATAGTTCTTTCGGTATTCTTTCAATCCTTTATGTTATTTCCCATTGCGATGATTCCTTACTTGCCGCAATTCTTTCAGGTCAATTCGCTTATATGCTTCTATACGCTGTATGTATTGTTCGTATCTTTTGCCCATCCTGCATGGGGATCACTTATGGCGAATCTTGTCCCTGAGAGAAAGAGAGGGGCTTTTTTCAGTAAACGGGGAAGGCTTGTTGGTATGGTAACGGTGATCAGTGCGTTTCTGGCCGGTTATATTTTGCAGTTATTTCAGAAACAACATTTTATTGGTTTCACAATAATATTTCTTCTTGCAATGGTATCAAGATACATTTCATGCTATTTCCTCAATAAGATGCATGAACCGGCCTTAAAAATAAGGCAGGAACATTATTTTTCGTTTGGAGAGTTCATCGGAAGATTAAATATTGGAAATTTTGGGAAATATGTGATTTTTCATAGTTTTTTTAATTTTGCGGTATTTATAGCCTCTCCCTTTTTTTCTGTATTTATGCTCCGCGATCTGGGATTTTCTTATATTACTTTTACAATAGTTACAACCGTTGTTCCGCTTGCCAGCATTTTAGCGGTAAGCTACTGGGGACGGCGTGCAGATTCCATTGGGAACAGGAAAATTATCAGTATATGCAGCCTTGTTGTGTCCATACTGCCAGCCTTTTGGCTTCTCTCAAGAAACGTATATTTTCTGATTGGAATTCAAATATTGGCAGGCATATTCTGGGCGGGGTTTAATCTTTGTTCTTCCAATTTTATTTATGATTCTGTGATACCTGAAAAGCGAACCCGCTGCATATCGTACTTTAACACCTTCAGTGGTATAGCGATTTGCGCCGGCAACTTACTCGGAGGTTTTCTTGCAACCCACATACCTCCTTTATTTGGATATCAACTACTTACCCTCTTTGCCATTTCATCGTGTTTGAGGATTATTTTCTCCATAGTCTTATTAAGACGAGTGAAAGAAATAAGAAAAATTGCTTATTAAGTCTTTACTTATCTTCGTATTTACCTATATCATCATCTCTGCACAAAAGATGAAATGGCATGCACTGGACAGACCATCGGGTGCATTGCTGGGTGCCGTATTAATGGTAATAACCGGTGTATTAACACTGGACGAGGCATACAGGTCTATTGATTTTAATACTATCCTCCTGCTATTAGGGATGATGCTCATTATTGCCTACCTTAAGATATCAAATTGTTTCAAATACCTTTCTTATTTTCTGATTGCCCATGCTAAGAACTCTTTTCTTCTGCTCTGTTTTGTATCGTTTTCGAGCGGGATTTTGTCCGCCCTCTTTGTCAACGATACTATTTGTCTGATGTTTACTCCTCTTCTTATCCTCGCTTTATATCAAACAAAACTGAATCCTGTTCCTTACCTCATAGCCCTGGCTACCTCATCTAATATCGGAAGTGTTGTTACTCTGACTGGTAATCCACAAAATATGCTTGTCGGCATCTTTTCAAAAATACCATATTTAGATTTTACATTGCGCCTTTTGCCTATAGGGATACTCAGCCTTGCAGTAAACGTGTTCATCATTTACTTATTCTTCAGAAAAGATATTAACTTTAAAAGGTTCGATTCAATTGCACTGATAAAACCCGAGCTTGATGGGAAACTTACCATAAAATCCCTTAGTATCCTTTTTTGTATTCTTTTGGGATTTATCTTTACCGGCAACCTTCCGTTATCTGCTATAACAGGCGGACTTGCCTTAATCATTATATCGGGAATAAAGCCGCAGCATGCTATGGAAAAGGTTGACTGGACGCTGCTGTTATTTTTCAGCGGATTATTTATTGTTGTAGGTGGTATAAATAAGGCCGGTCTTTTAGCTATGGCGCATAATGCAGTAGAACCCTATATGGGAAATACTATATCCGGTCAAATCATTAACTTTAGTATTTTTTCTGTAATTGCATCTAATCTCGTCTCAAATGTGCCTTTTGTATTGTTATCGGCAGCATGGATTGAGAAGTTTCTTGATCCAAAGACCATGTGGTACGTTCTTGCTATGAGCAGTACCTTTGCCGGTAATTTGACGATAATGGGTTCTGTTGCCAACATGATTGTTTTAGAGCTTTCGAAAGAATATGTACATGTAGGGTTCTGGGATTTTTTTAAGGTAGGCATCACAACAACAGCAGTTTCTACCGGTATCGGGATGTCGGTTCTTGCATGCTGCTAAGGAGCCTATTCCGTTACCCGTGATCCGTGACCCGTTTCCCGTGATACGGAAAACGGGAACCGGGCAACGGAAACCGTATTTGAGAACTGGAGTAATGGATAAATATAACACAATGCTAACACTCCACTTCTACTGCAAATCTCTCTTCCTGGCGGCTGCACTGCTCTAAGTGATAAAGTGACGGATGTTCTCAAGATGTGCGGTACTGAGGGAGATAAACTCGATTCCTGTTTTATAGTAGATAGACGATTGCTTGTCTTTTATGGGGCTGGACTGAACGATCCTTCCGCTGATACCGTTTAATGTAATATCATTTGGAAGGGTAAAGTCGAGAAAAATCTTCTCACCAACAGGTATTTCCACGCGGGAGTTGATAAGAAGTCCACCCTGGCTGATGTTCTGGATGATACATTGATTGGTCCTGGAATTGGTAGAGGTCTTGAATGTTGCAAAAATAGAGATATTTTTCCGTGGAAACCTCCTTCTATTGGACGGTGATTTTTCTTCCTTTATTGCCTGAGCACTTATTACTTCATAGGTCTTGATTGGGATAGATTTCCCTTTTACCATAATGGGTTCCATTTCTTTTGCCGTAATAATATCCCTGACCTTCATGTATGTTGAATCGCTGATCAGGATTGTCATGGGTCTGGCATTTGATTCAATTCTCGACGCTACATTGACGTTATCTCCTATGATTGTATAGTCCATCTTATCCGGAGAGCCGACGTTCCCGGCAACGACTTCTCCTGTATTGATTCCGATTCTGATCTTGAATGCCGGGCTGCCCTCGGACTTCCATTTTTCATGAAGTTCTTCAAGTTTTTTGAGCATGTCGACTGCAGCCATTACGGCATTCTGTGCAGAATAGGGAGAAAAAACCGGTGTACCAAAGACAGCCATAATAGCATCCCCGATAAACTTATCAAGAGTCCCTTCGTAGTCAAATATTATTTTAGCCATGGCTGAGAAGTACTCATTGAGCATCTTAACAATACTTTCCGGGGAAATTCGTTCAGATATTGAGGTAAAACCACAAATATCAGCAAATAAAATACTGCATTCCACCCGTTCACCTCCCAGTGCAATCTTCTCCTTTTTGTTGATGATGTCATTGACTACATTAGGTGAGAGATAACGCTGGAGGTTTGTTCTAACCTTTGTTTCATTTACTACGTTTTCATACAAACGTGCGTTTTCAATAGAAATTGCAGCCTGGTTTGCGAAGGTCGATAGGAGTTCGATTGTTTCCCCGGTAAATGCACCGATAACCAGCCGGTTGTCTACGTAAATAATGCCAATGACGTCCTCTTTTATCTTCAAGGGAACACACATTAATGAACGCAGGTTATGGTCCATTATGCTTGCCTGGGCGAAGAACCGCTCATCAGCCTGTGCATCTGTTGAGAGGATTGCCTTTCCATCCCTTGCCACACGGCTTACGATCCCGCTGCTGATGGTAAATAATGATGCATCCTTCAGTTCTTCTTCCATGTTTCTGGCGACTTTAAATATCAGTTCGCCGGTTTCTTTATCTTTTAACATGAGAAACCCACGTTCAGCACCTACTACCTTAATTACCATGTCCATAATTAAGTTGAGGAGTTTATCCATGTCCAACACCGAGTTGATTGCCTTTCCTACTTCTACAAGGGTTTCCATTTCCTTTTTTGATTTCTCTAATCTCGAGAGGTCTTTTTTGAGTTCCAGATATGACTTAAGCATCTCACCGAATATATCTTTTGCGGCTAAAAGAGTACCTTCAG
>CAZPUD010000305.1:0-4604 GCA_964589115.1 uncultured candidatus Brocadiaceae bacterium | reverse complement strand
CATGAAAACAATCAAATATACGAAAGGTTCTATTGATGAAACGCAGCATCGTATACCTTGTGGGCGCAGGTCCGGGTGACCCACGGCTTATTACCATAAAAGGCATGGATTGTATTAAAAAGGCCGATGTAATTATCTATGATTATCTGGTAAATGTCGATCTCCTCAAAGCCGCTAAAACAGATGCAGAATTGATCTACGTCGGAAAGCAGGGAGGTGCACATACACTCGAGCAGGAAGAAATTAACGAACTTATTGTGAAAAAAGCGCTTGAGGATAAAATAGTAACCCGATTAAAGGGCGGCGATCCTTACGTTTTCGGGCGTGGTGGAGAAGAGGCCCTGGTGCTCCGTGAGCGTCATATACCCTTTGAGGTGGTTCCAGGCATTACAGCAGCCATCGCTACCCCTAACTATGCAGGTATACCCGTCACCCATCGCAATTTTACTTCAACCTTTGGATTGATCACAGGACATGAAGACCCCACCAAAGATGAAAGCTCAATTGACTGGGCAAAGATCAGCACAGGTATCGGTACGCTCACTTTCTATATGGGAATCAGGAATCTCCCCTATATTACCGGACAACTCATAAAACACGGCCGTCACAAGGATACACCCGTTGCTGTGATCAGATGGGGAACCACTTCCCGGCAAAAGACCGTAGTTGGAACGCTGGATACTATTGTACAAAAAGCCAAAGATATAAAGCCCCCGGCAATAACCATAGTTGGTGAAGTTGTAAAACTCAGAGATCAGCTAAACTGGTTTGAAACCAAACCCTTATTCGGAAAGACAATCGTCGTAACGCGTTCGAGAGATCAGGCCAGCGAATTTGCAGATCAGCTATATGAATGGGGCGCCAACGTTATTGAATTTCCCACTATTGAAATTGCAAAACCGGATACCATACAACCCCTCGATGAATCCATAAGCAATATCCATTCCTACAACTGGCTTGTATTCACAAGTATCAACGGTGTAGACGCATTCTTTCAACGCCTGTTCGAGCTGGGAAGAGATATCCGGGACCTTAAAGGCATTAAACTGTGTGCTATCGGACCCGCTACAGAGAGTGGTATTGAAAAGTACCATATAAGGGTCGACTGCCGGCCACCCAAATTCGTTGCTGAGTCTGTAGTAGAAGAGCTTAAAAAGGTAACAGCGATAAAAGGTGAAAAATTCCTGCTGCCAAGGGCAGACATTGCCAGGAGCTTCCTGCCCGATGAGCTTCGGAAATTGGGGGGAGAGGTTACCGATCTGGTGGCTTACAAAACTATCATGGCACAGCCAAGGGATATTAACCTTCTTGAAAAGATCAAAAACGGAGAAGTCCACATCGTTACCTTTACCAGCTCGTCTACCGTAAGAAACTTTGTCCAGATCATCGGCGAAAAAAACATTGCAGGTTTAAACGGACACGTCCAGTATGCCAGTATCGGTCCTATTACCACTCAAACCGCTGAGGAGATGGGACTCCATGTTTCAATTAAAGCCAGGGAATACACTATCCCCGGGCTGGTAGATGCCATCCTGGAAAGCGCTGGTTCAAAATAAAATCTTGCGAAGTAGAACCCAAACTGTAGAGAAAAATATTAATAAAATTATATAGCCCTTATATCATCTTAATTTCCTAGAACTCCAAAATATTCATCTAATAGTTCATTTTTTTTCCTTTCGTAATTCTCATTGGAAATAAGTTCTTCATTTAATAAACTCTTTAAAAGTTTTAACTGTTCCTTTAATGAATATGATACACTATCCTCTGTTTTGCTATCCGTATTAACAGGGATTTTGCTATCCTCTATATTATCGATTACATTGCCCTTATCATTTGATTTTTTTCGTAGAGCGTTTGGTGTATATCTATTTTTATCGTCCTTACTAATCAAAGGGTCTTTTTTATTTTCATTTATTGGAATCACTAAAATATATTCTTGATCTGATTTTAAATATTGCCCAGAAGATGGAACTAATTTCCATAACCCTGGCTTTTTTTCGTCCATGGGATTCTCAAATTCAATACCGTTTTTTACAATATTTTCTTCGTCGAAATATGGGTGTGTTAAATCCTGATGAATGCGGCCAAAAAGTATATATAAATTATGATTCATTACAAACATACAAAAATAGTTGTGTTTGTTTTTTAAAAAAGATCTGGTCAACGAGTTATAAACCAATAAATACTGCGTAGGATTTACTCGTGCAAAACCTTCAACTAAAAGTGGAGCCAATACCTGCTCAAGATCGGCCCTGGAAAAGACATGTTCAGTTTTTCCCGGGGCAAAAATACCCTTTTTTTGAAAAGAAATGTCAGACAATGAATTTATAATTTCATGTTCTGAAAAACTATACGGATGATCGAGTTCTCCATAAATTGCCTTAGATCTCTTATTTAATTCTTTTATTTTAACAAAGCTGTTACCGTCCCTTAAGATCATTTCACCGGTTGCCTTAACTTCTTTCATACTAAAAAAGAGACTATTTAGTATAATTAAAAATGAAATCAGAAATAATTTATCTTTTTTAAAAAGCATACCCTTAAAATAAAACATAATAAATTAATTTATTATTTTTGATGTAAATTTCAGACTCTGGCCTTACAAATGGCAAAACTTAATTCTGGTTAAATAGTTACCTTTTCTTTATTTTCTACATTCGTTAATAAGCCCATTTTTATAGCATATTTCGTTAATCCTACAGCATCGTGGATATTGAGTTTTTTCATAATACTAGTTCGATGGTTGTTTATTGTATTAATACTGATCGAAAGATATTTTGCAATTTCTTTACTGCAATATCCTTCCGCTACCATATATAAAATAGTCTTCTCCCGTTCTGTAAGTTTACTATATAATTCTTTATCATCTTCAGAGATGTGCGCATTAATTTTATTACCCACTAACTTTTCAACTAAAACCTTGGAAACGGAAGGACTCAGAAAAACCTGCCCTTTAGTCGTTGTTTCGATTGCAGTTATCAAATCAGTATCGGTTGATTCTTTGTTAAGATAGGCGGAAACACCAATGTCAAGCATTCTTGTAATAAATTCTTTACTCTCATACATTGTCAGAACTATTATTTTGGTTTCAGGATTAATTTTACGTATTTGTTTAGCCACCTCAATACCATTGATCTTGGGAAGGGAAAGATCTAAAATAACCACATCTGGCAATAATTTTCTTGTCTCTTCTAAAGCACTAATTCCGTCACTTACATCACCTACAATGTCATAATTATCATATAGTTTTAAAAGTTGTTTAATCCCCTGTCTTACTATATGATGGTCTTCTATGAGCAGAATCCTTATCTTTCTCATTGTCTAATACCTCATATGTTTTTATCACTAATTTGTTAAACAGGGTACTTTAATAACGAGACTCGTCCCCTTTGAAATTTTTGACATAATCTGAAAGCTTCCTTTCATAATATTGGTCAATTCTTTAATAGTAGTTATACCCATCTTAAATTCATCAACTCCTTTCATTAATACATCATCAACATTGAAACCACGGCCATTATCCATGATTCTCAAAAAAATACTATTCTTTTCTGAAACAAATTCAAGCCTTATTAAGGTAGCATTTGCATGCTTTATAATATTTGTAATTGCCTCGCTTAAAATTCGGAATAGATATAATTTCACACCCTCTGGAATACTCTCCTCTTTTACATCAATTGATGAAATAATTCTTATGGGCAATCTCTTTGAAATTTGTTCAATAAAGTTGTTCGTTGCCGCCAGTATCCCTAATTTATCAAGGATGTTATATTTGAGGTTGAACGTCAGGCTTTTTAAACTTCCGAACGTCATATCCACTATCTTCCTGCAATCTTCCAAACAAGAATGGAATTCAGTACCTTGGTCAAAAAAAGCCTTTGAATTCTTGTTATAATGCTCAAGAAGTTTCATATTGATTTTTAATGCTGATAACGACTGTCCGATCTCTTCATGCAGTACCTGCGATAAACGTTTACGTTCATCCTCTTGTGCTGAAAACAATTTGTGTGAAAGATTTTTCAATTCAGTATTTTTCAATTCCAGGCTTCTGTTGTATTCTTTAATCTTCTTTTGATCCACATCGAGAGCAGCTATCATTTTGTTAAAAGACCTGGAAAGTGTACCAATTTCATCATAAGTATTGACATTCACCCTAACGAAGAAATTTCTATTTCTGACATTATGAGCGGCAGCCATTAATTTCCCTAAAGGATTTGTAATCGAAGAAGCAATATTGATACTCAAAAAGATACCACAAATTACCGTAATTAAGAAGACAACTACTATTGTTAAAAAGGTAGATCTGATCACATTTTCAAAAGAATCCTGCAACACAATAATATTCTTATAGTTTTCACTCTTGAAGGCATTCAAGAGCACACTTAAATTGTTAATTTTGGATAACAGTATCTTTTCATCAGGATAAGGGTGTGACTCAAATTCCGAATATAATATATCCATATGTTTTTTTATGGTGTTGCCTAACTGCAATAAGAGGGGATTACTTGCACAAAGATTCAATAGTTTTGAAGCTTCTACTCTCATTTTACTTAAAATATTTAAACAATCTTCACAAAGCTCTTTTTGATAACCAATCAAATTCA